>JAPLRR010000042.1 GCA_026399075.1 Methylococcales bacterium
CGGGGTCATGATGATCTCCTCGGAAAAACAGGGAACATTCCCTGATTTCCAAGGTAACCGTTTTTTTGAGTCAACCCAACAGAGTCATTAACCGAAATGCTGAGGGGAACTGCCACCGCGTCAGCGGTTTAGTTCAACAAAAATTATGCTCAGTTCGTTATTATGCTGAGTTCGCCTGTAGTCAACGGAAAAGCCGCATAACGGTGCGGTTTCCAGAACCACATGACTTATTTTAGCTCAACATAATAATTTGGTGGTTTCCTGTAGGTTCTTTACTTACTACAGGAATAAAACCATGTTTACTGAAACCCATCTGGCGGATCTTACCCATCTGGATTCGCTTGTCGATAATCCGCTCGGCAGCATTGCCGTCGCCTATGTTGAGGCATTAAATGCCCAGCACTATGCACGGTTCACCATTGAGCGTTATGTTAATTGTGTAATTCATTTCGGTTGCTGGCTAAATGCCGAAGATGTGGAATTGCAAAGCATTAATCAGGCGGTCATTCACCGCTACCTTCATGACCTGCTTTTGTTATCTTCCGCCACGTCTAGGGACCCCATTAAAATGGACAGGGCCGCGCTAAAGCATTTACTCGCTTTTTTGCCACAACCATATTCAGTCATCACCAAAAGTCCAATAGAAGCGGAACTTGAACGATTTACTGATTACCTGCTGAATATTTGCGGTATGTCACCGCAGACCTGTGTGAACCGTTGCCAGCATGTTGGTGCGTTTCTTAGTCATCGGTTTTGCTCAGAGGCGCCTGTTGTCGCGCAAATTTCGGGCGTTGATATTGAGGCCTTTTTTCAACACATGGCTTTGAAATGGCGACCAGCATCACTGGCAGTTGTTGGTGCCAGTTTGCGCAGCTACTTTCGTTTCTGTGCTTTGCAAGGCCACCCCGTCTCGGCATTGTCAGCCTTTATACCAAAGATTGCCTCCTGGTCACCTACAACCTTGCCAAAGGTACTGTCCGATGCCCAAGTCGATGCCTTTTTAAAGGTGTTCGATTACGCCGATCCAGTCGGTATGCGCGATTATGCCATCGCCCGTTGCTTGTTGGATATTGGGTTGCGTGGTCACGAGGTGACCTATTTAAAGCTAGATTCCGTTGACTGGCGGAACGCAACGCTAACCATCAGCAGCAATAAGAGTAAACGCGTGCAGCAATTGCCACTCCCTGTATCCACGGGGCAAGCTATCGCACACTATCTGTTTAATGGCCGACCGCTGACATTAAGCCGAATTCTGTTTGTCAGGCATAGAGCCCCTTTTGATCAGCCGTTATCTGTACCCGCCATTCGTAATGCAATGAATCGTGCGTTTGTTCGTTGTGGTCTGCGCAATCAATTTTGTAATACTCATGTTCTACGCTCAACCACCGCGACACGTTTACAAAAGGCGGGCGCGTCCATCAAGGAAATTGCAGACTTGCTGAGGCATCAAAGCCTTGATACTGCAAAGGCCTATGCCCGAGTCGATTTTGAACGCTTACGGGCTGTGGCGTTACCTTGGCCGGGGAGTTCCTCATGAACGCCTCTAATTTTTGGCTGTTACGGGTTGAGGCGTACTTAGCCCAACGACATAGCCTTGGTTATAAACTGACTATTGATGAAACCGTCCTAAAAGGCTTCGCCCGCTTTGCTGATGCCAGCGGCGATCAGCAAAGCCTGACGATGGCCCTTGCCATGCAATGGGCTCAAGATTCAAAACGGGATCATCCCATCACCCGAGCGCGGCGCATTGAAGTTTTACGCGGATTTGCCCGATTCTGCCAGCGGCTTGATCCGTTCACGGAGATTCCCCCATCAGGATTGTTTGGATCGGCCCACCGACGACTTATTCCGCATATCTATACTGAAGCCGAACTAATTGCACTCCTCAATGCAACCGATAAGCTCGTATCCCGACACGGCTTACGTCCCGCCACCTGCCGCACTATTTTCGGACTACTGGCCTCAAGCGGGCTGCGCATTTCAGAAGCGACCTCGCTAACCCGTAACGATGTTGATCTTGATGCCGGTGTGCTCTGTATCCATGACGCCAAGTTTCTTAAGAGCCGCTGGGTGCCACTGCATCCGAGCACCACCCAATCGCTAAAAGACTACGCCCAGTTACGTGATCAGATCCTATCTCATCCCGTCTGCAATCGGTTTTTTTTGTCCGACGAAGGTCAGCCGGTTAAGCGGGCAAACATCCTGTATACCTTACATTCGATTTGCCGACAACTTGGCTGGAAACCCCGTGGCGATTATGTACATCACCGACTGCATGATTTGCGGCACACTTTCATTGTCCGTAGCCTGTTGAGATTTTACCAACAGGGCATTGATGTTGACCATGCTGTGCTTGCGTTATCAACTTATGTCGGACACGCGCGGGTCAGCGATACCTATTGGTATTTCACCGGTATTCCGGAATTGATGTCCATCGCTGCCGAACGTTTCCAACGATACGCGCAGGAGGTCAGTCATGAATAGCCTGCTGACTAATCCAGCTGAATTTGCCGCGTTGGTTCAGCGCTTTTTTACTGAACGATTACTACAACAGAAAAATGCAAGTCCCAGAACAATCGCAGCTTACCGTGATACCTTCCGAATGCTCTTGTGTTATGCCGAACGTGAAATAGGTAGGCCACCTACCAAACTTGCTCTAATCGACTTTGATGTGTGCTTGATACTCAAGTTCTTGGCATACCTTGAATCCGAACGCCACAACACGGTGAGAACTCGTAATGCCCGTTTGGCGACCATACGGGCTTTTGCCCATTATGTGGCTTTGCAATGCCCGGAAGCCTTGCTACTGACCCAGCAGATTCAGGCAATTCCGATGAAGCGCTTTGAAAAACCACTGCTGGGCTTCCTGTCGCGTGAGGAAATGCAAGCTTTGCTGGACGCGCCCGATAAACAAACCTGGTGCGGCTGTCGGGATCGTATTTTGTTAACACTGCTTTATAACACCGGCGCTCGAGTATCGGAATTGATTGGTATTCGGGTGGCCGATGTTGAACTAGCCGTATCACCTTCTGTGCGCCTGCATGGTAAGGGCCGCAAACAACGGACTGTACCTCTATGGAAAGAGACCGCCGCCAAAATACGGCAGTGGCTGGTATTCGCCAATTTGAAGCCTGAACAAGCTTTAGTGCCGACTCGTCAAGGCTTACCCATGACGCGCTCAAATGTAGCCGAACGGATTGCCCTGGCAGTCAATCTGGCGGCGAACCAATGCCCACAGTTGCAAGGTCGTTGCGTAACGCCGCATACTTTACGTCATACTACGGCCATGCACTTACTGCAAGCTGGTGTAGACATCACTATCATTGCTTTATGGCTGGGTCATGAAAGCCCTGTGACCACTCACGGTTACATTGAGGCAGATCTATCCATGAAGGAGCGGGCGCTGGCTACCATAGCACTACCACCAGAGATTGGGCAAGTGCGCTACCACCCATCGGATGACCTTTTAAAGTTCTTGGAGAACCTTTAAAATTATGCAAAGTCGGCAGCGTGGAAAGCCAGGTGCGCTGTCGGCTCCCGATATTTACTCAGCATAATAACGAACTGAGCATAATTTTATCTCTATATGGTTGAGGACATCTATAGCCGTTACAGCATCATATGGGATGTGCATGAATCTGAGTCGGGCGACTTGGCTGCCGATCTGTTTGAAAAAGCCATATGGCGTGAACACTTACATGACCAAAAGCCGGTTTTACATAGCGATAATGGTAGTCCAATGAAATCATTTACTTTACGCGCTAAACTGGAAAATCTTGGCGTGACAACCTCCTTTAGCCGTCCACGAGTCAGTGATGATAATGCGTATGTTGAATCATTTTTTAGAACTTTAAAATACGGCCCGACATGGCCTTCTAAAGGGTTTTCCACTTTAGATGAAGAGGCAATGGGTGCAAAAGTTTATGCACTGGTATAACAACGAACATCAGCACAGCAAGATACAGTATGTCACGCCATCTCAACGTCATAGAGGGGAGGACAAAGATATTCTTGCCAAGCGTTCAATCGTTTATACCCATGCTAAGGCTAAAAACCCAAAAAGATGGTCTGGAGACATTCGTGATTGGACACCTGTCGGTGATGCAGCACTTAATCCTGATCAAATCACTAAAGAAAAATTGAAGAAAGTAGCTTAACTTTTTGCGACAATTATGTTGACAAACATCGACAAGCCGATAAAGAATGTTGTACGGAAAGCCTATAACCCGGTAACGGCGAATAGCGGGAGGAAACTCAACCTTATAACGATTTGGAGTTTCACAAACCTTTGCCATTGAAGAAATAAAAGCAGTGAGGTAACGCTTACCAAGACCTTCCTGACGGGATTCATAATAAGCCACATGCTCAAGAAGTTCTGCACGTGCCGTTGGATTAAAAAAATAATTCACTTGAGAAGCGCATGAGCTTCTCGGAGCACTACATCACTAGAGATGCGCTGAACTAATCCTTGGTCAAGTTCACTAGCGCGAAGTGCTGCTTCTTGAAACCAAAGATGTTCAATTTCGGCTTCTGATAGAGCATCAAGACTAGACAATAATTGCTCAGCCAAGTGCGCACTTTCTTGAAGAGGGAGGGAAAGTGCTTCATTACGGATTGCTTCAATGTTCATTTGATTATTACCATTTATCTTAAAATAGTCTTATCTGAAAGTTAGCAATTATTGTAACAGGGGGCATGTCTATTGTGCTTTGGGCAGCTAAACCCCCGCTAAAAAAACTAAAACGATACCTGCCGCCGCGTCTATAGCCGCTATCCCTGTTGCTATTTGAACAACTTCGCCTGTCTCTGTATTTAATTCAAGCAGTATCCAATGATAAAACGGCAGCGGCAAAACCACAAATCAATGCCATATTTGGGTATCCGAATTCACATTGCCATTGGATTTATCCGAAGCCATTGCCGAGTCCGTACATTGAAATGTCGGGCACGAAAAGCATGTGCCCGACTATCTGGCTGGCTTAATGGCAGTGAAGCAGGGCTTGGGAACGAGAAATTCTTTTATTTTGTGTCAAACGTAAGGCCTGACCCCGTTTGCGTTGTTTTGTGTCAAACGTAAGGCCTGAACCCGTTTGCGTGACCCCGTTTGCGCAGTTATTTCCGCTGGAACGTTGAGTTAGACATTTAAGTTTACTCTGACCCCAGTTATTGTTGATTCCATGTGTTACCTCTTGGAAAGCTCTAACGCAAAGTTCAGCGGGCGAAGCGTAAGCGAAGCTCCGCTGGAACGTTGAGTTAGGCGTGGCAACTCGATTGATGCGCTCATACCAGATTCCTTAGTATTGCACTTAGGTTATTTAAGGAAATGTCGGCATTCGAAGGAGATAAACAGTCGCTATAACTACTGCTATCAGCAGAACAACCAGCAGCAAGAGTATGGCAACAGTATTTGGCAACTGTCTCAGCCTTTCCTCTAAGGCTGTTTGGCAAATTAGTGCAATTGGCAACGAAACCAAGGTAGAGAGCAGAAACAGCGTACAGAATAATCCGATTCGTTCAAATTCACTCAACAGTGTGAAATTTGAAACTACGATGAGAAATGCAATGGTCAGAATCCAACTGACAATCTCTACCGTCACGAGCAACTTACTTGAAGAACCCCGCCCTAGTTTCGAGAGAAACCGAAAAAGGAGATAACTGGTACTCGCAAGCAGTGGGGGTAACGTTAGAAATGAGAACGCGGGGGCAAATCCAGTAAGCGCACCGATTGAGATATAAGCCAACGGGCAAAGCACGAGACCTAAAACACAAGTAGAAAGTCCGAGTTTGGGTAGTTTGTAGCCAGCAACCTCATTCTGTTGGAGCTTCATAGGTTCTCTCCAAGATAATTCGCGTTACTAGGGGGGTGTAGCCATGCTGATGTTGCAGTTGCCACCATGCGGTAATTCCGATGGCTGCGTTCGATGAAAAGATGGAATCTGACGGTGCTCCGAATTCATTGAGATCATCGTCATCCAACCCAAAAACGTCATAAAAGATGAACTTTAGCGTAATGCAATATTTCTTAGCTGCCTTGTCGTAGTTATAGTGCGTTGCTACTACATAGACGTATTGCACACCATGGATCATGAGACCCAGTCCGTTGTTGAAATCTTCGGTAGAAAATACCTTATTGCCCAGATTGAAAGCTGGCACTCCGAGACCAGTAGGCATGTACATCTTCGTAATGTCCCAATTGGCTTTTTGAAGTGCTTGGTGAATGCGGGTTTTTCCGATAGTTTTATTGACCGAGTTCGGAGCAGAAAGGGCTACATCGCAAAAGTAATTTATGTTCGGATGGGAATTCGCGGCAGCATTGAGAGAGGCATCATCGAAGTAGGTAACCAATCTACATGTGTCTGTCAAAAAAGCATCAAACAATCTCTTAGCCATTCCGCTCGTGTCGCCGCTCGCAAAGATCGATAGCAATTTTCTCATTTTGGGCTTTAGCACCGCTGGTGTGCTTCCAACATCCTGTTTTTTGGGTGCTATTCGACCGAAAGCACTAGTAATATCTTGCCCGTATTTTGGTGCGGCGATTCCTGGAAGATTGATGTCGTCTGAAAACGGTGTCGTGGGTGTAAGATAGGCATCTTGCGCAATCGCAACTAGCCGTGGACGAAGCAAGGGGTATTGTGAGCAGCTAGGAGGCATTTTTTCTCTCTTTTTTATATGGTTACGCCTCATGAAGAAGACACGAGGAAGGAATTGCTCCGACAGCGAAAGCCTAACTATAATTAGACATCCTATTCGACGCAAAACATTACGTCATTCATTTGTCTAAACGTTTTTAAAATGTAAAATCATTTTCAAATCATTTACATGTCAGATTCTAGTCCAGCCTAAAATAAATGCAAGACCCATCAAAAAATAACCCTACATTTTTACAGAAATTACTCGACCAAGTACGCGGAAAAATCCGTTTGAAGCATTACAGTATCCGCACTGAGCAAGCGTATACAGACTGGATTAGGCGCTTTATTTTGTATCATGATAATAAGCATCCGCGTGATATGGGCGCGGCGGAGGTTGGGCAGTTTTTAACGCATTTGGCGGTGGAGGGGCAGGTTGCGGCCTCTACGCAAAATCAGGCGAAGAGTGCTTTGTTGTTCCTTTACAAAGAGGTGTTGGAAGTCGAATTGCCGGGGCTGGATAATGTCGAGCAAGCGAAAGTGCCCAAGCGCTTGCCGATAGTGTTAAACCGCGATGAAGTTCAGGCTATTTTAGCTAGGCTCAGCGGGACTAATTGGCTGGTTGCCAGTTTGTTGTATGGGACCGGGATGCGGATTTTGGAATGTTTGCGCTTACGTGTGCAAGATGTGGACCTGACGCGGCGCGAGATTTTGATCCGTGACGGCAAGGGTTTTAAGGATCGGCTGACGATGCTGCCCATGACGTTGGTAGCACCGTTGCAAGCGCATTTGCTTAAGGTGCGCGGGCTACATGAGACTGACCTTGGGCAGGGTTTCGGTGAGGTATATATGCCTTACGCGTTGGAGCGCAAATACCCTCATGCCGCTAGTGCCTGGAGTTAGCAGTATGTGTTTCCGGCGGCTAAATTGTCTACCGACCCGCATAGCGGCAAAGTGCGCCGCCATCATGTCACCGAACAGGCGATACAACGGGCGGTTAAGCAAGCCGTGCGGGCGGCGGATTTGGTTAAGGCCGCCACGCCGCATACCTTCCGGCATTCGTTCGCCACCCATTTGTTGGAGGGCGGTTATGACATCCGTACTGTACAAGAGTTGTTGGGCCATGCCGATGTCAGCACCACGATGATTTATACCCATGTGTTGAACAAGGGGGGCAAAGGTGTGACTAGCCCGTTGGATGTGTTGGTTTAGGTATGCTTCAAATGACCAATCGTTGAGTTTTTCATAGTACGCAGGGGTGGCTAATGCGGCTTTTATGAATTACTTAAAGGTGATACAGGACTCACCTGAAACCCAGAAATCAATGTTTGATTTCCCTCACCCCAACCCTCTCCCTGAGGGAGAGGGGGCTTTAGCTGGGTGCAACTTAATGTTTAATAGCCCTTGTGCGTAAACTTTTGGCTCTGGAAAGGGCTTATTCCGCAACCAAAGTCTCTATCCTAAAACTGCCCGCCCCATCTATCCCTAAAACATCAGCCAAATAAGGCAGGACTTGCTGCATATCCGCCGCTAAAGTCCATGGTGGGTTGACTACGATTAGGCCACTGGCGGTCATGCCGTGTTCTTCGCTGTCGGTTTTGATGCCTAATTCAAATAACTGCACATTTTTTAGACCTGAGTTTTTAATGGCTAGTTCCAGTTGTTGGTTGCGGCGGCGTTCCACCACCGGATACCACAGTGCATAAGTGCCTGTGGCAAAGCGTTTGTGTTGTTGCCGTAGGGTGTCCACCACCTGGGTGTAATCGGTTTTTATTTCATAAGAGGGGTCGATAAGCACCACGCCCCGATGTTCTTTGGGCGGCAGCAAGCCTAAGGCTCCTTTTAAGCCGTCGGCATGGAAGGTTTTGATGCGTTTGTCCCTGCCGACTGTGGCTTGTAACTGGCCGATTTCTGTGGGGTGCAGTTCGTATAAAAACAGGCGGTCAGCGCTGCGTAAATAGTGTTTGATGATTAAGGGCGAGCCGGGATAACGGTTTAAGTCTGCCGTGCCGTTAAAATCTTTGATGAGTGCCACATAGCGCGCCACGCTGTCGGGTAGGTCATTGCGTTGCCATAATTTGGCGATGCCGTTGTCAAATTCACGGTTTTTTAGGGCGTAGTCTTCGGTCAGCGTATAGCTGCCTGGGCCTGCGTGGGTGTCTATGCCGCACCAAGGTTTGTCTTTTTTGCAGAGGTATTCAAGCAGCTGCATCAAAACGAGGTGTTTTAACACATCGGCAAAATTGCTGGCATGGAAGGCGTGGCGGTAGCTGAGCATGGGAAAGCCTGGGTGTATAGTTTGTTAGAACACTTTATCGAATAGCGTCATGCCGATTTCAAAGGCGATTAGGCAGATAATGATCCATTCCAGTATGGAGGAATGGCGGTGTTTTTGTTCGTCGGCCAGCATTTCAAACAATTCATGGATGGTTTCTAGCTTTTTTGACAGCACTTCGGTGCGCGGGGCAATTTCCAGGTATTTTGCGGTGATGCCGTAAAAGGCTTCGTATTCCGGGTATTCCCAGAAAAAGTCCGGTGTGTCCAGCAAGTCATAATTTAAGATGATGTCGCTTTTGGTTAAAAACAATTGGCCACGGATTTTGGCGATTTTGTGGCGGTTTAGCTGGATACGGCCATTTTCAGCCAAGGATCGGGGGATGTAGCTGGTGTTGTTGATGGTGGTTATGGCGTTAGTTTCAAACGAGGCCAGTTTAATTGATTGGGCCATGCCTTGGGATAAGGAAAATATCAGGATGGGGTCTGAGGATTCTATTTCGATATGGTCTTCAACGATGCGGGTGCTTGGGCAGTCTAGCGCGAAAGTAAAGTTGTCCTCTTCAATAACGGTTAACGGGTTTTCCGCGTAGCTAAGCAGTAGCTGGTGGAGCTTAAGCTGGGCTTCGTTGCTGACATTCCAATGCACTACCGCGCCATAGCCAAAGACCACCGACCAGGCGTTGTCATCCTCTATCAGCAATGCGCCTTTGATAATCCTGATCAGCGTCGTATCTGACAGCACTTTTGCCAATTCATTAATATCAAAACGCAGGGCAAGGCAGAATGCGGCGCATTTTTTGATGGGATTTTTGTCAGGCATAATGGTTGGTCAAACAAATTGATAGATAGTCGGGGATGATCAACTGCGACTTAGTGGCATTGGCACAGTTGATCAAGTGGGTTATTTGTCGGCTATTTTTAATAGCCAGCCATCTTCGGCTTCGCAATGCGGGGATTTGGCCCTGACCCGGATGTTTACCCTAGCCGCCGTGTTGACTAAGGAAGCGGGCAGTTTTCCGGAGATTTTATAAAAAGTATCTTTAAACTCAGCCTCAGTTTCAACGACTATCCCTTTTACGGTGACTTCAACTTGATCGGGTTTGTTGATGTTGAACACTAAAAAAGAAAATGTTGAGCCAGGTGCGACCGTTGCCAAATGGGGCGGTAAAAATTTGCTTAGGCGGGGTTTGCCGCAGGTGGCGGCTGTAACACCACCGCCGCCCATTGCTCCGCCGCCATGGCCGCTATGGTGTTCTGAGGCATGGGCCAGGTTGATGTTAAAAACGGCAATGCCAAGCATGAGGACAAGCAATCTTGGTTTGATCATGGGGTTATCCCTCTCGATTTGTTAAGTGGTTCGCCAATTGTTGTTGTTATATCGAACGCTTTTTATTGGTTTGCAAGCGGACTAATTATATTCATAAATAGCGTTTCCATTGCTATAGAAAATCTATGGGTTTAGTAAATTTTGGCTAGGTTCCATTAGGCGCTTGCCGGGCTTGGGGTAACAAGAACGGTGTTGATGGGGTAAAATGCAGCCATACTACCACGAAGCCTAACCAGACATCGGCGCTATGCTTATAGTGCGTTTTTTGTTTGGTATTTATTGGCCCCTTAAGGGGCACCGGAACCATCTAATGTTAAGAATCACCGAACTTAAACTCCCGCTAGAACACACTGAAACTGAGCTCAAGGCCGCCGTGCTTAACCGTTTGGGCATTAATGCCGACGAGCTGAGCACTTATGTGGTCTTTCGCCAAGGCCATGATGCCCGTAAGCGGGGAGCTATCCAGCTGGTGTATACTTTGGATGTTGACATAAAAAATGAAGCCGCAATTTTAACACGCTTAAAAAATGACCCCCATATTTCCTTGACGCCTGACTGTACTTATCAGTTTGTGGCGCAGGCACCCGCTGCCATCAAGGGGCGGCCTGTTGTTATCGGTACCGGGCCTTGCGGCTTGTTTGCCGGTTTGATCTTGGCGCAAATGGGCTTTCGGCCCATTATATTGGAGCGGGGCAAGGAAGTGCGGGAGCGCACTAAGGACACCTTTGGGCTATGGCGCAAAGGGATTATCAACACCGAGTCCAATGTCCAGTTTGGTGAAGGTGGGGCGGGCACGTTTTCGGATGGCAAACTCTATACCCAAATCAAAGACCCGCATCATTATGGCCGTAAAGTGCTGACCGAATTTGTTAAGGCAGGGGCCCCTGCGGAAATCCTGACCGTCAGCAAGCCCCACATCGGCACGTTTAAGTTGGTCAGCATGGTAGAACACATGCGCGCCACGATTGAGTCACTGGGCGGCGAGATCCGGTTCCAGAGCCGGGTTGATCAGCTGCTCATCGAACAGGGGCGGGTGTGCGGTGTTGTTTTGGCCGACGGTGAAGCCATTGCCAGCCAGCATGTGGTGTTGGCGGTAGGGCATAGTGCGCGTGATACCTTCAAAATGCTTTATGAGGGTGGTGTTTATATTGAAGCCAAGCCATTTTCAATCGGTTTTCGTATAGAGCATCCGCAGGCGCTTATTGACCGTTGCCGTTTTGGCGAACAGGCTGGGCATCCTTTGTTGGGGGCGGCGGATTACAAATTGGTGCACCATTGCAGCAATGGCCGTTCGGTCTACAGTTTTTGTATGTGTCCAGGCGGGACGGTGGTAGCGGCAACTTCTGAAATAGGGCATGTGGTCACCAATGGCATGAGCCAATATTCCCGCAATGAACGGAATGCCAATAGCGCCATTGTGGTGGGCATCACCCCAGATGATTATCCGGGTCATCCTTTGGCGGGCATTGATTTCCAGCGGCGCTGGGAAGCGCAGGCGTTTGCCTTGGGCGGTGAAAGCTATCAGGCCCCGGGGCAATTGGTGGGGGATTTTCTTGCCAATAAGCCTTCGCTTGCGTTTGGCTCGGTGTTGCCCTCGTATACGCCGGGAGTGCGCTTGGGTGATCTTAGCGACGCTTTGCCAGAATATGCCATTACCGCCATACGCGAGGCATTGCCCGCCTTTGATAAAAAGATCAAAGGCTTTGCGATGGCCGATGCGGTGTTAACTGGCGTTGAAACGCGAACTTCAGCGCCTATCCGCATCAAGCGCAATGAACACTACCAAAGCATCAACACCCAAGGCTTGTATCCGGCAGGGGAGGGTGCAGGTTACGCAGGCGGGATTTTGTCGGCGGCGGTGGATGGCATTAAAGTGGCTGAGGCAGTGGCGTTGGCTATGCTTGGCAGCTGATAGGGTGGCAATAAGGGGCTTTAGCCACGATAATTGTGGCTAAAGCCCCTGCATACAACAAGTTGGCGGTTAAAACTGGGTAGGCACTTTAGAAACGACTTGCCGCATTTTACCGGACGCTTCAGGGGCGATGGCAGCGACTAGTTGTATATGTGATATGCAGCCTTTGCCAAAGCGCAATTTAAACTTTTCTTCAATTACTTTTAAGGCATCCGCCTGCCAGAATAGATTGGTGACAATCAGTATTTCAAAATCGTTAACGGCGTGTTGGATGATTTTGAACTGCTCTACACCTGGGGTTTCTCGCAACACATAAATGGCCGCCAAGGCATGGACGATGGAGCCGTCTTCATGGATGAGAAAATCGGTGCTGCGACCTACCACGGCTTCAATGACATGGAGGCCGCGGCCATCTTTATCGGCTTCGGCGGATAATTTGAGCATGTCGCCAGTGCGGTAACGGATGAACGGTTGGGCTTCTGAGCATAATCCGGTTAACACCGCTTCACCGGTTTCACCCGGCTGGACTGGGTTGCCTTCCGGATCCAATACCTCAAGGATATTGCTTTCGCTTAACAGCAGCATTTGTTGGTGGCTGTTGGCATGGGCAATAAAGCCAGCATCCCGGCTGCCGTATTCATTGGAGACAGGTACATTAAAATAGTCTGAAATTATTTGCCGTTGCTCAGGGTACAGCGGCTCACCCGTGGTACAAACGACTTTTAACTCGGGCAAGGACACAGAGATATTGTTTTGCTGCCCATATTTTGCCAGCAAGGCCACGCTACTAGCATAGCCGTAAATACAACGGGGCTTGAATTTTTGTATCGCCGCCAAATAGCTGGACATTTTTTCCGGCGACATTTCAAAGGCATTTAACAGCAATTGGTTTAACAGGCCGTCACGGATGGATTTTATTTTGTCGGTGTTATTGAGTTCTACAGGTGCGCCCCATAAATAAACTTCGGGTTCGCCCACGTCAACACCCCACCAGCGTCTGGCACGGATACGGCCTGCCGCATCTGAAGCTTGCCGTGCCCTGCCGTAGTAGAAAATCAGCGGCAATCCGCTAGAGCCGCCAGTTGTGTAACGAAAAGCACCGCCAGGCACAGCTTGCCAAGCCATTTCATGGCCATGTTGTTGGGCATCTGCCCGGGTCATGGTGGGTAGTTTTCTTAAAGCGTCAAAACTTAATTGGTCAAGGTTAATGCCGGCGTGTTCAATGCGTGCGGCGTGCCAGGGGCTGTGTTCCATGGCGGTTTTTAACAGGGTTTGTAATTTTTGTAGTTGTAATGACTCAATATCATCCCGTGAAAACCATTGGCTTTTTTCCAAGGATGCCAAATAAGAAAACGTGGGCCTGTTTAAAATCTTTTCTTGCAGGGGGTAGATCAGTTGCCGCGAAATGAGAGGGATCATAAATTATTTAGCCAAAGTCAGTTGGGTGCTGAGGGAATCGCCCAAGTCCATAAATCTGCTATGGCGGACGTTGATATGAAAATTATAGTCGAATCTGGAAAAATTGCTGAGTATTGGCTAACATTTGGCGATGTTGATAAGGGGTAACATCTTGGTGTTTGTGTTAGGGGCTATAAATAACTTGCTATTTTCCAATAAGTCTTTATAATATCTAAATCAATCGCGGGGTGGAGCAGCTTGGTAGCTCGTCGGGCTCATAACCCGAAGGTCGTAGGTTCAAATCCTGCCCCCGCTACCATATTTTAGAACCCCTTTATGGGGTTTTTTATTTTCTGGGCTTCGGTTTTTTATGGGGCTCTCGTTAGATTGTTAATGGAAGAGCCTTTGGCTCTTTTTTTTTGTGCGAAATTTAAGTGAGGAAACATGAAACAGGCGCCTGAGCATTTGGTCAATTTAATCGAGCCAATTGTTGAAGGTTTAGGTTATGAATGTGTCGGTATTGACTATAACCCACACCCTAAACATGGATGCTTAAGAATTTACATTGATAGTGAAAATGGCATTTTAGTTGAGGATTGCACTAAGGTCAGCCATCAAATTAGTGGTGTTTTGGATGTCGAAGATCCTATTCCTGGCTACTATCAATTGGAAATTTCTTCCCCGGGCGCTGACCGGCCTTTTTTTAAGGTCAGCCAGTTTGAGCGCTTTATCGGCGGCCAGGTCACTTGTTCGTTATTCAAGGCCATTAATGGCCGCAAAAAAATCACCGGGCATATTGTCAAAGTGGAGGGTGAAGTCGTTACGCTCCAAGAAGGTGAACAGTTTTATGAAGTACCGTTTAGCGCCATGAGCAAAGCGCGTTTGGTACCTGAATACTTAATTTAAAAGGAGGCCGCAGTGGCAAATAAAGAAATTTTGTTAGTAGTTGAGGTGTTTTCTAATGAGCGTGAAATTGAAAAGGAAATCGTTTTTCAGGCTATTGAATCAGCATTAGAAGCGGCTACCATCAAACGTCACGCCAATCCCATCAAAGCGCGTGTGGCGATAGACAGGAAAACCGGCGATTACCTGACCTATAGGCAATGGGATGTAGTTGATGCCAACCCAACCAGTATTGGTGATGTCGAATTCCCAACGACGCAAGTGCTGTTGGAAGTTGCCCAGTTGGACAATCCCAGCATCAAAGTGGGTGAGGTGGTTGAAGAGGAAATTGAATCCGTTGATTTTGGCCGTATTGCGGCACAAACCGCCAAACAGGTCATCATCCACAAAGTTCGGGAAGCGGAGCGCAGGAAAATTGTTGAAGCTTACCAAAGCCGTGTGGGTGAGCTGATTACCGGTATCGTCAAACGCATCGAAAAAGGCAGCGTTTATCTGGATTTGGGTGGGCATGTGGAAGCCTATATTGCCAAGGAAGACATGATCCCACGTGAGGCCATTCGTATCGGCGACCGTATTCGGGGTTATTTGAAAGATGTGCGTTCTGAACCCCGTGGGCCGCAGTTGTTTGTGAGCCGCACAGCACCTGAATTGTTGATTGCCTTGTTTCGGCTGGAAGTGCCTGAAGTGGGTGAAGGTATGATTTCTGTGATAGGCGCGGCGCGCGATGCGGGTTCCAGGGCTAAATTGGCGGTGAAAAGCAATGATCCGCGCTTAGATCCAGTTGGCGCTTGCGTTGGTATGCGGGGCTCCAGGGTACAGTCAGTCACTAACGAGTTGGCCGGGGAGCGGGTGGACATTATCCTGTGGAACCCAAGCGAAGCGCAGTTTGTGATTAACGCGATGTCGCCAGCTGAAATCCAGTCCATCGTTGTCGATGAAGACAAGCACAGCATGGACTTGGCGGTTAGTTCAGAAAATCTTTCCCAAGCGATAGGCCGGGGTGGGCAGAATGTCCGCTTGGCCAGCCAGTTGACGGGCTGGGAGCTGAATGTTATTGATGCATCTAAAGCGGAAAAAAATGCCGAAGCCGAAGTGGATAAAATCAAGCAACTGTTTGTTGACCAATTGGATGTTGATGAGGATATTGCCCTGATTCTGGCTGAAGAAGGCTTTAATACCGTCGAAGAAGTGGCTTATGTACCAGTTAGTGAAATGCTGGAAATTGAAGGTTTCGATGAAGCCCTGGTGAATGAACTGAGAAGCCGGGCCAAAGATGCCCTGCTGATTAGTGCCATTGCCGCCGAAGAGAAAATAGAAACGGCGAAACCAGCGCAGGATTTGCTGGATATGGAAGGTATGGACACCGATTTGGCCTATGATATGGCCAGTCAAGGTATTATTACGATGGATGATCTGGCAGAACAGGCAGTTGATGATTTGCTGAATTTTTCAGGAATGAACGAAGAGCGGGCGGCAAAGTTAATTATGAAGGCGCGTGAGCCTTGGTTTGCTTAAGGCACATAGCGAGTAGGTAAGGGGCATAAAGATGAGCGACAAAACGGTACGGCAATTGGCGGAGATAGTAAAAATCCCGCTGGAACGGTTATTAGGGCAACTGAAAGAAGCAGGCTTGTCTGCGACCAGCCCTGATGATGTGATTAACGAGGATGAAAAGATGCAATTGCTGGCGCATTTGCGTAAGCGCCATGGCAAGGCCGACGGCGAACCTAGCAATGCACCCCAGCGCGTGACTTTAGAACGCCGCAAAGTGACAGAAATCAAGCAGGCGAGTGTGCCTGGCAGTTCCACTAAATCGATCAGCGTTGAAGTGCGGAAAAAGAAGACCTATATCAAGCGTGCTGAAGCCGCTGAGGCTGAGCCCGCAATAAAGCCGGAAGAATTGCCAAAGCCAATCCTGGAGGAACCGCAACAGCCAGAACAAGCGGCGGTCGTGGAAGCTGGGCAGGCGCCGCAAGTTGCTGATGGGCAAATAGTTGCCGAGACGCAGGCTAGCCATGACGTGCCATCCGAACCAGCGGCTGAAATAATAAGCCCCGAGGTTGAGGAAGTGGCCATTGTTTCTGAGCCTGAATTGGTTCTTGATGCGGATGATGATTTAGACTCTGAAGCCAAGTTTGAAGCCTTAAAGATTAAGGAAGAAAAGAAAATTAAGCAGGATAAGTCAATCAAAACCAAAGAAGCTGAAGAAGTCAGAAAAAAACAGCAGGAAAAGGAACATAGGCTGGAAGAGTCGATCAAGAAAAATGCCGATAAAGTGAGGCAGATGGCGGTGGTCAAACAGGAAACATTGCACCGGAAAAAACAGGAAGAAGGTGGTGCACGCCCGTCTGGCAAAGATGCCAAGCGCGGCAAGAAAAAAGGCAAACAGCCGCCACAACGCCAAAGTGTGCAATCGGACAGCAAACATCAGTTTGAAATGCCGGTCGCGCCGATTATTAAAGAAGTCACCATTCCTGAAATGATCTTGGTGTCGGATTTGGCGCAAAAAATGAGTGTTAAGGCCGCTATGGTCATCAAGCACTTGATGAAGCTGGGTATAATGGCGACCATCAACCAAAGCATAGACCAGGAAACAGCGGTCATTTTGGTGGAAGAAATGGGCCACAAAGCCATTATGCAAAGTGACGACGACCTTGAACAAGAAATGCTCGCCGAAGCACAAGTGGAAGATGTCCGTGTTGAAAAACCGCGTGCGCCAATTGTGACCATCATGGGCCATGTTGACCACGGCAAAACCTCGTTGCTGGATTATATCCGTAAAACCCGTGTTGCCGCTGGTGAAGCGGGCGGTATTACCCAACATATCGGCGCTTACCAAGTCAAAACTGACCACGGTTCGGTGACGTTCCTAGACACCCCAGGCCATGCCGCGTTTACCGCAATGCGGGCTAGGGGCGCGGATGTCACCGACGTGGTGATTGTCGTGGTAGCGGCTGATGATGGCGTGATGCCGCAAACCAAAGAAGCGGTGGAACATGCTCGGGCTGCGAATGTGCCGATTATCGTGGCGATCAACAAAATTGACAAACCCGATGCCAATCCCGATAAAGTCATGCAAGAGTTGTCAGTGATTAACGTGTTGGCGGAAGAATGGGGCGGCGATGTGCAGTTTCTGAAAATTTCCGCCAAAACCGGTGAAGGTATCGATGATTTGATTGAAGCCTTAATTGTCCAAACGGAAATCTTGGAACTGAAAGCCCCTATCGAAGGCGCAGCTTCCGGTATCGTGATTGAGTCAAGGCTAGACAAAGGCCGTGGTGCGGTGGCAACCGTATTGATCCAACGCGGTACGCTCGAAAACGGCCAGATGGTGTTATGTGGCCATGAATTTGGCCGTGTCCGCGCCATGTTTAACGAAAATGGCAAAACCATCAAAGAAGCCGGCCCTTGTGTGCCCGTGGAAATTTTAGGTTTGTCCGGTACGCCGAATGCTGGGGATGAATTCTTGGTGGTACAAAACGAACGTATTGCCAAAGATTTGGCAAAACACCGTGAAGACCGCAAAAAATTCACCAAACATGCGGCACAACGTGCATCCAAACTGGACGAAGTGTTCTCCAAAATGGCGACAGGCGAATTGGCTAGCGTCAATCTGGTGCTGAAAACCGACGTGCAAGGCAGTTTGGAAGCCTTACGCGGCTCATTGGTGGCCTTGTCCAACGACGAAGTCGAAGTCAAAGTCGTGTTTGGCGGCGTAGGCGGCATCAACGAAGGCGATGCCAACTTGGCCTTGGCGTCGGGTGCTATCTTAATGGGCTTTAACGTCCGTGCCGATGCCACCGCCAGAAAACTGATCGAAGAAAAAGGCATAGACCTGCATTATTACAGCGTCATTTACGATGCCATTGATGAAGTCAAAAAATCCATCAGCGGCATGTTGGCTCCGGTCATTAAAGAACAAATTGTTGGCCTTGCCGAAGTGCGTGATGTGTTCCGTTCACCCAAATACGGCGCGATTGCGGGTTGTATGGTGGTTGATGGCTTCGTGAAACGTAACTTGCCTATCCGGGTGTTGCGTAATAACGTGGTGATCTATGAAGGCCAATTGGAATCGTTGCGCCGCTTTAAAGATGATGCCGCAGAAGTCAAAATGGGCATGGAATGTGGTATTGGCGTTAAGAATTACAACGATGTCCAACCCGGCGACCAAATCGAAGTCTTTGAACGTATAGAAATCAAGCGGGAACTGTAAGTTATGGCAAAAGAGTTTGGTCGTAATGCGCGGGTTTCGTCACAAATGCAAAAAGAGCTGTCGCTCATTTTGCAGCGTGACATCGACGACTCCAGGCTAGGTTTTATCACTATCAATGAAGTGATCGTGACCAAAGACTTGGCGGTGGCAAAAATCTACGTCACCGTGCTTAATGTTGACGAGCAAGGTAAAAAAGCCAATGTGAAACTGCTGAACGAACTGTCGCCCATGATCCGCCACGAACTCGCCAAACGTATGCGTTTGCGGCATATCTCCAGCCTACGGTTTTATTACGATGATTCGTTTGACAAAGGTATGCGCGTAGCGGAATTATTGAGTGATTTGCCTAGGGCTGCGCAGGGGGATGAATCGTAGGGATGCAGTGCGTAGATGGAGTGCAACGGCTTTAGACGTTGCCGTGCGCTCCCGAGGCCAGCGGTATCCTTAAGTGTCGGCGATCCTTATGCGAATTCATCCCCCACCTTATGTTGCGTAATGATTTAACGTGATAGCTTAGGAGCTAGCAATGGAATATTTGGTTAATCTGCATATTGAAAAACTACCCGAAGGGTTTTATTTAGCGACATCAGAAGATATTCAAGGTTTAGTTGCACAAGGCCAGACGCTAACAGAGACCTTAGCTATAGCCGCCGATGTCGCCAAACAATTACTGGAGGCACAATCCGGGCGGGATAATTTGTCACCGCTAAATGCCCTTAAAGATTCATTTGATTATTCATTAATTGTAAATGGTTAGCCGTTGGGCGATTAAGTGGCTTTCGTTATAGGGATATAGTGCAACGGCTACTATTGCTAGGTTTTAAATTTGATAGGCAAGCAGCGGGTAGCCATGAGATCTGGTATAACCCGAACACCAAGCGTTATACCACAATCCCTAACCATACGGGTGACATGCCCGAAGGTACGTTACGCGCCATACTCAAACAAGCAGGTATTACTGTTGATGAGTTTACCCACAAATGAGTTGTTAGGTTTTCTGCCTCAAGGGATTTTTAAACTTGCTAATAAATTTAATATTCTGAGGATTAAAAAGTCATGCAAGCCATCGAATTAGAAGCCACCCTCACCGAATCGCACGAAATCCACTTGCAACTACCTGATACTATCCATGCGTCACGCGTTAAAGTGATAGTCATGTATGACAATGATGCCCAGACTAATGACATTGATGTCATGAAGTATAGCGGCACTCTTGCCTGGCAAGAAGATGGTTTGGACTATCAGCAAGCCATGCGGGCTGAGTGGAATGATGCACAATGAAGTATGTGCTGGACACTAATATAGTCATTTATTTGCAAAAAGGTGTGTTAGTAGAGCCATTACCTATTGCAGAGTATGGTATTTCTATCATTACCGAAATGGAATTGCGTTCTTATCCGGCGTTGACAATTCAACAAAGGCATTGGCTTATGTCATTTATTAATGATATTCATGTTTTTGAATTAAATAATGCCATCAAAGAAAAAACCATTGAATTACGCCAACACTATCGCTTGAAATTGCCTGATGCCATTGTTTGTGCAACCGCTATGGCCAGCCAAGCTATTTTATTAAGCAATGATAAAGGCTTGCAGCACATTGATGGTTTACGCTGCCAATTGTTGGCTGTAGTCCTTTAGTGCAGCCTAGCAGCCCCTTGTTTTCCTATTATGAGCAAACGCAAATCCGGCCTTAACATCCACGGCATTTTACTGTTGGACAAACGCTTAGGTGTGTCTTCCAATCAAGCCTTACAAGAAGTCCGTCGCTTGTTTAACGCCAACAAAGCCGGCCATACCGGCAGTTTGGACCCGCTCGCTTCGGGCTTGTTGCCTTTGTGTTTTGGTGAGGCGACCAAAGTGTCGGCATTGCTGTTGGACGATGACAAGCGTTATTTGGTTACGGTGCAGCTGGGCGTGATGACCGACACGGGCGATTCGGAAGGCCAGGTGATAGACACCCAGCCCGTACCTGAATTGACGCTGGCGCAAATACAAGCGGTTTTACTGCAATTTACCGGCCCGATAGCACAAGTCCCGCCCATGTATTCGGCCTTAAAGCATCAGGGCAAAAAGCTCTATGAACTGGCGAGGGAAGGCATCACCATTGAGCGTAAGGCCCGGCATATCCGTATTGATGAGATTAAGCTGCTGGCCTATGCCGATGGCCAATTAACCTTGGAAGTGGCCTGTTCCAAAGGCACTTATATCCGCTCTTTGGCCGAAGATTTGGGCCATGCCTTAGGTACTTGCGGCACGGTTATCGCATTAAGGCGGCTGTCGGCAGGGCAATTTAAGTTGGCGGATGCCCACACGATAGATGCATTAAAGGCAATGTCCGAAGATGGGCTACACGCCTGTTTGTTGCCAGTGGATAGCCCTTTAACCCACCTGCCCGCGGTGTTTTTGTCCGAAGCCCAAACCATCAGCATCAATTATGGGCAGTCCATTGTTTTTGCCGATGCCGAACCCGGTGCGGTAAGGCTATATGATGACAAGCAGTTTTTAGGCTTGGGGGAAAAGCTATTGGATGGTAAAATAGCCCCGAAAAAATTGTTTAATTTGAACAACCCGTAGCGGTGCTACTTATAGTGACGCTACCAAATAAATATTGCTTTCTACACCCTAACGTGGAAAGCAGTGTACCCAAAAGCCATAAGGCTTTACTTTTAATTTAATCTTAGGGATTATCAATGCCATTTACTGCTGAACAAAAAAAAGCGGTTGTCGAAGCTTATCGCCAATCAGACACCGATACTGGATCACCTGAAGTACAAGTTGCGTTGTTGACTGCGCATATCACGCATTTGACACCCCACTTTGCGGCCCATAAAAAAGACAACCATTCCCGTCGTGGCTTGTTGCGCATGGTTAACCAACGCCGTAAGTTGCTGGATTACCTTAAAAACAAAGATATCAACCGTTATCGTTCATTAATTGAGCGTTTGGGTTTACGTAAATAAGTTATACCCCGCTTGATCGCTTGTAATGGAATGCGTAGACGCGAACAAAGGCACTAACAAACTGCACACACGAGACCTTGCCATGCAAGGTCTCTACAAACAAACTCCACGCGAAGGAACCCTATAGTGAATCCTGTCAGGAAAGAATTTCAGTACGGCGATAAACTCGTTACGCTAGAAACTGGTGAAATTGCCCGTCAAGCCGACGGTGCTGTCATAATTGATGTCGATGGTACATCACTGCTAGTCACCGTTGTTGGTAAAAAAGAAGCCAATGGGGGTGATTTTTTTCCATTAACGGTTAATTATCAGGAAAAAGCTTATGCTGCGGGGAAAATACCCGGTGGCTTTTTTAAGCGGGAAGGTCGTCCCAGCGAACAGGAGACATTAACCTCCCGTTTGATAGATCGTCCTATACGCCCGTTATTCCCTGAAGGCTATACCAACGAAGTTCAGATTATTGCCACAGTGATTTCTCTGAATCCTGATGTTGATCCTGAAATTCCAGCCCTATTGGGTGCTTCTGCTGCGTTGGCGGTTTCGGGCTTGCCTTTTAACGGCCCAATTGGTGCGGCTTGTGTAGGTTATCAAGACGGCGCATATCTGCTTAACCCATCGCCATCGGCTTTAAAAGAATCGCAATTGACCCTGGTGGTAGCAGGTACTGCCCATGCGGTATTAATGGTTGAATCAGAAGCCGCAGGCTTGTCTGAAGAAGTCATGCTCGGCGCCGTGTTGTTTGGCCATGAGCAAATGCAAGCGGCAATTAACGCCATTAACGAATTTGCTGCCGAAGCAGGCAGCGGTGTGGTTGAATGGGTTGCCCCTGAAACCAACGCCGAATTGGTTGAACTGGTTACTTCTGCGGTAGAAGAAGACATTAAAGCGGCCTATACCATCGCCGAAAAATTAGTCCGCCAAGAACACCTCAAAGGCATACGCAATGCCATTGTTGAAAAACTGTCAGTCAATTATGCTGAAAATGAAATACGCGGCATTATTGAAAATTTGGAATACCGCATCGTGCGTAACGCTATTTTAAACGAAGGCAAGCGTATTGATGGCAGGCCATTGGACAAAATCCGCCCTATCACGATCCGTACCGGCGTATTGCCCAGAACCCACGGTTCAGCCTTGTTTACCCGTGGTGAAACCCAGGCGTTGGTTATTGCGACTTTGGGCACCCAACGCGATGCCCAAATCATTGATGCTTTGGCCGGTGAATATAAAGAACCGTTCATGTTGCATTACAACTTTCCTCCGTACAGCGTTGGTGAAACCGGATTTGTCGGTTCACCCAAACGCCGTGAAATCGGCCATGGCCGTTTGGCGAAACGCGGTGTGGCGGCAGTATTGCCCAATATGGATGAATTCCCCTACACCATCCGTGTCGTTTCTGAAATCACCGAATCCAACGGCTCCAGCTCGATGGCCTCAGTCTGCGGCAGCAGCTTGGCGTTAATGGATGCGGGCGTGCCTATTTCTGCACCTGTGGCGGGTATTGCGATGGGTTTGATCAAAGAAGGCGACAATTTCGCCGTTTTGTCAGACATCATGGGTGATGAAGACCATTTGGGCGATATGGATTTTAAAGTCGCAGGCTCGGCTGACGGCATCACCGCCCTGCAGATGGACATCAAAATTGATGGCATTACCGCAGAAATCATGAAAACTGCCTTGGAACAAGCCAAGCAAGGCCGTTTGCATATTTTAGGTGAAATGAACAAAGCCTTGGCCAGCACCCGCGATGAAATGTCGGATTTTGCACCACGCATCATCACTTTCAAGATTGACCCAGCTAAAATTCGTGAAGTTATCGGTAAAGGCGGCGCAACTATCCGCAGCATCACCGAACAAACTGGCGCTAGTGTTGATTTGACCGACGACGGTATTGTTAAGGTGGCTTCGGTTGATAAAGCCGCTGGCGAAGAAGCCCGTCGTTTGATTGAAGAAATTACTGCCGAAGTGGAAGTGGGTAAAACCTATGAAGGCAAAGTCGTCAGGTTGATGGATTTTGGCGCATTCGTCACCATCTTGCCAGGTAAAGATGGCTTGGTGCACATTTCACAAATTTCTGATGAACATGTGGATAAAGTTAGCGACCGTTTGAATGAAGGTGATCTTGTCAGGGTTAAAGTCCTTGAGATTGACCGCCAAGGTCGGGTCAGGCTCAGTATTAAAGAAGTCGATAAAGAATAAGCGTTATTCTGACAGAGCAAAAAAAGGGCCTTATGGCCCTTTTTTTTGCTGTGTGGTGATTAAGGCGCAACGGCGTCTAAGCGAAGCCGAAGCCATTTAGCCAACCGCACAAGCCAACAGGATTGGGGGTTGGTATGGGCGGTGGGGGTAAAAGCTCAGGAAGTGGCCGTTTTGCCTAGGCCAAAGTGAGCTTAAAAAAGCTGGCGTTGCTTAAATTGATTGAGCAATAACTCCGCTTCATTGGCACGGTTGATAAAAAAATCTGAACTGGGCTGGTTTAAAAAATCCGTATAGCCTTCGATTTTGCAAAAATCGGCATCGATAAGTTTATTAAAGCCCATAGTCCAATCCGGAAACCCCCTCATTGTTATGGGCTTGTTATAAATTAACAGCACATCCCGGTGTCTAGGATCTTTTGCAATGGATTCAAACAATTTTTCAACATCATCTTGTTCGCCTTCTATTGCCTGCATAAAAAAACCTTCGCGGAACAACAGCATTCCGGTAATTTCATGTTCCTTGTTGAACACCCGGGCTTTTTGGAGCATGGATTTTAGGTCATCATCTGAAAGTTCTGGGTTGGCTAGGCTGACATAGACTAAACAGTTAAGTGGCATGGCTAACTTCCTTAAGGCGCGTTGGGGCTTTGATCAATAATATTACAGTAACAGAAAAAAAATGGATGCCAAGCAGGAAAAATTTAAGCTTGGGCGGCGCAATGATAAACCATTTTATTAACATGGTTTATAAATTTCTGTAATCAGCTGAAACCAGCGCCTATGTTACCTAAGTTTGGCTGAAGGTTTTGATGTCGGGGCCAGAAAAATCGTCATTTCGGTAATGTGCGCTTGATAACATGCCATCGTATGGGACAGCAAAATACTGGGGGTGCTTAGGGCTTCAGATAGGGATTGGTTTATTGCAATTTACAGGAAGACTTGCCAGTCAGACCAATAACCCTCCCCCAGTTTTGTCCAATTTGAATTGGCCTATTTTTTTGTACAGCGTTGAACGGGTGATGCCTAGTCTTTTTGCTGCCAAGGAGATGTTGCCATTACACTCCTTTAATGCGGTTTTGATGCCATGCTGCTCCCAACCTGACAGGCTTAAATTGGGTTCTTCACGGCTTAGGGGCAATGACATAAACGCTGTGGGTATTCTGGCGGCCGTAGGCCATTCGTTTTCAAATTGCTTGAGTTCGGCAATAAAATCCTGTGGCAAGTCCTGTACTTGGATGTAAGCATGGTTGGCGGTATAGAGCGTGGTTTTGACCACATTAATCAATTGGCGGATGTTGCCTGGCCATGGGTGTTGTTCTATGAGTTTAATCACTTCCGGGCAAATTTGGATAGGCTCTGCTGGGGAAATGGCGGATAGTTCGCGCTGTAGGATATGGTGGATAATCGATAGCTTGTCCGGGCGCTCCCGTAAGGGCGGCAGATGGATTTGGGCACCATTTAGCCGATAATAGAGGTCGCGCCGAAAACGGCCCGCTTCTACAGCCTCAAGCAATTGGACATTGGTGGCGGCAACCACGAGCACGTCCACCCGGATCGGCGTGCTTCCGCCAACTGGAGTAAATTCAGAGGTCTCTAGCACCCGAAGTAACACGGACTGCAAATCAAAGCTCATATCGCCGATTTCATCAAGAAATAGCGTGCCTTTGTCCGCCAGCATGAATTTTCCTGGCTTGCCATTGCTGCGTGCCCCGGTAAAACTACCCGCTTCATAGCCAAATAGTTCGCTTTCGATTAAATCACGGGGTATGGAGGCGCAATTGATGGCAATGAAGGGGGCATCTTTTCGCGTGCCCGCTTGTTTGAGCAGTTTGACAAAATGGTCTTTGCCCACGCCGGATTCCCCAGTTATTAAGATAGGGATTTTATGCGATTGGAGCTTGATGGCTTTTTTCAGCAGCGCATCCAAAACTCCAGTTATGCCAGTTCCGTTAGGAGGGACGATTTTGCTAGGCAGGTGGATGCGTTCTAA
This sequence comes from Methylococcales bacterium, assembly GCA_026399075.1. GTDB lineage: Bacteria > Pseudomonadota > Gammaproteobacteria > Methylococcales > Methylomonadaceae > Methylobacter_C. The sequence goes on from JAPLRR010000042.1 coordinate 25,810, forward strand.
CACCCGTTCTTGGGCGATTTTATTATTCGCTAGTGGTAAGTTGGTGTTGACCAATACACACATCAGATGTAAAAACGCAAACAGGGAGTTCATGCACTCATGATGGTTGCTGACCAAGCCAATGACAGCCAGTAAATTGCCCGCATCATCCTGCAAGGGATAGCCCACAGTGGTATAAGGGTGCAAGACACTGGAAAAATGCTCCATGCCTTGGAAGGCGATAGGTTTTTTGAGTACGATTGCCGTGCCGATACCGTTATTGCCCAAAATGGATTCCTGCCAGTTGGCCCCGGCGGTATACATACCCGCCATATAAGCACTCAGTAGCTGGCTTTCGCCGGTAACAGTCAAGAGCCTACCATCGGCGGCTGTTAGCACCATCATGACCCCGGCTTCTTGAAGAAAGACGATGAAGTTGTGGCTTAGTTGCTTGATCAGTTCTTCTATGTGCCGCAATTGTGGGGTGTTATTAAGGTTGGTGGGGCTGTCTGGACCTTTCGTTGGGCCCGCATAATTGCCCAATGGCAAGTGGTGGTCGTCTAGGCAGCGCTGCCAGGCATCGGTTACTTCCGGGCGCACCCAATCGCTGGGATCCGGTACCGAACGGGTTTGGTTCATCCATTGCCAAGCTTGGTTTGGGCGGTCTACTTCAAACTCTATGGTATGCCGGACTAATAAAGCTTTTTTTATGGATTCTAAATTGTCAGGAATGTTGTTATCAATAGCCATTGATGTCTCTTGAGGGGTGACGCTTGGAAATGCTTACGAAAACCAGTGGGTCTGGTGCGGCCCATGGCCTTTCATAACTACGGCAAGAAGCTGTCAAGATAACAAAATTAAAAAATAAGGCAATGCGGCATAACGACGCATTACCTTGACGCTATCAGGAAATAACGCAGGCGCCTAATTTGGCGCAAGGTGGGAGGAACGCAAAACGGCTGATACACGGTAAAACTAAATTAACAATAAACCCTAGGCAAATGAGTAGGGTGGAGCTGGCTGTCGGGGCAGAAGCCGATGGGGTTAAGCAGGGCTTGAAGGCCTGCACAGGAAAAAAACGAATCTTATGGGCAATGGCAAGGACATTGAAATGCCTTGCCATGCCAGCTTGATTGGCAAAATAGGGCTGGTGCATAGGCAAATAATGACAACTCAGCCGCAACGTTTGCCACCTAAACCCGTGGGTCTTCCCGGGTTGCCGCCGCCCATTCGGGTGAGTAACCCTCCATAATCGACAAATCGGGCACGTCCATAATCACGGTTTCCGTGGTCATTAGGGTGCCGACGACGCTGACGGCATTGCGCAAGGCTAAGCGCATCACTTTTACCGGATCAATGATGCCAATGTCTAAAAAATGGCCATAACGGTTCTGCTGGGTGTCGAATGTAAAATGCGGGTCGTTTTGGGCATTTAATTTGACGATGACGGCTTCGGTATTGTAGCCCGCATTTTGGGTGATTTTTTGCAAAGGTGCCGCTAAAGCGAGCTGTAATATCTTTAAGCCTTGCTGTTGTCCGGCATTTGCACAGATCACCCCCTCTAGCACGTCGATACAACGGAAGAGGGCAACCCCGCCACCCGGTAAAACCCCTTCTTCCAGCGCTGCTTTGGCTGACATGTAGGCGTTTTCTATGCGCACCAAGCGTTCCTTAATTTCAAAATCCGCCAAGCCCCCGACGCTAAACACGCCTGTTTGGCCATTCAGTAAGGCGATACGGTCTTCCAGTTCTTCATAGTCGTGTTTGTTGCCCGTCGCAGAACCTTGTCCCGGTTTTTTGGCCAAAATGATTTCGGCCTCTTGGCGTAAGGTCTCCACACGGCTTTTGACCGCCCCGGGGTCGCCTTTGGCACCCATGATGGTGGTGGAACTGGCCGTCACCACCACGCGCTCCGCTTGCCCCAGTTGGTCCAAGCGGACAGCATCCAATTTGGGGGAGCTAAAATCATCGAGTATGGCTTGCCCACCCGTCAACAAAGCCAAATCTTTTAAGCGGTTGTTGCGTTTGTCGCCAAATCCTGGGGGTTTGACGGCAACCACTTTAAAAATGCCGCGCACATGGTTAAGCAGCAGCCCCGTTAGGGCTTTTTCAATGACATTTTCGGCGATGATGAGTAACGACCGCCCTTCGGCCTTGACTTCTTCCAACAGCGGGATTAAATCCATCAGGTCAGTGATGTCGCGGTCGTACAGCAAAATATAGGGGTTTTCCAGCTCCGCCACTTCACGGTTTTTGTCGGTCATAAAATACGGCGACAAATAACCTTGGGGATAATTGATGCCCTCGACAATCTCCAACTCGTCTTTTAAACCATTGCCCAATTCAAAATTTAACGTGCCTTGGACACCCAGTTTGTCCAAGGCTTTACTGAGTAGTTTGCCGACCCCCGGTTCGTTTTTGGTGGCGACGGCGGCAATTTTTTCTATCCAATCGGCGGTTACGCCGGTAACGGCTTTTTCTGCCAGATTTTTTTCGACTAAGGCTAAGGCGATATCCAAGCCTTGTTTCAGTTGCATGGGATGAAAGCCAGCGGCAACACTTTTTAAGCACTCCTGTGCCAGTTGTTGCGCCAACACAATCGAAGTGGTCGTGCCATCGCCCACCTGCCGTGATACGGCCCCTGCGACATCGCGTAGCATCCTGGCCCCTAAATCAGCAATGCGGTCATCGAAGTTAATAGCGCGGGCGACGGTCACGCCGTCGCGGGTAAACACCGGCATAATGCCGTCGGTGCGGTGCTGTATCATGACCGCCGGGCCGTGGCTGCCTAAGGTGACAATCACTGCTTGGGCAACCCGGTCGATACCCGCCATCATTTTTAAGCGGGCTTCTGGGTTGTAAATAATCTGTTTGCTCATGGACTTATAAGGCTATGTCAGTTATAGGTTAGTAAAATGTGCTTTGGTGGCACGGCAACGTTTAAAGCCGTTGCACTCCACCAGCCTTGTTGGCCGGAACAAGCGAGGCTAAATACTTGGGCTCAAAGCTTAGAATTTAATTTCATAAACGTTTGTCCTACTGTGGCCCTCGACTTATGGGCGCGGCTCAAGTGCGCCCAGGTGCGGATTAAGATTTTTTCCCAATAATCCAAGGTCCGCTTAAATTCGGCTTCTTCGTCGCCGACGAGTTCGCCATCCCAAAACTCGCGCAATTCAGCCACGCGTTCCGCGCCTAATTTATGCACCAGCTCCTGCTCTTCGATCACCAACTTCCTGATGGTGTTGTCCAATTGCAAGACCATCCCTGAAAGAAATTCGACATCATCAGGCTTCATACCCACCTCCTTCATTGCTGTGCATTGCTGGTTAGCCACGCTTAAAAAAACAATTGGTGCTTAAATTGGTCCAGCAAGGCTTCGGCTTCGTTGCCACGGTTGGCGAAAAACTCAGGGATAGGTGTTTTTAAAAAGTCAGTATAGCCCTCTATAGCCTCAAGGTTTTTGCTGTCAATTTTATTAAAGCCCATCGTCCAGTCAGGAAAGCCACGTTCTTTAATGGGTTTGTTGTAGACCAATAACACATCCCGATGCCGCACATCTTTGGCAATGGTGTTAAATAAGTCTTCAACATCGTTAGGGTCGCCCTCCAAGGCTTGCATAAAAAAGCCGTCGCGGTATAACAACATGCCTGTTATTTCTAAACGGGCATTTTTTTCACGGGCTTTTTTGAGCATGGACTTCAGATGCTCATCAGACATCTCTTGGTTGGCTAGGCTTACATAAACTAAACAATTCAGTGACATGGCGTGTTCCTTATTATTATTGGACTGTGATGAGGGAGGGCTTGGACCTAAACTTCAAGCCGCCGCATAGGTCGGGTTGGCATAACCCGACCCTAAGCGCTATGCGCCGCTAGGCAAAAACTTTTCCAGATAGATGCGTTCTTTAGGGATGCCCATTTCTGCGCACACTGCAAAGGTTGCATCGACCATGCCTGGTGGCCCGCACAGATATAAGTCCGGTTTTGCCCCGGTTGCTTGCAAGTCCCGACGCAAAATGTCCACCACACTGCCTTTCTCGCAATGCCAGTCATCTGAACATTTCCAGACACAGTTGCGCAGTTCCAAGGTTGGCATTTCCGCCGCCAATTTATCGAGTTCATCCAGGTGGAAAATCTCAGCTTCGGTGTTGACACCAAAGTAAATCACGCATTTTTGTGGTTCGTCCCATTCTTTCATACGCCGCACCATCGATAATATCGGTGCCAGCCCAGTGCCGCCGGCAACGAAATAACGGGGCGTAAAGCCATTTTCTTTCAGGCCAAAAACCCCTGACGGGCCTTTAAGCGTAATCCGTTGCCCGACATGGGCATCGTTTTTTAGGTATTCAGAAAATTTGCCGCCGTCCACAATACGGATCAAAAACTCCAGGTCGCCAGATTTATTGGCGGTATTGGCGGGTGAGTAAGAGCGTGTGGTCGTTGTGCCAGGAATTTCCAAATCAAAAAATTGCCCGGAATCAAATTTTATTTGTTTGTCGTCGCCTACCCGTTTGAGCTGGAACTTGACCACGTTACTGGAAATTTGTGACAACTCCACCACCTCGGCTTCAAAGGTCAAGCCTTCGGGTGAAAATGAAATGCGCTCATAGGTGTAAGGGACTTCGACTTCTATATCGGTGGTGGGATAGCAGCGGCACAGCAAGACTTCGCCGGCTTCTTCCTCTTCATAGGGTAGTGCTTGGGAGCTGAATTTACCCAAGATATAATCACCCTCCGTGCATAAGCCTTTGCACGTTGCACAGCCACCCTCCCGGCACGATGACATCAAATATATGTCTTGGCGCACGGCGGCGGTAATGACATCCTCATCAGAACGGCAAGCAAAGCTTACCGATTCATTATCCTGCGTAATAATGGTTACTTGGTGCGTATTTGCCATTACTAAAGGCTCCTGTTTTATTTATTGTTCTGGATAAGGACGTTAAAGAAGGCCAGCACATGGTTCACCGCCCGCCTGGACGCATCCAGCGTCAATGAGCAACCTTCTTGAATGAGTTTGTGGTCTTTATAAATGGTCCAACGCCACATAAATTCCAAATCCTCGGTGTAAGCCGTATAAGGCTCTTTGTCATAGAGCGTAGTAAGCTCCGTTGTGGTGTCTTTGGGGTTTTCTAGCCCAGGTTCAGGCTGGTTTGCTAATGCGAACATGACGTCTTCTGATGGGTTGGTTTATGGGGGCAAACGTATTGCCAGAAATAATACGTTTACGTCTACTCAGGTGCTTGCCCTGAACCCGTATCGGTAAGGCAAGCACCCAAAACACACGGTATAGCTAGTTATTGAAGTGTGACCACACGTACACCACGCACTTTCCGCAGTTCTTCCAGCGGCAAGGCATAGTAATCCGTGTTTCTCAATTCCATCAGCTTAGTGCCTAATTGGCGGTCAGTGTCCAGGAACACATTGACAGGCATGATAGGTGGTTTGCAAGCCAGACGGAACTCGATATGGATGCGTTCTGCTTCGTACATATTGGTACATGCTTCCATTTTAGCCAGTGCTTCATTAGCTACTTGTTGGGCATTTCTGCCGCAAGTGCAGTTGTTCAAGAACTGGGCATCGTTGAATTCGGCGTGTTTTAACAACGCGACTTTTTCTTCGATTTTGTTTTCAATCCACAGCCAGTCCAGCTCTAAAGAGAAATCAGTACGGAACACGCTGACGTGTTGGGCGCGGAAGTTAGTCAAAAACGCATGGCCTTCCGCTACTGTTTTTAGGGCGGCGATTTTATTCGTCCATTCGGTGCGGTTAGGGTTATCGTGAATATTCGGCATGGTTATCTCCTATGCTGTTTCAAAGTCTTTGAGTTTGACGTCAAGACCCATGAGTTCGGAAGTGATGGTAAACGTTTCGCCCAGTGTATAAGCGCGGCCTATGGTTGAAGACACGTCCACCAACAGGTCATAAACACTGTAGTGTTTGCCCAACAACTCAGATACTTCGACGCAATCGATTTCGATTTTGCCAGTTGCTTTCAGCCACCAGAAACCCGCACGGTCTTCTACAACTAAAGTAGAGTTTTGGTCTTTGTGAGAACCCAATAGGATTTCTTCAACGACGGTGTTCAATTCGTCGGATTTTTTTAACACTAAAACCACGGTGTCACTTTCGTGTACGACTTGGTTTTCTTCTGCGAAGTATTCATCAGCAAAGGCTTTGCCTGTTTTTTGCATGATGCCTGCATTATAGGCATTTGAATTTATAGACATGTTGGTTCCTTATTTAAGACCTGATAACACAGTTTTAATCAATGCCGCTGTATCGGCTTTATAGCCAATCGGTTCAGCGTAATCACGTTGCCAATCTTCAAACACGCGTCCTAATGCCGCTTCGATGGCATCTTTGCTGGTTACGCCTTTGATTTCAGGGATTTTAGCGAAAATACCCATGAAGTCTTTCAGTGCGATGACCGTGCGCGGCAGCCATTTGTCAGTCCAAGCCCGCATCAGACGGGTGTTGTATTCGCCAAATTGGGGGTCAGCCGCCAGACAAGTATGGAACATGTCAGTGGTGATGCCTTTGGTTTGTGAATGGTACAACTGCATTTGGTTGATGAAGAACGGTGTCAAGTTGTCACCGTAGTAGTTGGACAAGCGCAAGAAGAATTCGCGGCGGACAAATTGGCCAAACAGCGCATCATAGATATGGTGGCCGGAGAACAGAATTTCGTTCCAGTCATAAGTCGCTTGCCAGATGTCTTCAACAACTTCACGCGCGCCTTTATAGATTTGGCCTTTAGTCCATTCATTTTTAGGGACTTCAGTGGATTCAGGGAAGCCAGGCACCAATTTCGCCAAGAAGGTACGTTCTGCTTGGATCATTTGTGCGTTGTCAACTTTGTCCAAACCAATCATCGCGCTGCTCATACGCAGGGTGTCGCCTAAGCAATCACGCACAACAGAAGAATGGGAGTTGAACAAGCCGTATTCGCTAAAGCCAAATGCGCCCAAATAGTCGCCCAACACTTCATCGCGCCAGACAGGATCGATAGAACGGACATGACCGTCAGCTGAGTAAGCTTTCAAGAAACGGTCGGTATAACGCCATTCTTCCGCTTTGTCTTTTACATACAGCGCGTGCCAGCGGTAGGCTGGGTCACGGTGTTTGTGCCAGTCAGTGCTGTGCATTTCTGTGGATTCATTGCTCCAAGAAGGACGGCCACCGTGGAATTTTTGTGTCCAATCACCCCAGTCCAAGCCGCCTGGAATCCAGTCTGGCGTGGGTTGCGCATAAACGCATAGCACTTCATACTCATTAATCCGTTTCCCGCGTGGGGTCACGAAATAATTCATTTTGCGTTGCGTTTCTAAGGGTTCATCAGGAATGGCCGCCAAAATGACTTTAGCGATATCGGGATCGGTCAGGCCGCGTCTGCCACCACCTACAATTATTGACATAGTTAACTCCTTTACAATTAATGGTGGCATTGCCAACCAGGCAGCTTGCGCTTGTTCGGGCCACAAATCCAAAACCCTAAAGCGCAAGCCGCCATGGCTAACAACACCTAGATTGAATAATGTTTACAGTGCTTTCAAAGGATCTGAGAAAACACAGCCGATTTTTTTGATGTCATCCAGCGTCCACAATCTGCCGTTTTTGTTGGTGTGTGGTTGGCTGATTAAGGTTTTGCCATCACTACGCAGGCCATGGCCTTCGGCAATCACTTCTGACAATTCGCGGCCTTCGTATTGCTCAAAGATGTTTTGGCATTCATAACGTTCTGGTTCAGACAGCCACATGCGTTCGCCCCATGGGTCACTGAAAGAATGTTTTTTGCCATTAAATTCAAGTACACGTAGGGTGCTGGCGCCTTTGCAATAGCTAGGGCAGAAAGGTACTTGGGAAACGCGGTCGATGTAAATGGGGTGGTTGTTTTCAATGAACCATTGCAGTGGCAAGAAGCCGCTGTCAGGATCTTCACAGCCACGCGCACGCCATTCTTCATAGACTTTGCCGTACATGTCATACCAACCGGGATAGTTGGCTTCATACCATTCCGCTTCCTCAGCAGTTGGCAAGGTCAGGCGGAAAAAGCCGGTAGGCCATAGCGCATAGGCGATCAAGAACAAATCGTGGTGTGCCCAATAAGCATCTTTTTTCGCATCGCGTAAGCTAGCGGGTGATTCAACCCCATATTTGCCCAAACGGCCTATCCAGATACCGCCCCAATCTTCATATACCCAACGGTTCCAAGTTTTTACCCAAGGCTCAACTTTGAAATGGCTGCCGTACTCAAACATCATGCCCAATACAGGGGTGAAATATTTTTGTTGGGTCCAGAACGCATTGTTCAAGTCAGTGTTCAGGTATTTTGAAGCCGCTTCGTCATTGGCGATGGACACCACAGTTTGGTAGCCGTTGGCCATGTGGCGCAATTCGTCAGTTTCGATAGACAAGAACACAGTTGGGGTCATTTCGTCGCCGTTAGCTGAAGCCCATTCAGTAACTGCCACGATTAATGGGTTGGTGAAGCAGGCTTCGCCGACCAACTGTAAGTTAATGGAGCACTCAACCGCATCACCGGAGATGAAACCATCAGAGAATACGCGTTTCATGCCTTTCCACAAGGGGCCGATGGCGCGGGTGCGGCGGGCATCGTTGTGGCCAGCAGCGTCTTGGCCTTGTTTTGCGAAGTAGTAATTGATGTAACCGCATTGGTTAGTGTGGCGGATTTCATCCAACACTTGACCTAAGTAACCATTTTTTTGCTCAGGCGCAGTCGCAGAATCCCACAACATACCGGTTGCAGCAATCGCGTTATACTCACCGACTTCCAGAAAGTTAGAAATTACTTTCATGGACTCATTCCATTTTGGATGCACGCGGTTGGCGGCATCTACGCGGGTCAACACGTCTTGTAAGCTTCCGAACTGACGTTCATCTTTCACTGACTCCATGCGTGCATATTCTTTAGCGATCAGCTTGAATTGCTCTTTGGTGTCATTGGCCATTTTGTATTTGGTCGAATATTTCGTCCGATTCTTATCGAAATCCCACGTAAAACTTTGCATCCATCTGTGAACTTCTTGGGCGCCAACACTGACTGGCGCGCGGTTTACCGCCAGTGCGTCGGTTGCCGCTTTTGTCGCTGTACTTATAGCCATAAAAAAATACTCCTGGTTATTATCTGATGTTAAGTAAGGCCATCGTCACCCTACAAGCTAAGGGAACACATTACGTCTTTATGCGGCGCCAAGGCGGGCCGATGACCTGCAATGCTTAAAGCAACAGCTATGCCAAACTGTTGTTGTGAATGAATGATGAATAAAAACAGCAGGATAGGGGGGGTTGGTGATAATCTGACAACCTTACAAATCGTCCAGTAATTAGACAGTGTACAGTTACTGGACGTACAGTCCGCAGACTGGGACAGGGCCATGGAAATATCCTGCATGCCCCGCCAATACTGGCCTGCGGCAAGTTGACGCGCGACAAGCTGACGCGCGACAATTTGCCATATTTTGTTCAGGGAAATAAGCCGTTACACTTATTGCAACTCTTATTTAGTGTTACCTCCTAAAGGGTGTAAGAGTTCTTTTGTGCGGCCCATTGCCATGGTGCCGCATTTTTTTTGCCTACAGTTTGGCTTGCCGAAGTGCTGGGACAATTTGCCGCGCGGCAACGTGTCGCATGTTTTATTTTGTTAGTCCGCGCTAGAATCAGCCGCTTTTTATCTAACGCCTAACATATATATACCTTAACTGAGGAACACGCGCATGATTAATCAACCGGACTTTTTTCCCCTACCGCCGCTGGACTTGGAAAACAAACTGTTATTACCTACCGCTAAGCTTTATGGTCAGGCCACTATGCAACTGACCGCCTTGTACCAGGATATCCGTACCGCCTTGGTTAATGCCCACACGATTGTGGCAAACACCGCCAAACAAGTTTACGAACATCCCATTGAAACGATGACAGCCTGGTATGACCAAGCCGTTTATTCGGGAATTTCCTTATACGCCCAAGCGCAGTCAACGATAGTGCCTGTTTATCAGGGCTGGCAGGTTAAGGTGAATATGGGCAAGGAGCGGGCTGGGCAGAATTTGCAGGCTTTTTGGGATAATCCCGAACAAATGGCAGCGGCGGCTTTTGAGCCAGTGACGCGCTATGTGGCTTCAGCGAGTGGGCAGACCGAGCGCTATTGGCAGTTGTTGACAGACAGACCCGAACAGTTTTTTGCGGCTGTGTTTACACCGATAGGCCATTATATGGCTGAATTGGCTGATACTGCTGAAGCTGGCTTAATTAGCGCTTATCACTTGCTGGCAAATGCTATCTACTTAATGTTGGCAAAACCTTCTGAAACGATACAAGCTTTGTACCATAATGGTTTGTCGGCCTTGCTTGACGCGTATTTTGGTATAGTTTCGTCGTTGTTGGCTATGACCTAAAAAGCTTTCAAAGCCATTGGCAAAGGGCAGCGTTCAACTGTTGCTAATCAGTTGTTGGTGGCAAATTACTGGGTATTTATACGTCGGTCTGGCGGATATCCAGCGCCAAGTTTTTCAGCTGGACTAACAGGGCGTCTTTCAAATGGTACAGGGTGTCCAGATGGGCTTGGATTTCCGAAGTCTGTTTATGGGTATGTAGGCCACATAATGCTTTTGCCTGTTCATGGGCTTGTTGGTGCAGTTGTTCAAGGATCTGGAAGGCCGGTTTTGTGCCGTAGTGGGCAAGGCCTTCGTCGTTAAGCCACTGGCCAAGTTGGCATTGTTTGTGATCTAGGGGCGGTGGGTTGATGCGCTCGCCTTTGAGGTAATTTTCTATGCCAACAATCCAAGCGCGGTGTTCAACGCTGGCTATATGTAAGGGCAAATCATCACGGTTGGCGGTGGACAACTGCCGCCATTCAGGGGCTGGCTGCCAGCTGGCAAACCAGGCGGGGATTTCATGGCCGGGCATGGGGTGGGCAATGCCGTTGCCTTGGACTTGTTCGCAGCCCAGTTGCAATAGTAAATTGCTATGTTCCACGGTTTCGACACCTTCGGCGATCACTTGCCGATGGAACGCTTGGGCTAGGCAAAGTATGCCATCCACAACCATCAGGTCGTCTGGGTCGGCGAGGATGTCACGTATATAGCCAGGGTTGATTTTTAGCGTGGCTACTGGCAGGCGCTTGAGGTGGGTTAGCGAAGAATACCCGGTGCCGAAGTCATCCAAGATAAATTTTATCCCCATGGCCAAGCAAGATTTGATGGTTTGGGAAACGTGTGGCAGGTCTTCTTGGGTGGCGGTTTCCTGTATTTCCAGCTCCAGGTTGCAAGGCTTGGCTGTCGGATGGGCGGCTATAATCGCTTGCAACCGTTCCACAAAGTCTATTTGATGCAACAGGCGGGCACTGATGTTGACGCTTACCGGTATGTCCAGCCCTGAGGCCGCCCACGCTTCCAATTGGCTTAGCGCAGTTTCAAGCATCCATACGCCAATATCGATAGCCAACGGATGATCTTCAACCACTTGTAAAAACACAATGGGGGGCAGCAGGCCCCTGTCTGGGTGCTGCCAACGGATCAGGGCCTCAACGCCAAGAATTTTGCCTGTGCGCATATTGACTTTGGGCTGGTAATGCAGAATAAACTCATTTTGGTTTAGGGCGCGGTGGATTTCGTCCACGGTTTCATGGTGGCAAAGCTTTCGGCTGTCCTGTTCTGAGTTGAACACATAGTGGCGGTTTTTGCCGGCCAGCTTGGCTTGGTACATGGCTTGGTCTGCTTGTACCAGCAGTTGTTCGGCACTGATTTCTTCCGTCTGCGGATAAAAGGTGATGCCGATACTGGCAGACACTTGCAATACGAGGTCGCCACATTGTATGGGTTGGGCTGCTGCGGCAAGTAGCCGGGTGTGCATCGGTAGGCTGGACTCGATTTCAGACAGGTCGACTTGGATGGCAACGAATTCATCACCCCCTAAGCGGGCGAGGGTGTCACCCTCACGCAGCGCTTGCTTCATCCGGTTAGCGAGGGCAACCAGCAACTGGTCGCCCGCTTCATGGCCATGGCTATCATTGATGGCCTTAAAGCCATCTAGGTCAAGAAATGCCAATGCCAACCGTTGCCCGCGCCGCAGTGCCTGCGCCATTGCCTGTTGGAGCCGGTCAGCCAGCAGCACACGGTTAGGCAGGCCCGTTAGTGCGTCATAATAGGCGATGTGTTCCAGTTGCCGTTCGTGTTCCTTGAGCGTGGTGATGTCTGAGAACAAGGCGACATATTGTAGGATTTTGCCTTGTCCGTCACGGACTGCGCTGATAGTTTGCAGTATCGCATACACCTCGCCATTCTTGCGTCGGTTCCAAACCTCGCCATACCAGCATCCATGTTCAATCAGATCACGCCACATGGCGGCATAAAAGCCCTGATCCTGAAGGCCGGAGCTAAGGATGTGGGGAGTGCGCCCGACAACTTCATCGGGGCTGTAGCCAGTAATTTTGCTGAATGCATTATTGATATCGATGATTTTGCCGCCGGCATCGGTGATCATGATGCCTTCATGGGAATTGCTAAAAACGCTGGCGGCGAGCTGTAGCCTTTCTTCGGCCTCTTTGCGTTCGGTAATGTCCTCATAAAGCCCTAGCAAGCCTATCGGATGACCATCTTGGCTTTTAAGGGGGACTTTGGATGTGCGCACCCAAATTGTTTGGCCATTGGGCAATGTTTGGGGTTCATCATAAGAAAGTTTGGGGATGCCTGACGATAATACGTCCCTGTCGTCGGCGCGAAATACCCCAGCCAGATTTTCCCAAGCCATTTGATAATCATCCTTACCGATTACATTTTTAGGGTTGCCCATGCCGGCATCTTTGGCAAAAGCCTTGTTGCAACCGAGATAATGTAAGTTGTTGTCTTTCCAGAAGACCCGAATTGGCACAGTGTCAATGATAGTGCGAAGCAGATTCCGTGATTCCGCCAACGATACTTCCCAAGTTTTGCGTTTGGAAATGTCACGGGCAAAGCCAACTGTACCGATGATTTTGTTATCAACCATCACAGGGGATTTGAAGGTTTCAAACCAAACTTGCTTGCCATTAATTTCGATAGTTTCTTCGGATACCCTCGATTGCCCGCTTTCCAGCACGATTTGGTCGTCAGCCTGGTACAGGGCGGCCAGAGCATGGGGCCAAACATCAAAATCAGATTTGCCAAGGAGCAGGCTGGGAGACAGATAGCCACTGGCTTTTGCGAAAGGCTGGTTGACTGCTAAAAAATGGCTGTTCTGATCTTTAAGCCAGACCAAAAAGGGGAAATTATCCAGCACCGCACGTTGATAGCTTTCCCGTTGCCGCAGTTCCTCTTCAATACATTTGCGCTCACTAATGTCGGTATGCACCGCCACCACACCCTGCCCAACGGCACCTAGCGGTGTGATGCTCATCTTGAACCAGCGTTGTTGGTTCGCAAAATTGCAGGGGTATTCCAGGCTAAAGCTGGGTAATTCGCCATTTAGTACGGCGAGTATGCCCTCAAATGCCTCCGTAGCGAAGTTAGCTGTCTGGCTTTGATCCGCTTTGCAGATTTCCAGGTAATTACAGCCAATATCACTTCGGGCCATTGGATGGTCAGAGTCGCCACTATTGGCCAAGGCGAAGCGCTGCCATGCTTGGTTGACCGCAATGATAGTCCCGTTGCCGTCTAACACGGCGATTTCATCGCTGATGGCATCAAGTGCCTGGTAAGGCATTTCGGCTAGGCCATTAATAAGGGAAGTAGCGGATGGGACAATTTTAGGCATTGCAATGGCTTTGCCCGTTTGCGCGTGGCTTTTTGCCTTAGATTTTTTGCGTGCCTTTTTGGGTCTCATGCTTATTTCCCCTACGCTTGGCTGATGAACTTAGCCGCCTATCATACTTTATTACCGCAATTTTGTCTTTCTGGACGCGATGCCAATAAAACAAGCAGCTGCCAGCTGCTGATAAACCCTTTGGTTTTCTTGCAATTCAAGTAGGATGGGGGGATGATCAATGGACATTAAAACAGCTTGTATTTTGCCCATGTATCTCACTTTTGCCATTCAATTCCTGTTGGGTTTGTTGTATGCGAATGCCAGTGAATGGTTGATGCACAGATACCTATTGCATGGCTTGGGAAAAAACAGGTCCAGTTTTTGGGCCTATCATTTATACGAACACCATGCTGTTTGTCGCCGCCATGCTATGGTGGATCCGGGTTATCGGGCCATGGTTCTGACTGCTTGGAACACACAGACTAAAGAACTGCTTGTGCTTGCGGTTATTGTGCTGCTGCATGTGCCTGTGTGCTTTTTTTTTCCGGCATTTACCTTGGCGGTGTATGTGACCTTGGCGCTATATTACCACAAGCACCGTAAGGCCCATTTGGATCCGGTTTGGGCCAAACAGCATTTACGGTGGCATTATGAGCATCATCTTGGTGGCCACGGCCCGGCCAATTGGTGTGTCACTTGGCCGTGGTTTGATTATCTGATGGGGACGCGGGTTAAACAGCGGTGATAAGGTGTGCCGTTTATAGTTCGATACGGATGCCAAGTTCCACAACCCGTTCAACCGGGATTTTAAAGAAATCGATGGCGCTGGTGGAATTTTGGAATAAAAACTTGAAGAGGTGTCGGCGCCATTTTGGCATGGGGCTTTTGTTACGGAAAGACACATGTTCGCTGCCGATAAAAAAAGAAGCGGTGTTAGGGTCAAAATCCAGGCCTTCTTGGTTACAGACTTCCAATGCTCGGCGGACATCGGCATTTTGCTTGAAGCCGTAATATAGTTTTACCCGATAAAAACTTTTGTTTTCCCCAAACACCCGGATTTTGACCAAGTGTTCTTCATCGACATAAGGGTCGTTGGTGGTGACTATCGTTAATACAATAATCCGTTCATGCAGCACATGGTTGTGCTCTAGGTTGTGCAGCAGCACTTGGGGCACACCGCGCAAGCTTCTGGTCAAATAAATCGCCGTGCCGTCCACGCGTGCCAATTTACCGTGAATTTTCTTTTCCAAATCTTCGAATAGTACGCGGCGTTCATCCATATATTGTGTAAGCAAGGCGCGGCCCTTGATCCACGTTGTCAGCACTAGGAATATAACCGTGGCCACAAGCAGTGGCAGCCAGCCACCGGTTGGGATTTTCAGACTGTTGGACGAAAAAAACAAAAAATCGATGGATAAAAACGTAGCCAGAAAAATGACACTGGCAACCTTGGTCCAGTGCCATAAGGCTTGGATAATGATAAATGCCAGCAAGGTATCAACAATCATCGTGCCAGTAACCGCAATGCCATACGCCGATGCCAATGCCGATGAGGATTGGAAACTGACCACCAACACGAAAACCGATACCATCAACAGCCAGTTGATGGCTGGCACATAGACTTGCCCCATCTCATCACCTGACGTATGTAAAATATTCATGCGTGGGCAATAGCCCAGTTGTATTGCTTGCCGCGTCACCGAAAAAGCCCCAGAAATTACGGCCTGCGAGGCGATGACCGTGGCTAGCGTAGCCAGGATTAGCAAGGGGTAAAGCGCCCAAGTCGGCGCCAATAAATAGAATGGGTTTTCTATGGCTTCAGGATGGCCAATCAACAGTGCCCCTTGCCCAAAATAATTGAGCAGCAAGGCCGGAAACGCAAAACCGAACCACGCATAGCGGATGGGCTTCAGGCCGAAGTGCCCCATATCGGCGTACAAGGCTTCTGCGCCGGTGATCGCCAGCACGACTGAGCCCATAATCAAAAAACCTTTCCAGCCCAACTCCAGCAGTAAATGCGCTGCGTAATAAGGGTTGATGGCCATTAACACACTCGGTTCGTGGATGATATTGACCACCCCCAATACTGCTAGCAGGCCAAACCAGAAACACATGATGGGCGAAAAGATTTTTCCGACCTTGCCCGTGCCTTTCGCTTGTAGCAAAAATAGTCCGCCCAATACCGTAACAGTGATGGGCAGCACGTAATGGGCCAGTGACGGGGCAATAATTTGCAGGCCTTCAACCGCACTTAATACCGAGATGGCAGGGGTGATAATGCTGTCGCCATAAAACAGCGAGGCGCCAAGTAAGCCAATAGTCACAATAAAGGCCATGCGTTTGGGGTTTTCTTTAGAACCCTGTAATGCCAGCGCCATTAGCGCGATGATGCCCCCTTCACCTTTGTTATCGGCCCGCATAATAAAAACTGCGTATTTTATTGTCACCACCATGGTTAATGACCAAAAAATTAACGACAACACACCTAGCACATTGGGTTCATTGATCGTTATGCCGCCATGAAAAACTTCCTTAAGCGCATAAAGCGGGCTGGTGCCGATGTCGCCGAACACTACGCCGATGGCACCTAGGGCCAAACTGGTTAATTGTTTATTGGACTGGTCTTGTGTGGATGAGGACATGAATAATGTTGCTGACTCTGAAAAGGGTTAAAAATAAGTCCGGCAGCGTTTTGTCCCGTTGTTTGTAGACAAAGGCAATGCCACTGGTCGGATATTTTGGTTGGCTAGTTTAAAAATAGCGTGCGTTTATCCAAAAATGTACGGCGATACTGGCGAAATAACCCAGTAAAATGACGGGCATCCAGCGCATGTGGTAGGCAAAAGTATAACCTTCCTTGATTCTGCCCAGTAAGCCAACGCCAGGCGCTGAACCAATCGCCAGCAAGCTACCACCAACACCCAAGGTGAGTGTCAACAGCAGCCATTGGCCTGTTGGCAGGTCGGGGTGCATATTCAACACCGCAAACATTAGGGTGCCGTTATCAATAAATGCGGATGACAAACCAATGCTGATATTGGCAATAGTGGGGCTGATTTGGCCAAACAGAAAATGGGCAATCGCATCCAAATAGCCGATAAACCCCAGTGCGCCAATAATCATCATCGCGCCATAAAAAAACAATAGCGTGTCCCAATCCACATTGCCGATATTTTTAAAGACATCAAAATCTTGCTTTTTATTGTCTTTGGGGGCTTCCACTTGGAAGAGTTCGTAGACATGGGCAAAGTCACTTTTGACTTCGTGTGCGGTTTTGGTCAGAAAAAAACAGAAAAACTGCAACAAGCCCAAGCCCGCCATCATACCGGCTGCGGGGGGTAATTCCAGGGTGACATTCGAGGCCACTGTAATGATTAGGGTGAGGAGGAATAGTAAAATGACCCGTTTGCTGCCACGGCGTAGCCATATTTTGCTGGATGACGCAGCGGGGGTTTCTTTGGGCACAAAAAAATTCATGATGGCCGCAGGTACGAGGAAATTGACCAAGCAGGGTAGTGACAAAGAGAAAAATTCTTGGAAATGCAGGATTTTATGTTGCCAGACAAACAAGGTTGAGATGCCGCCCAAGGGGCTTAATGAGCCGCCTGCATTGGTCGCCACGACAATATTGACGCATGCCAGTGCGGTGAATTCTTTTTTGTTTTTACCGACGGCTGCCGCGACAGTGCCCAATAACAGGCCGACCGCTAAGCCGCTAATGACTGTAGAAAGGATAAAAGCCAGCGCCCCCGTGATCCAGAACAGTTGGCGATAGCTGTATTGACGGCCTAGCAGCCAAATCCTGAGGCCGTCGAAAATGCCGCGTTCTTCCATGGCGTTGATATACGTCATAGACACTAAAATAAACAGCAGCAGTTCAATATACGCCAGCAAGTTGCTTTCAAAGGCCACAGCCGCGACTTTGGCCTGCCCATGCAAGGCATAATAGATACAGATTGCAAACCATACCAGCGCCGACCCCAACACCATCGGCTTGGATTTGCTTAACTCAAGCACTTCTTCAGACATGGCCGCTATATAGGCCAATACGGTGATGGCTATGGAAAGATAACCAATAATATGGTGGCTTAAGCTTAGTTGTGAGGCCACGTTTAAGCTGTCCGTGGTTTCGTTCGCTAATTCCGTTATCGGTAGCAAGAGGAATAACACGAGAGTTAAAAACTTAAAAAATGGGCTGTTCATTGGTGTCCTCATCAATATTTTAAGAAAAGGGTTGGCTAAAAATAACGGCAACTAATACGGGAGAAAGTCGAACCTAGCTGCCTTTAATGCCTGTATGTACGGTATTATGCCCAATTTTCTTATCTTACGGAAAGTGTAAGCTATGCCGTATAAAAATGTTGTAAAAATGGGGTGTGAGTTTGCCGCTGGTTTCACCCCAGATTAATTGGTTTTTGCCAGGGTTGGAGAGTGTTTTGTTTGGATAGGCTTTAAGCCCCGCTAAATTCCCCGGTAGCCAGACGTGATCGGATAGCGCCTATCGCGCCCGAATGCCCTGCTGCTGATTTTAATGCCTGGGGGGGATTGGCGGCGTTTGTATTCATTCCTGTCTACCAGCTGAATTGCCCTAGCGACATCTTTGGGCGCAAACCCGGCGGCAATGATTTGTTCAGCGGACAGATCTTGCTCTATATAGCGTTCTAATATCGGGTCCAAAATATCGTAAGGGGGTAAGGAATCCGCATCAATTTGGTCGGGGGCCAGTTCAGCAGAAGGCGGCCGGGTGATAACGCGTTCCGGGATGACTTCAGACAAGGTGTTACGGTAACGGGACAATTGATAAACCAGCAACTTGGGTACGTCTTTGAGCGGGGCAAAGCCACCCGCCATATCGCCATAAAGCGTTGCATAGCCGACGCTCATTTCGCTTTTATTACCGGTGGTCAACAACAGTTTACCTTGTTTGTTGGACAACGCCATTAAGATCACGCCACGGCAACGCGCTTGGATATTTTCTTCGGTGGTGTCTTTGGCCGTGCCTGCAAAGACATCGGCCAACATGCCGGTAAACGCATTAACAGCGGGTTCTATAGGGATGCAGTGGTATTTTACACCTAGGGCTAATGCCTCTTGTACTGCATCTTCATTGCTCATGTCTAGTGTATAGCGTGAGGGCATAAGCACTGCCTCAACTTTGTCTGCGCCCAGCGCATCCACCGCCAAGGCCAACACCAGCGCCGAATCAATGCCGCCGGATAAGCCTAATAGCGCGCCATGGAAGCCGTTTTTGCGGACATAATCTTTAATGCCCAGCACTAGCGCGTGATATTCGCTGGAGATTTCTTGGTAGAGCGGCGCACAAATGCTTGGGATAGGCTGGTTGCCGGTAAATTCGATAACACTGATTTGTTCTTTAAACTCGGCGGCACGGAATACGATATGGCCGTTGGCATCAGTGGCAAATGACGCGCCATCAAAAATCAGCTCATCTTGGCCACCGACTTGATTGACATACAGCAGCGGGATTTGCGAAGCGCTTGCTTGCTGGCAAACAACGGCTTCGCGCTGATGGCTTTTCCCCGAATTAAAGGGGGAGGCGTTAAGGGTCAGCAGCAATTCTGCACCCGCTTGTTTGGTGGCATCGATGATGCCGCTTTTCCAGACATCTTCGCAAATGGTCAGGCCAATGAAATGGCCGTTAAATTCAAACACGCCAGGTAACGTCCCCGCTGTAAAATAACGCTGTTCATCAAACACCCCATAATTGGGCAGCGCTTGTTTGCGGTAGCAGGCCAAGATTACACCTTGTTGTAAAACCACGGCGCTGTTGTACAACTGGTCGCCGTCACGTTCAGGGAATCCCACCACCATGGCAATATCGGCCACCCGTTCGGCAAGTTGATAAATGGCGTTGTTGGCGGCCTCAATAAAATCTGGGCGGAATAATAAATCTTCTGCGGGATAACCGGTAATGGCCAGTTCCGGAAAGACGATCATGTCGGCATGTAACTGGTCACGCGCATAAATGGCTGCTGTGGCAATGTTGTCAAGGTTGGCGTTGATATTGCCGACCAAGAAATTGATTTGTGCGAGGGCGATTTTTAATGGCATAAAGGGCGCTGGCAAATTTGCATAGTTATGGTGTGGTGCTCATTATACGGAATTTGTGCCTAGGTGTTGAAAAGCCTGAAAAGATAAAGTGGATTTGGATTGGCAATGTTAATGGGGGCTGTTGGGTTGTTTGGCTCAATCTTGCTGGTTTTGGTGTGTATGGCTAGTTGTTGTTTAAGTGGTTGTATGTTATAGATTATTATTTGTTGCTAACAAAGTGATTGGGAGTTGTCCTTATTAAGTACAATTTTTGTCAATGTTTTGTAAAGCTTTATGTTAGTATAAGGTTTTATAATTTGATGCAAAGAAGCAACTATGATCGGTCCTAATGATGACTCAGCGCAATATCTAATTAGCACGGTTTCGAAAAGATCGGGTGTCAAATCTGACTTGGTTAGAGCTTGGGAGCGCCGCTATCAGGCGGTGACCCCCACGCGCACGGCAGGCGGGCATCGGGTTTATACCGACCAGGATATTGCCCGCTTAAAGCTGCTCAACCAAGCAACCAATATTGGCCATAGCATCAGCCAAATCGCACAATTTTCCCTGGATGACCTTAAAAACCTGTTGAAAGACGAAGGTGACGCGATTAGTCGGCCTTCGCTGGGTGCTACTCACTCAGCCAGCGACAGGGCCCATCTGGCAGAAGATTATATCGAAAAATGCTATGCAGCAGTGTTGGCTTTCAATGCCAAGGCTTTAGAGGCGCATTTTGAAAATGCCATTGTTGAGTTGGGCACGGAAGCCTTTATAGAACATTTGTTGACCCCTTTACTGACTCAAATTGGTGAGCGCTGGAAAGCGGGCGAACTGAGGCCAGTCCATGAGCACATGACGTCGTCGGTGATCCGGTCTTTGACGTATATTTTACGTAACAATAACCCTTGTCCCGCCAATGCACCCAGGATGATAGTCACTACGCCGATAGGGCAGCTGCATGAGCTGGGGGCTTTGCTGGCGGCCATTATGGCGGAACTTTGTGGTTGGCAAGTCACCTATTTGGGCGCCAATTTGCCCGCTGAAGAAATTGCTGCCGGTGTAAAATACACTAACGCCACGGCATTGACCATTAGCCTGAGCTTTGCCGCTGATGACCATGTTGTGCCCAAAGAGCTTAGACGGCTGAAAAAACTGATAGGCAGTGATGTGGCCTTGATTGTTGGTGGGCGCGCTGCTGGGCACTTTCAAGCGGTTTTGGATGAAATTGGGGTGGTAAATATTCAGGGTTACGCCCATTACCGGAGTATTCTGGAGAAACTGGCGGCCAATAACTTAGCGAAAAGCGCCGTTTAATCCAATAGGGGCGGCCTTTTTGGAATCCCTGTCCCTTGTTCCCTTGGTTTTATTGATTGATGGTTTGCTATGCGCTTTTGGGAAAGTAAAACACTGGATGAAATGAGCCCGCAAGAATGGGAATCCTTGTGTGACAATTGTGGCAAATGTTGTTTGCACAAGCTGGAGGACGAGGATACGGGCAAAATAGCTTTTACCCGTGTGGCTTGCAAACTGATTAATTTAAAAACGTGCCGATGCACACGCTATAGTGAACGCACCCGTTTAGTGGCAGATTGTTTGGATGTCAGGCAACTGGCGTTGGCGAATTATCACTGGCTACCTTCAAGCTGTGCCTATCGTTTATTGTCTGAAAATAAAGAACTGCCTTCTTGGCATCCCTTGCGGACGGGAAGTTTTGCCAGTGTCAAAAGGGCAGGGGTTGCAATCAGTGGCTACGCTATCGAAGAATCACGTGATATAAATCTGCAAGAACATATTATTGCCTGGCTAGATTGACAAACCGTCTTTGCTCCCTATGGCGAACAAGGGTCGTGGTTTAACCGACTTGATTGGCGGTCACGGCTTAAGCCGGATAACAAAACCTGCGCCATCCACTGATTTTTGTTTTTCTGTTTCTGGCTCTGGGGACATTAAAAAGTCACCATCCAATTCTAGTGGGCTAGGCTTTTTTTTAGTTTGTGGGGCAAAAATATTGTTTGTTGGCGTTTGGTCTGTTGGGGGTGCTTGATCTTGTGATGCGGTGCTTTCATGTGTTCCAAACGGCAGCGAAAGGTCAAGCGGCTTTTCATAGTCGTCATTGGATTTGGGGGATGAAGCGTCGGTATCCGATTTGATGGGCTTAGGTGATTTTTTTTTCAGCTGATTGCGCTTATGTCCGGTCTTGGGTGAGTCTGCTTTAACCACTATATTTTGAGTTGCCATGCGGCGAGATTGATCATCCGCTTGGCTTAAACCGCTTAGAAAAAGCCAAGAAAGCGTTAGAAAACTGACTAAAATTTTACGTTGGTTTATCATTTTATTCCGTTATAAAGCCATGTAACTGTACAGTGGTAAAGCGCCGCAACGGTTAGACGCAAGGCCAGCCAGCCAAAAACGCTAAGCCAAGGCGCATCAGTGGATTTAATCGTTTTATTGCGAGCCACCTAAAAACATTAGCACAGCACAGGTCTACTAGACAAGGCACAATTTTTTGGTAGGCCTTAAAAAAATGGTGCTGGCTAAGCGGCGCGTTTGGGTCTGGGTCGGTTTGCCCCTACGCCACGGCTACTTCTAGCTTATGATTTCAGTTTGATAACGATAAGCTTTGATAGTGTCAGACCAATAATTGGGGGCAAGCCCGGCTTTTTGTTTTAAATGCTGCAGAAACTGCTTGGGTTGTGGCAGTTGTTCCCAAACTGATGGTAAAAATGTGCCCCGTCGGTGGCCTTCGGCCAAGATTAAGCCATCTATACCGGGTTGTAATTGGCTAATCAAATCCTGTTCTGAAGTAAATGAAACCGGCTCGGCAGGGGTGAGCAATGATAAGTGTATTTCTAGTTCACCTAGCTCGCCATCTGCCAATGGTTCAAAGCGCGGGTCTTTAAAGGCTGCTAAAAAGGCATTGGTGGCAATATCTTCGGCCAGAGGCCGGGTGGCTTCCAACATGCCAATGCAGCCGCGTAGCTGATTCTGTTTGAGCAATGTAACAAACGTGGCGCGTAGGGCGGTCAATTCTGCCGGATAATCCGCCAAATCCACTTGTAAGGGGCGGCCTGTTTTCAGCCCCTCTGCAATTGAGCTTCTCGCCAACGTCAATAAGCGTTGTTGCTGGTCTTTAGTCAATGACATAAGCACCATACCCCACCACTTTGCTTTTATCCCCAGCCGTGTCGCCTGAGTTACGGAGGTCAATGGTTTTAATCGTGAGGGCTTTGTCCCTCGCCAGCTTTATTAGGCCGCTGACGGGCACCCGACCACAAGCAGAGTCAAAAGATAGTTGCTCGTATTGCAGGTGTTCTATTGCGCTGCTGGTGGCTTTATCCAGTTTTTTTGCCTCGGCATAACTATGGTAGTGGCTTAAGTCAGAGCTGATGACAATTAAGGTTTCATCACCACCCCATAACTTATCTATCACTAGACTGACTTGATCGGCTGTTGCCTCGCCTACGACGATAGGGACAATTTTAAAATCATCGAGCATTTCTTGTAAAAAGGGCAATTGCACTTCTAGGCTATGTTCTTCGCCATGGGCTTGTTCAAGGTAGGCGACAAAAGGCAGTTGGGCAATGTCCGCAATAGCGTCTTGGTCAACAGGGATAAAACCTAAAGGGGTGATGAAAGCTTGGGCCTTGCTTACGGCCAAGCCCTTGAATGCAACTCGATGGGAGGGGCCTATGATAACCACGCGGGTAATCAGGTCATGGGCTTTTTGCAGGCGCACATAGGCGCTGGCAGCAATGGGGCCGGAATAAATATAGCCAGCATGGGGGGCAATGATGGCTTTGGGAACTTTCCCGCTGGCTTCGGCATCATTAAGGAATTGATCCAGCATTTGATGCAGTTGTTGCGGATTAGCCGGGTAAAAAGTCCCGGCAACGGCGGGCAGTCTGTTCATGTGCGGCTCCTTTCTTGCGTTAATAAGGTGAGGGCATCTATACTTTAATGAAAAACAGTCGCTTAATTCAACAATTAAATAGTAACTTACTTTTGACAAGTTGATTTATTAACAGTTCCTGGAGTAGGGCAATGACAAATTTTGTTAATCATGACACAGTCCAAACCCGTTTTTGGCATCCCTTGGATGACGGGCGCTTGCAATGTGATTTGTGCCCCCGGTTTTGCAAGTTACATGACGGCCAGCGTGGCTTATGCTTCGTCAGGCAAAGTTTGGGTGGCTGTGTGGTTATGACCAGTTATGGCCGCTCCAGCGGGTTAGCCATAGACCCTATCGAAAAAAAACCGCTGAACCATTTTTTGCCAGGTACCCCAGTGTTTTCTTTTGGCACGGCGGGGTGCAATTTGGCCTGTAAGTTTTGCCAGAATTGGGATATCAGCAAATCACGGGAAATGGATACGCTGATGAGCAAGGCCTCCCCCGAAGCCATTGCCAAAGCCGCATTGGCCTATGGCTGCGACAGCGTTGCCTATACGTATAACGATCCGGTTGTTTTTCATGAATATGCCTTGGACACGGCAATGGCGTGCAGAAGTTTGGGCATCAAGTCAGTGTCGGTTTCTGCGGGTTATGTGTGCCCTGAACCCAGGGCCGAGTTTTATCAATGGATGGATGCTGCCAACATTGACTTAAAAGCTTTTAGTGAGCGCTTTTATCACCAGATCACAGGTGGGCATCTGCAATCCGTTTTGGAGACGCTATGTTATATCAAGCATGAAACCCCAGTGTGGTTAGAGCTGACAACCTTGATCATTCCCGGTGAAAATGATTCGGTGGCAGAATTGGAAGCCATGACGCAATGGGTGGTTGAGAATTTGGGGGCGGATGTGCCCATGCACTTTACGGCTTTCCACCCCGATTGGAAGCTGCGCGACAGGCCGCCTACACCCGTGGCCTCCTTGTTACAGGCACGGCAAATCGCCTTAAAAAATGGAGTCCATTACGCCTATGTGGGTAATGTCCATGATAAGGCTGCGGATAGCACCTATTGCCATAATTGTGGCAAGTTGTTGATAGGCCGTGATTGGTATGAGTTATCAGAGTGGAATCTCGACGCGGCTGGCCGCTGTGTTTTTTGTGGTGGGGTTTGTGCGGGGGTGTTCAAAGCGGAGCCCGGGAATTGGGGGGCAAAGCGCATGGCAGTAGATATGGACAGATAATGCATTAAGCAGAAACCAAGGGCCGCTTCATTTAAAGTGGCAGCCGATGCTTGTGGGGGACTGTTTAAGTTGCCCCCACAAAGACCAATAGGCTATGGTTTATAGCGAATCGCCAACTTCCGTTTTATAGAAAGGCCATGTTTTGACATGCAGATATTTTCTGATGGGCGACTTGATCACAGAAACGCATAGCGCGATTGAGAATAGGCACCAAACGGCGGCATATTCGTTTGGGTCATCGGTGGTAATATCGGAAATTAACGGCCCAATCAAATAATGGAAGGCCACAAACCGCCAGGAACCATACATAACCGGCAGATAAAATCCAACCAGAATATAAGAGAACACATGCAGGCCCCATTTAAAATCAAACAGCCACGCGACGGGGTCTGACATTAGCCCGTTTAAAGGCATTTGCCAAGCGATATGCCATGCGCCGCTGGTGGAGCAAACACTGGGCCCGCAAAAACCTTCCACACCGATATTACAATTGCCCGCCCACGCAAATGGGTACATTTTGATCAGCATGAAAATAGAGCCGATTGCGCATAGCGTATAAACTGTCGTGCGAATTTTAAGTTTGACACTGGTCGGTATAAAGTACATCGCCACCATGTTAATGAAAAATGGCTGGAAAGCGACATGCAGATAACCTAATAGTGTCAGGATCTGGTTGCTCGGATTATCACATAAATCGATATAAACATAAGTGACTGCCTGTAACAACTCCATTAAGGCAAAATAAGTCAACGGAATCCAAAGCTCCTTGGATTCGCCCTGTTTGATTGCAACATACGCTGCGGTACTAAGACCCGCGACGGCCAGTACGCCTGACGCTTCACCACTCCAACACATAAACCAGTCCCCTTTCTTTTATAATTATTAAATACCGCTTATTACAACAAGCTCAGCGTTGGCTTGATTCATGTTGGAACATCAGTAGTTTTGATTGTTAATACAATAATTGGCGTAAAACCTAGCTATTGTATTACAAGTAGCGTGTGTTTGAGAAAGGCATGTGCAAACGATGGTATAGCATCGTGCCGTAGGTCAGCATACGCTGAAGGGAATGGCGGCGAAGGCGTTATGGTCATGAACCGCTGCGGCCGCCCGTTTTATCAATTCACGGTTACTTTGCTGGTTCATCATGCCGCCAACTGCGAGAGTGACAAGCATCGCTTCAAAGGGATAGGTCAAGTGCGCGCGATAGCGTTGCTTCAGGTTATTAATGTCAATGTGGGCCACCCCGTTTTCTTCAAGGGTTTGGGCGTACATTGCGATGAGGTCGTGTTCATGAAGCCGCCGCAGCGGTGGTGTGAGGGCGGTGGATAAGAAGTAAGCAATATCGCTAATCCCCTCGCCAACACGGATGAGCTGCCAATCGAGGAAACCCGGTTTGGACTGCTGCCAAAATAAATTACCTGGATGGCAATCATGGTGGACTAAGGTTTGCGGGTTTTTTGTAAGGAAACGCATGGCTTGCCGACGATGCTTGGCATAATGGAGGGCCGGTTTGTGCAGCGCAGGGGGAATGAGGTCGCCTGCGAAATGCAGCCCCCGTTTCATCAAGGGGACTGCCAATGCCGTCCCCAACAAATCTTCCAGTTGTCGGACTGGGCCACCTAGCCAACGATAGGTGTGGTGCAGATGGGGGGTATTCCAAAAGCGTGCATGGAAACTGGCAAGTTGGACAACAACCTGGATAGCTTCGGGATAACTTAACTCGTCACCTGGGCGGCCTAGCGAGACGCCAGATTCAGCCAGGTCTGGGAGGACTAGCGTTGACCCTTTGCCGAGCTGGCTTTGGGCCGCCAGGAAACGGGGGACACTGACATCCACAGAATGTGCCACCTCATTGTAAAAACGCACTTCGGTATGCAGTAGCCTAGGCAAAGCCGTAATTAGCTTTGCTTGCCAGTCCAACGAAGGCAGCTTTACAAACCAATGCTTAGGCAATAGCGCGGGTTTGTTATGCTCAACTTTAATTCGGACCCGCGTAGTAGTCCCAACATCGACAGAGGCGATCTCAACATGGGAAACGATAATACGGGGGTCATGCTTATTAACCACGCGTTGGGCCCAGTTTATGGTCAAATCACTTGGTAGTCGAACCAGAATACTCTGCATTATTTATTAGCCTAATAATTTCAGTAAGGATAGGTGGAGGCTTTAGTAGCTTAAGGTAAATTGCCCCATTCTACAATGGGAAGGGTTAAACTGTTAGGCATCGGCATTCTATTTGTTTGCTAATTGTGCCCTAGGGATGATGTTGCAGACGGCTTCCTGATCCACGATAGCTTTTTGCTTGGTAAACCGTTGAATTTTATTAGCTGATGCAACATCAGAATTTCCGTTTGTTGGCATGAAAAAAATCGGGAACAGGTTGTTTTAGTGTAAACGCAATAACCCAAACCGCCTTGCGGCATTATTAATCCTTGCATTCAACCCTTATATGCCAGCGCATTTTGGGTTATCTATAATGCCTTGCCAATAATGCAATGATTAGGGAGGGGGCTAAGAATTTAGCTTGATGATAGGGGGGGTGCTAAAAGAACTGGAGCGGCTGACTGAAAAAAGGTATGATTCCCCTATTATCCAGTAGGGAACACTTCATGATGTTAAGTTATGGCCGCCCCCAAGGATTACCGTTTGATTGGTCGTGGCGAAGCACGAGGTATTGAGGGCGCTTGTTGATACCAAATCATCAATCACTAAAACTGCTTCGGCTGGGCGCCAATTTATTAGTCAACAAACTTGTCAAAGTTGCAATTTGTGGCTATTCTCTAATCATGGCTAACAAGCGATAACTAACCAATCAATACATGAATATTAATGACCATTTGATTACTTGTGATGATGACAATACTACCCTGTCATCGAAGAAGATGGTTTTTTCCTCATTGCAAGAACTGGACAGTTTTTGGGCTGCGGAAACAAACTTTGATGAAGGGTTTTTAGAAAAGCTGATTTTTCAGGTTGCAAGAAAGCCTAAGAATTTGGTTGCCCACATACAGAGGATCTATTATTGCTTCCACATGCAATTAGACGACCCCCTATTCGCTGCCTTGGTTGATTTTTTGACGGTTCTAAACAAGCAAGGTCAGGCAATCAGTTGGCGTATGGTGTTAGGCGCAAAGTCACGGTTGAGTTCTACGCAATTTAATGTCTTCAATAATTATTTAAAGAATGCCAATGCAGAAACCAGCCAATTGCCAGGCAACCAGTTTTCAGTTTTTAGCAAGGGCTTGGTTGGTGTTGATTCTGTCATTCAACAGGCTGGCGGGCATGATGTGCGGGCTGATGGAATCGACCCAATAGTTTTGGCACGGGACTATATCGAATACAGCCAATTGGATGAGGCCAAACAGGTGCTTGAGGACGCAATTTTAATACAGCCAGCAAGGCTGGACTTACATCATGAGTTATTGTCCATTTATCGGTCTATGCGTGACCAGGGCGGATTCAACCAGATGCTGGCTGAATTAACCCAATTAGGCGGAAGTTTACCGGATGAATGGGAAGAGTTAAGGGGTTATTTTCAAGGACTAAATAATAATGAATAAAAGAAAAAGTCCATTAAAAGTTGCTCTGCACGCGATGGATGAACGCAGCAGCAAATTGATGAAGATGTATTTGCAAGGCCCTTGCCAAGGTGTTGCAGTGGTTGTAAGTGATAAGGAAGCTGAATGTGATATTTTTGATATGGATGCGGCCAATGCGGGAAAACAATTGGATGCCCGTATTGCCTTAAAAACTGCCAAGCCCATTATTGCCCTATCTTTGCAGGAGGGTAAGCAGAAAAACGTACTCTATGTTAAAAAGCCAGTGAAACTTGATGATCTGTTGGCTAACATAGAAAAAGCCAGGGTTCTTATTGAAACGAAGGCCTCATCCCGACCCGAAAAGCCAGAACCCACCACACCGGCTAAATCTGATGGCGGAAATTTGCGGGCTGCTGTGCCCCCCCAGAAAAATGCCGCCAATTTAAGCAAAAATCAGGAAGCGACTGTCCAGCCTGCACCTAAGAAGCAAGTCAACGTCAGGCCCGCCGAAGAGACTGATGAGCAGAAAAAGACCTCTAAGCATCAAGCAGCGATGCAGTTGACCGAGAAGAACTTTGGCTCTTTTATTGGCAACGTCCCAGGGGTTGATGTCAATGACCCTAAGCAATTTGACAAGGCCATGTACAACCCGAAGCATTACTTGCAGGGCTATGTTGAGTCTGCCTTTAAAGTCAGTGAGGCAAAGGGACAAATTAGGCAATTAAACATAGGATGGAACCCCCTTATTTTGTTCCCACACAGCCACGAGATTTGGTTTGATGTTGATGATAAGCAATTAAGGTCATTTGCTGGTTTGGCACTCAACAATAACTTGGATATAAAAATCACACTAACACCCTTGGATCCAAATTCGTCCGCTTTAGTGAGGGCGTTGGACAAGTTTCATGCAATGGACGCGTTCCTCTGGAAGCTTGCTTGTTGGGCCTCTAAGGGTCGATATCCGGAAAGTTTGGATATTTATGCGCCTGTTTATTTGAAAAGATGGCCAAATTTCACCCGAATGTTGGTTACACCCCATGCCTTACGGATTTCGGCATTATTGATCCAAGGCCCCAGGACATTAACCAATGTTGCCCAAGTCCTTAATATTAAGCCTCAGTACGTCTTTGTATTTATAAGCGCAGCTTTTGCGTTAGGAATGGTCGGCCAAGCACAGAAAAATGTTGATCAGACACTGCCGCCGCCCGACATACAACCGAACAAAAAGAAAGGGCTGCTGAGTCGAATCATCCAAAAATTACGCGGCAATTAAGCATGGCGGAACAACTACTATCATGAGTCAGTATAAGATTATTTTTACCGGGCCAGTTGGCGCCGGAAAGACCACGGCTATCAATTCAATAAGTGATGTGCCACCAATTAAAACAGATGCCGTCGCTAGCGATATGACCAAGAACAGGAAGGCTTCTACCACGGTTGCAATGGACTATGGTATTATGAACCTTGCTGGTGGCGAGAAGTTACATCTTTACGGTACCCCGGGTCAGGAACGGTTCGACTTTATGTGGGATATTTTGACAACTGGCGGGATAGGCTTAATTTTGCTGCTAGACAATACCCGCGCCGATCCTTTTCAGGACATGAAGTTTTTTTTGGATACTTTCGAAAAATTTATTGCCGATACGTCTGTTGCAATTGGTGTTACGCAAATGGATTTGAGCAAGAAGCCAACTATTGATGAATATCATACCCAACTACAGGGAACCGGTTTAAAAGCACCGATATTTGCAGTTGATGCCCGAGTAAAAAGTGATGTTTCTTTGCTTATTCAGGCGCTGCTTTATTCTTTGGATCCAGGCTTAGAGGAATAATTGATGAGTAAGTATTCTTTAACGGAAGGGCTCTTTTTATATCCGACACCTGCAGGCGCTTATTATGCGGTTTCCTCTGAGGAAAATGACAAGCCCCGGCAATTCTTGAGGAAACTTTTACAGCAGCCTCAAACGCCCGCGCTTACCGTTGAAAATTTAAAGCGGCTAATGGACCAAGATGATACCACTAAATGCTTTGAGTTGCTGCATCAATGCCAAAAGTTGCGCTGGATACAAGGCTTGGATGAAGTATTGGACTATCCAGACGGCACGTTAGAGAATATTTTACCCGGCTTTTTAAGTACAATGTCTGAAAATGGTAAAGCGCTACTAGCCGACAAGCAGGGCTTTTATTTAGCCAGCTTTGGCTTTCCTCATGAGGTGGCAGAGGAGTTGTCTGCTTTAAGCGCTGACATAGCAACCGTCCATGACCGACGCACAGGCTTATTGAGGAATAATCTGGCACTGGCTAGCCATGCGTGGTCTGTAGTCGATGTTTTCGGGAACAGCTTGGTTGGTTTTTGGCCCTTATTCATTGCTAAAAACCGCTTTGTCATTGCAATTTCCGGAATCCCCCATTTTAACCAACCGGAATTTGTGTCTTTGGTTTGGGCATTAAACATACGTTACTCAGCTAAGGGTAGCGAATAACGTTTAACAATCATGTTTTTCAATTACAACAAAGGAAACTAATATGCGCGCAGATATGTTGACGTCTGTTTTAACAGAGCTTAATGGTACCTCAGGTGATATCGAAGCCTCAGGCGTTATTTCAACGGATGGTCTGATGATTGCTGCGGTGTTGCCCGCAGGTATGGATGAAGACCGGGTTGGGGCCATGAGTGCTGCGATGCTGTCGCTGGGTGACAGGACTGCCCAAGAGCTGGCCAGGGGGGCATTGGAACAAGTTTTGATCAAAGGCGCAAAAGGTTATGTATTGATGACTTATGCCGGTGACGAATCTGTATTGACTGTGTTGGCTAAACCCAACGCCAAATTAGGTTTGATTTTCCTTGATGTAAAGCGTGCAGCAGTTAGCATTGCTGAATTGTTGTAGCAGCCAACGTTATCTGCGGAGATGGTCTTATGATTCAAGATATGAAGCCCGAAGATATAGTCGGAGAATATAAAGAAACGCTTCTTGATTTATACGGGAGCATCTGCCGGGTTGTTTTGTATACTGAAATTGAAACACCTTATCCCGACGGTAAGCTTATTGTATCGACAACTGATAAGAATGGTGTGATTACCCACGTCAATAAATCTTTTATTGAAATGTCGGGTTACACGGAAGAAGAACTCATTAACGCACCACATTCAATACTAAGGCATCCCGACATGCCGCCCGCCGCATTTAAAGACTTATGGGACACGGTAAACAAAGGCGAAAAATGGCAAGGGATCGTCAAAAACTTACGCAAGGATGGTGGCTATTACTGGGTTAAGGCAACGGTTATCCCCAACATCAGGAATGGGGAAGTGGTCAGTTACACGTCAGTGCGCCGCAAACCTTCCCGGACTAGAGTGGAAGAGTGTATTAAACTTTACCCCACCTTGTTTTAATTAGAAGGAGCCTAATCATGTCGTACTTGTTTACCGTCAGTCCAGATTTTACCCCTGACCACCTTTCCGGTTGGTATATTTTTAATACGTGGCTACAAAGGCAGAGTGAATCGGCTATCCATTTGGAAATGTATAATGATTTCCCCTCGCAGCGCAAAGCTATCAAAGGGGATGAAGTTGATTTGATTTATGCCAATCCGTTTGATGCGGCTATGTTAGTCCGTGAAAAAGGTTTTTTGCCTTTAGTTAAAGCGATGGGTGTTTCTGATGAAGCAATTATTGCAGTCAACGCAGAAAATCCAGTGGCTGATGTGGCACATCTTTCACCAGGTATTAATGTCGCAGTGACTGAAGATCCTGATGTCACAATGATGGGCATGATCATGCTGGAAGCTGGTGATCTACATGCCGGAAATATCCAAACAAATGTTTATGACACTTACGTTTTGGTTGCCAAGCACTTGCTTAAAGGGGATGCTGATGTCGGTATCTTTTTGGCCGAAGCTTATGATGATTTGTCAAACATGATCAAAAAACAGTTGCGTATTTTAGTGCGTAGCCAAATCAGCGTGATACACCATTCTTTGATGATAGGGCCAAAGCTGATTGATAGGAGGGACGAAATCCAAGCGCTTTTGGTGGCAATGAATGAAGACGACAAAGGCAAAGATATTTTAAATAGCCTAGGGTTCAAAGCTTGGGTTAAAGTCGAAGATGAAGAAATGGAATTTATGATTGATTTAATGGAAGCACTGGCAACGTGATAATTCGTTAAGCAATGAACCCCCTGCATTTTCTGATAAGCTTCAATATCAAGTAATGCGTTGGGGTTGGTGCGGATAGGGATGGTCTCTGCACCCAGTAAAGCAATGGAGATATACGGCCAAACCAAATGCAGCCACTATGTGCTGCATTTTTGAATTAAGCTAATCAGAAGCAAGGCCAATTAGATTCCTAAACGGCCTTTCGCCCACCTTAAACCGGAAGCGCATCCTTATCAATATACACCTCAACTGGTGTGTCAGGAACGATAGCGGCAACCGGCAAATCCTCCCCGGCCCGCCAGTTTTTCACCGCTTCTTGTTTATTGGCCCCTGTTACCAAAAATATTAGTTTTTGGGTGTCGCTTAAGGCTTTGGCGCTTATCGAAACCCTTTCTGGTGGGGGCTTGGGGGAATTGTAAACCGCATGCGCCAGTTCATCTTGCGCGTGTTTATGGCTAGGAAATAAGCTTGCCGTATGCCCGTCTTCACCCATGCCCAATAAAACCAAGTCAAAGGGTAGGGCCGCCGCCACAATTTCCTGATAGTGTTTGGCCGCTAATTCTGGCCCTAGTTCGGCGGGTATGGTAAACACCTGCGTTGATGGGATTGCCACTTCCCCCAAAAATGCGTCCTTAGCCATCAGGCTGTTCCGGTCGGCATGACCTTCTGGTAAGCAGCGTTCGTCACCAAAATAAACCAGCCATTTAGACCACTCAGCATCGGCTTTGGCGAGTAAGCGATAGACTTTTTCTGGTGTGCTGCCACCCGCCAGCACCAGTTTAAATGTCCCGTGATCAACAATAGCGGTCTTTGCCGCGTTAAGGATTTGTTGATAAACAGCTACCGCGACTTGGTCGGCTGATTCAAAAATGTGCCAATGGCTGTCTGCTTGCATTATTTACACTCCGGTGTCAGTGAGCTACGCCAAGATTGGGCGCTCTTTTCAAATAAACGGCTGTCTTCGGGCCCCCAGGAGCCTGCGGGATAGGTTGCAATATAATCCCGTTCAATCGCCCACGTTTGCAAAATAGGGTCAACGATACGCCAGGCATATTCAACTTCATCAAACCGCAAGAACAATGACCTGTCGCCTTTTAACACATCCAGCAGCAAGTCTTCATAAGCATCAATCGGCTTTTCATCATCATTGCGGAAACTGGCATCCAAGCTGCTGGTGCGGGTGCTCATTTCCAAGCCGGGTTCTTTGACGGTCATTTCTATGCGTATGCACTCTTCGGGTTGTATGCCCAATAAAACCCAATTCTGGTTCATACATTGGACATTGGTGTCGCGAAAAAATTGTAGCGGTGGGTGGCGAAAACAAATCGAAATGGATGACTGGGCTTTGGCCATGCGTTTCCCCGTACGCAAATACATTGGGACACCCCGCCAACGCCAGTTATCGATATACAGCTTCATGGAGGCATAGGTTTCGGTGACGCTGTTGGCGGGGATGTGGTCTTCTTGCAAATAGCTTTTAACTTTTTCGCCTTTGACATGGCCTTGGGCATATTGGCCACGGAAGGCATGGCCATGCACGGCTTCCTTAGGGATAGGCCGTATTGATTTTAATACCTTAACTTTTTCATCGCGTAAAGATTCCGCTTCCATGGACGCGGGTGGCTCCATAGTGACCAAGGTCAGTAATTGCAATAAATGGCTTTGCAACATATCCCGCATCGCCCCGGAGCCATTGTAATAGTCGCCCCGGCTGTCTATGCCCAGCTCTTCGGAATGGGTGATTTGAATGTGGTCTATGTAATTGCGGTTCCATAAGGGTTCCAACATGACATTGGCAAACCGGAACACCAATACATTTTGCACCATGCCTTTACCCAGATAATGGTCGATGCGGTAAATTTGCTCTTCAGTCAAATAATGGCTGATACGTTTTTGCAAGGCTTGCGCACTGTCCAGGTCATAGCCAAACGGCTTTTCAATAATAACCTTGCGCCAGCCATATTCTTCGTCAAACAAATGGTTGTCACTTAATTTCTCCATCACCGTGCCAAAGTCGGCGGGGCTGATGGACAAGTAAAAGGCCATGTTCTTCGGGAAATTGGCAGTGCCGTTAAGGAGTTCTGCCAGTTCGGAGTAGCACTCAGGCTCTTGGATGTCGCCTTGGTGATACTGCAAACGTCCGCAGAAACGTTGGAAAACAATTTCATCAAATTCATCACGGGATTTGGCCGTCACCATATCCTTGACTTCGCTTAACCATTTGTCTTGATCCCAAGCCCTTCGGCCTATCGCTAAAATGCGTGTGCCTTCTGGCAAGCGATTAGCAATATCAAGATGATACAGGGCAGGCATTAATTTAATGCGGGAGAGGTTTCCGGTGGCACCAAAAATTACATAAGTACAAGGTTCAGCGTTCATGGGATTAGATTGGTTTAGGGTGTAAGGGCAAAAAGCAGGGGATAGGGCGTTAGTCATTACCTTGAAAGGCGTTAGGGGTGCATTGTACACCCTAACGCCCAAACTAGGCTTTATGTTAAACGGTATACGTGGACGATGCCGTCTTGCCGCCGTGGCCAGTCCAATCGGTGTGGAAAAACTCCCCCCTTGGTTTGTCAGTGCGCTCATAGGTGTGTGCGCCGAAATAATCGCGCTGCGCCTGTAACAAATTGGCTGGTAAGTGTTCAGTGCGGTAGCCATCGTAATAGGCTAGGGCAGATGAGAACGCCGGGGTTGGTATACCCAACTCCACGCCTAAGATAACTGCTTTACGCCAACCCGCATCGGCTTTAGTCATGGCTTGGACAAAAAAGTCAGCTAACAACAGGTTTTCCAATTCAGGATTTTCTTTATACGCTTGTTTGATGTCATTTAAAAATTGGCTGCGGATAATACAACCACCACGCCACATTAAGGCGATTTCGCCATAATTAAGCGCCAAATTGTATTCCTTGGATGCTTCGCGCATTAACCGGAAACCTTGGGCATAAGAGATGATTTTAGCCGCATACAAGGCATCGCGGATGGCATCAATGGTGGCTTGTTTGTCGCCAGAAAATTGGCGCCCAGATTGTGGTAAAACTTTGGCCGCCTTAACGCGTTCGTCTTTTTGTGCAGACAAACAACGGGCAAACACGGACTCGCCAATCAGGGTTAAAGGAATGCCCAAATCCAGCGCGTTAATGCCAGTCCATTTGCCTGTGCCTTTTTGGCCGGCAGTATCAAGGATTTTATCGACTAAAGGCAAGCCATCCTCATCTTTATAAGCCAAAATATTGGCGGTGATTTCTATCAAATAAGAACTCAATTCGCCACGGTTCCATTCGGCAAAAATGCTGTGCATTTCATCAGCTGATAAGCCCAGGCCTTCGGACAGCAATTGATAGGCTTCGCAAATCAACTGCATATCGCCATATTCAATGCCATTATGCACCATCTTAACGTAATGTCCTGCGCCATTGTCACCTACCCATTCGCAGCAAGGTTCACCATTGACTTGGGCGCTGATCGCCTGGAATATGGGTTTAACCGTTGGCCAAGCCGCTTTATTGCCACCGGGCATGATGGACGGGCCATGTCTGGCACCTTCTTCACCACCAGAAACCCCAGTGCCGATGTAATTGATGCCTTTGTCTTTCAGCGCCGCAGTACGGCGGTTCGTGTCAGTAAACAAAGAATTGCCGCCATCAACGATAATGTCACCAGTGGCCAACAGTGGCACTAATTTGTCGATGTATTGGTCAACAACATCCCCGGCTTTAACCATCAACATGACAATGCGCGGTGCTTCCAGGCTTTCAACCAGTTCTTCCAATGAATGGGTGCCGACCACCATAGAGCCTTTGGCAGGGCCTTCCAAAAACTCATCAACCGTGCTGGTGGTACGGTTATAAACTGCAACTTTAAATCCGTGGTCATTCATATTAAGGACAAGATTTTGCCCCATGACTGCCAGACCAATTAAACCAATGTTTGCTTTCATATTTGCCTTTTTGTAGATGATTGTAGCTGAAATAGTAGCATATTTTTAAGGGTAAATGGCGATTAGCTGAGTGTTGGTTGTAAATCCCATGATGCCGCTAACCCCAAAAAAAATGTGGCTGCCACTTAGGTGGCTGATGGTTGGGCATAATTGAAAAGTCGAGGTTTTCTTCTATGTGGCGGAAGCTTGGTGTCCAACGCGGCAGATTGGAAGTCCTCACGTTTTGCTAACAGTTCGGTTATAACTTTAAGGCTTAAATGCAAGACCGTTTTATGGGAAACAATTTCTGATTTGTAGCCGATTTTTACGTTACAAGTGTATGATAAAGCCACCAATACACATCAGGAGTAAGTTATGCGGACTAATATTGCGATTAATGATGTTTTGCTGAATGCAGCAATTTTACTCACTGGAATCAAAACTAAAACAAAAGTTGTCGAATTGGGGGGTTATTGCCTTGAAAACGATGTCAGTTTGCTTTTTTCAGGACGATATTTTGAACCGTTTGTGAGTTATTTACCTCTTAAAAGTGCCTTGCAAGGGTGACATGAAAACTGATGCAATTTTTTATCAACTGTTTCAAACTTTGCCCGATTTGTTTTTTGAATTAGCGGGAATTGAATATTCAGACAGTTATCAATTTCAGGTGGTTGAATTAAAACAAACCGCGTTTCGTTTGGATGGTGTTTTTGTACCCAAAGATATTGAATTACCGCTGATTTTTGTAGAAGTGCAGTTTCAAAAAGATGAACGGTTTTACGGGCGGTTTTTTAGTGAAATCATGTTGTATTTGTATCAACAGCAACCGAAACAAACAGCTTGGCAAGCGGTGGCTATTTTTTCTGGCCGAAAGGTCGATAATGGCAGTTTGATACATTACCAGCCGCTAGTACCATGTTTACAAAGGATTTATTTGGATGAAGTTCTGCCGCAAAAACAACCCAGTGCGTTAAATTTAATTGGCATGATTGTTAGCAATGAAGCCAAAGCGTTAGAAATAGCAAAGGATTTATTGCAACAACCGCTTTACCAAGATAAAGCGTTTCTGTTAAACATGATTGAAACAATACTTTCTTATAAATTACCCAAGATAACCCGCGAGGAGATTCGGAAAATGATAAATATGGCGCATGTTGACATTACTCGTACCAGTTGGTATCAGGAAGGCATAGAAAAGGGTATGGAGAAAGGTATAGAAAAGGGCATAGAAAAGGGCATAGAAAAGGGAAGGGA
This sequence comes from Methylococcales bacterium, assembly GCA_026399075.1. Lineage (GTDB taxonomy): Bacteria > Pseudomonadota > Gammaproteobacteria > Methylococcales > Methylomonadaceae > Methylobacter_C. The sequence goes on from JAPLRR010000042.1 coordinate 63,583, forward strand.
AGAGGGACGGGAAGCGGAGGGGAAAGCTTTGCTGATGCGTTTGTTAAGCAAACGTTTTGGCAAATTAAAACCGACACTGAGTAAAAAAATTCAGCAATTGTCGCTGGAAGAATTGGAGCAGTTGACCGATGATTTTTTGGACTTAAAGAGTTTGGAGGATTTACTGGCTTGGTTCGCAGACAAACCGAAGTTGTGAGGAAAATACTATGCAAGCAATTGAGTTAAATACACAGATTCAAGCCGATGGGGTCATTAGCCTGCCCGAAACGTATAAATACTGGTTTGGAAAAAATGCAAAGCTAATCTTATTGGAGACTACCGAACCCGTGGCAACGGAAAATACCGCGTACGCGATTTTTTCGCAGTTGGATTTAGGTGAAGGTGATGACACTTTGGTATGTTCTGCTCAGGTAAAACAAGGCATTAAAGCTGTTCTGGAACGAAAAGTAGAGCCATGATTTTAGTTGATACTGGGCCGTTAGTGGCTTTGTTTAATCCTAAAGACAGTTATCACGCACATAGCCATAATGTGTTGCAAACGTTGCGCGAACCGTTATTGACGACGATTCCGGTTTTAACGGAGGCTTTCCATTTGTTGGGCCCAGGCAGTAAAAGGGCTTTGGCATTGGGGGCTTTTGTGCAAAAAAAGGGCATTACGGTTTGGTCGCTTGAAGATGAGAATTTAAACACGGCATTGTTATTGATGGAAAAATACGCAGATAAGTCGATGGATTTGGCGGATGCTTCGTTGGTGACGACGGCACAGGTGTTGGCTATTCAGCGAATTTTTACCATAGACCGAAATGATTTTTTGGCTTATCGGATTGCATCGGGACATTCGTTTAGAAGTTTTGAGTTGTTATGATGTAATGGTGGCAAAGAGTGGATGTCAAACTGCCTTAATGTCGTTTTATCAATAGCGCCAACGTCATACAGGTCTTTTGCCATTTCGCTGAGGGTGTTTTGAACGTTAGTCATTTGAAATCTCGATTAAATTCAAGATCGGACTGACATAAAAAAAGGCGGATAAGCCTATCGCCTATCCGCCTTTTTATACGCTTAACTGCCTAAAGAAATTATCTAGGCAATTCAGAGCTGCCCATCAAAAACTCATCCACTGCCCTTGCGGCTTGGCGGCCTTCACGTATCGCCCACACCACCAAAGATTGGCCACGGCGGCCATCACCTGCGGCAAAAACTTTCGGGATGGACGTGCTGTATTGTTTTTCGGTGGCTTTGATTTGGCCACGGCCATCCAATTCAACGCCCAGCTCCTTTAACAAGCCTTCGTGTACGGGATGCACAAAGCCCATCGCCAATAACACCAAATCTGCTTCTAGGCTAAATTCGCCACCTTCTTTGTTGCTCATTTTCCATTGGCCGCCTTCTTGTTTCCATTCCACTTCCACGGCATTCAGGTGGGTAATCACGCCGTCTTTGCCAGTCACATTTTGGGTGTTGGTGCTCCAGTAACGGTGTTTGATACCTTCATCGTGGGAGGTGGTGGTGCGCAGCTTATTGGGCCAGTTAGGCCAAGTCAGCAGCTTGTTTTCTTTTTCCGGTGGTTGCGGCAAAATTTCCAGCTGTACCACCGACACCGCACCTTGGCGTATGGAAGTGCCTATACAGTCTGAACCGGTATCACCACCGCCGATAACAACAACGCGTTTGCCAGTGGCCAGTATGGCTACGTCATCAGGGATGGTGTCGCCTGCATTGCGTTTGTTTTGTTGGCGCAAAAAGTCCATTGCAAAATGCACGCCTTTAAACTCATTACGGCCAGGCACTTCCAAATCACGGGGTTTTTCTGAACCGATCGCCAAGACCACGGCATCAAAATCATCCATAATCTTTTGGGCGGGAATGTCCTTACCGATAAAGCTGTTGGGCCTAAAGCGCACACCTTCGGCTTGCATTTGGGCAATGCGTTTGTCGATATGGGATTTTTCCATTTTGAAATCCGGGATGCCATAACGCAGCAAACCACCGATACGGTCATTTTTTTCAAACACCATCACTTCATGGCCAGCCCTAGCCAATTGCTGGGCAGCGGCCAAGCCCGCAGGGCCTGAACCGATAATCGCCACCCGCTTACCTGAGCGTTTGGCAGGGATGACGGGTTTAACCCAACCTGAATCCCAACCTTTGTCAATGATGGCCCGTTCTATCGACTTAATAGTCACGGGTTGGTCGGTCAAGTTTAGGGTACATGCCGCTTCACAAGGTGCAGGGCAGATACTGCCAGTAAACTCAGGGAAATTGTTGGTGCTATGCAGCACCGCCAACGCTTCTTCCCAATCGCCGTGATAAACGCCGTCATTCCATTCGGGAATGATGTTGTTGACAGGGCAGCCTTGATGGCAATAAGGAATGCCGCAATCCATACAGCGAGCGCCTTGTTGTGACATTTCCGCATCACTAGGGGCTAGCGTAAATTCCCGATAATGTTGGATACGTTCACTGGGCGCTTCGTAGCGGCGTTCAGTGCGCGGTAATTCCATAAACCCAGTTGGTTTGCCCATCTTCAATACCTTCTTAAAATACGGTTACGCAGTCGCGGCTGCGGATGCTTGTTCTGCCTGAATCTGTTTAAGTGCTGCACGATAATCTACGGGCATCACTTTAACAAAACGTGGCAAATAGTCTTGCCAGTTTGCCAATATCTCTGTGGCCCGACGGCTACCTGTGTAGTGTTTATGGTTTTCAACCAACCGTTTTAGGCGTTGTGCATCATGGCGGGTCATATCGGTCATGATATGGACACGGCCATGGGTTTCCATGTCGCCGCCCTGATGGGCAGAGCTTTCCAGATTGTCATCATCAGCCGGGATAGGTTCTAGCTCAACCATGGATAAATTGCATAATTGGCCAAAGCTGCCGTCCTCATCCAGTACATAAGCAATACCACCGGACATGCCGGCTGCAAAATTGCGGCCAGTTTTGCCCAATACCACTACGACACCGCCCGTCATGTATTCGCAACCGTGGTCGCCCACACCTTCAACAACGGTAATGGCGCCTGAGTTGCGCACGGCGAAACGTTCACCTGCCACACCGTTGAAATAACATTCGCCGCTGATGGCCCCGTATAACACGGTGTTACCAACAATGATGTTTTCAGCGGGGTTAATCGGGCAATCTTTGGGTGGATAAATGGCGATACGTCCACCACTCATACCTTTACCGACATAATCGTTGCCTTCGCCTTCCAGTTCTATGCTGATGCCTTGCGCCAAAAATGCGCCAAAACTTTGTCCGGCAGTGCCTGTCACCTTAATGGCGATGGTGTCATCCGGTAGCCCCTTGTGCCCATAAAGTTTAGCCACCGCACCTGACAACATCGCGCCAAAGGTACGGTTGACGTTTTTGACCGGGGTGTTGATGATTACCGCTTGGCCGTTTTCCAACGCAGGTTGGGCTTGTGCGATCAGTTCATGATCCAGTGCATGTTCCAAGCCGTGTTGTTGCAATTCGGAATGGAAAATGGCGGTGTTGCCATCGACTTCGGGACGGTAAAATATCCGGCTAAAGTCCAGCCCTTCGGTTTTCCAATGCGTGAGTGCGCGTTGCATATCCAGCATATCAGAACGTCCGACCATTTCGTTAATGGTACGGAAACCTAATTTTGCCATCCATTTACGCACATCTTCGGCAATCATAAAGAAATAATTGACGACATGCTCAGGTTGTCCGGTAAAACGTTTGCGCAACTCAGGATCTTGCGTCGCCACACCCACTGGGCAGGTGTTCAAATGGCATTTGCGCATCATGATGCAACCTGAAACGATTAACGGCGCGGTGGCAAAACCAAATTCATCTGCACCCAATAAGGCACCGATAACCACATCACGGCCTGTACGCAAACCGCCATCAACTTGCACGGCAATACGGCCACGCAGTTTGTTCAACACCAAGGTTTGGTGGGTTTCAGCCAGGCCAATTTCCCATGGCAAACCTGCATGTTTAATCGATGTCATCGGGCTGGCACCGGTGCCGCCGTCATAACCAGAAATGGTGACATGGTCGGCGTGGGCTTTGGAAACACCTGCCGCTACCGTACCCACACCCACTTCCGAAACCAGCTTGACGCTGATACGCGCTTCGGGGTTGACGTTTTTAAGGTCGTGGATCAATTGCGCCAAATCTTCAATCGAATAAATGTCATGATGCGGCGGTGGTGAAATCAAACCCACGCCTTGGGTGGAATGGCGCACTTTGGCAATGACCGCGTCCACTTTATGGCCGGGCAGCTGCCCGCCTTCGCCCGGTTTTGCGCCTTGGCTGATTTTGATTTGAATATCGTCGGCGTTGACCAAATACTCAGTGGTTACACCAAAACGGCCAGAAGCCACTTGCTTGATCGCAGAACGCATGGAATCGCCGTTCGCCAGTGGTACAAAGCGTTCAGGCAACTCGCCACCTTCACCGGTATTGGATTTGCCGCCGATACGGTTCATCGCGATAGCCAAGGTGGTGTGCGCTTCATAAGAAATCGAGCCAAATGACATCGCGCCAGTTGCAAAACGTTTGACGATGTCTTTGGCTGATTCAACTTCTTCAAGTGGCACAGGGTTGGCCGCTTCTTTGAAGGTCATCAAACCGCGCAAGGTCAATAAGGCTTCGTTTTGCTCATCAATCATGCGGCAAAAATCCGCATACAACTCAGGGCTGTTGGTGCGTGTTGCATGTTGCAAGGTACTGATAGTGGCTGGCGTCCACGTATGGGCTTCACCACGGATACGGTAGGCGTATTCGCCGCCAATATCCAAGGCATCACGGTATAAAGGCGCACTACCAAATGCCAAACGGTGCCTACGGACCGTTTCTTCACTAATTTCGGCCAAACCTGCGCCTTCGGTGGTGCTGGTTGTGCCGGTAAAATAGGCATGCAAAAACGCTTCGGACAAACCGATGGCATTAAAGATTTGCGCACCGCAGTACGATTGGTAAGTTGAAATGCCCATTTTGGACATGACTTTTAACAAGCCTTTGGAAACCGCTTTAACGTAATGTTTGTGGGCTTCGTATTCACTGATGTTAGGCAACTCGGCACAGAAACTGGACAGGGTGTCAAATGCCAAATACGGGTTCACCGCTTCTGCGCCATAAGCCGCCAGCAAGGCAAAGTGATGCACTTCACGGGCTTCGCCAGTTTCGACCACCAAGCCGACTTTTGTGCGCAAGCCTTCGCGGGTCAAGTAATGGTGTACCGCAGACGTGGCTAACAACGCTGGAATTGCGACGTGGGCCGCATCCAAATCACGGTCGGACAAGGCCAAAATATTATTGCCATCTTCCACCGCTTGTTTGGCGGCATGGCATAATTTGTCCAATGCCCCTTCCATGCCGCTGGCGCCTAAATCGGCGATATAGCACAGGGATAAAGTTTTGGTTTTAAAAACACCGCCAGTACGCGCTTCAATGCGGCGAATTTTTTCCAAATCTTGGTTGGTCAAAATGGGCTGTTCAACTTCTAAACGCTTGTGCGTACCGCCTTCGTCCAAGCCCAATAAATTAGGGCGCGGGCCGATCAGCGACACCAAAGACATCACCAATTCTTCACGGATAGGGTCAATAGCCGGGTTGGTAACTTGGGCAAAGCCTTGTTTAAAATAATCGTATAACAAGCGTGAGCGTTGCGACAATACGGCTAAAGCTGCATCAATACCCATGGAGCTAATGGCTTCTTGGCCAGTTTGTGCCATGGGTTTTAAGATAAATTCAATATCTTCTCGGGTATAGCCAAATGCTTGCTGGCGATCCAGCAATGTATTGGCATCTGGGGCCATGGCCGACACTTCAGTAGGCAATTTGGCCAATAAAATCTGGGTTTTTTCCAGCCATTCTGAATAAGGGTGGCAGTTGGACAGCTTCGACTTTAACTCAGAGTCATCAATGATGCGGCCTTGCACGGTGTCTATCATCAGCATTTTGCCGGGTTGCAAACGCCATTTTTTGATGATTTTGTGTTGGGGTATATCCAACACACCCATTTCTGAGGCCATAATCACGAAATCGTCATCAGTGACCAAATAACGCGCAGGACGTAAGCCGTTCCTGTCCAAGGTTGCACCGATTTGGCGGCCATCGGTGAAGGCAATCGCCGCCGGGCCGTCCCAAGGTTCCATCAGGGCTGCGTTGTATTCATAAAATGCGCGTAATTTTTCGTCCATTAGTACGTTGCCAGCCCATGCTTCTGGGATCAACAACATCATGGCATGGGCCAAGCTATAGCCACCGGCGACCAATAATTCCACGGCATTGTCAAAACACGCCGAATCTGATTGGCCTTCGGCAATTAAAGGCCATAATTTATGCACATCTTCGCCTAGCACTTTGGAGGCGATGGAGTGGCGGCGCGCGGCCATGCCATTCATATTGCCGCGCAAGGTGTTGATTTCGCCGTTATGGGCAATCATGCGGAAAGGATGCGCCCTGTCCCAAGTGGGGAAGGTGTTGGTGGAAAACCGTTGGTGCACCAAAGCCAAGGCACTAACTACGCGCTCATCCAGCAAATCAGGATAGAAAGGGCCCACTTGGTCGGCCAGCAACATGCCTTTATAAACCAAGGTACGGGTAGATAAAGAAGGGACATAGAACGCATAACCATGTTCCAGATTCAAGTCGCGCACGGCGTTTTCAACTTGTTTGCGGATAACAAACAATTTGCGCTCAAAGGCATCTTGGTCAGCGCAATCACTGCCACGGCCAATGAACACTTGACGGATAAACGGTTCAACCTGTTTTGCGGTCTCGCCCAAATCATGGTTATTGACGGGCACATCGCGCCAGCCCAACAACACGGCATTTTCTGCCGCGATAATGTCGGTGAACAAGGTTTCACAAACGGCACGGTTGGCGGCATCCGCAGGGAAAAACACCATACCAACGGCATATTCGCCTTCTGCGGGCAAGCTCAAACCTTGTTTGCCGCACTCAGCACGCAAAAAAGCATCAGGCATTTGTAACAAAATTCCCGCGCCATCACCAGCAAAAGGATCCGCCCCAACGGCCCCACGATGCGTTAGGTTTCTCAACAATTCTAAACCTTGGCTGACAATCGTATGGCTCTTCTGGCCTTTTATATGAACAATAAAACCCACTCCACACGCATCATGTTCATTGCGTGGATCATATAAACCTTGTCTGGTTGGTAGCGTACTTTGACTCATGGTCACCTCTAAAAGAATATTACAAAAGGGGGATCAAACCCCCTTTACAAACCTTCACCCTGCACCCGTGTTGAGGCTTCCATCAGAAGGCACAAGTGGGCAAAACTGCTAAATTATACGGATCTATGGCATTTCTGTCACGCAGTGTTTTAAAACACAAACGGATAATCAATCTTATTCGTTTTTAGCCTACAGGCGGCGTAACCCTTATATTCTCTGGTATAGCCGCCATCCAACCCTGAGGCATCATAAGACCGTTTGTAACATAGCCAGATTAGCGACTGTGCACAATACGTCATCTGCCGTATATGATTTAGGGGCTGGCCACGATAAACATTGCCCGGCAGTAGTTGATTCTAACAGCGGGGCAAAGCGTTACTAAGCCTGCCCAAGGCCGTCCCCTTTATTATGCTAGTGTAAGTATCTACACAAGTTATAAAAAATAATCAGTTGCACCACACATAGCGCCCTCTCCCCTAGGGAGAGGGTTCTTACACGTGTAGGTTTTTTCACTCCGCGCACCCAACCGCAGTAACCCAAGCCGCCTGATTGATTCCCGGTAAGCTAGGCCACGCCTCCGGTCGGCCAGGTTTGACAGGGAGCAGTTGATGGTTAAGCAAAGCCGCAATA
>JAPLRR010000082.1 GCA_026399075.1 Methylococcales bacterium
CAACGGTGTCGATCCATTGGTATAGTTCTGGGTGGCGAGACATGGCGGTACCTTCGGTAAATAGATGTTGATGACTCTCATCAATTTACCTCAACGCACTGTCTCGTCATACTTTTTATTAAAAACCTACACGTGTAAGAGAGGGTAGGGTGAGGGGTATGGCATAGTTGGGCTAATCCCATGGGCTAAGCAGAGGGCAAAACGCCTATGGCAAATCGTAACCGTATTTTTTGATGATCGTCACCGCTGGGGCGGATTTTAGATAATCCATTAAAGCGGTTGCCGCTGGGTTTTCAGCCCCTTTTTTGAGCAGTATCGCGCCTTGTTTGATCGGTGCATGTTCAGTGCTAGGGATAATCCAGCCAGACCCTGACGAAATCTTGCCATTGTCTATAACTTGCGATAAAGCCACAAAGCCCAATTCGGCGTTACCGGTGCTGACAAATTGGTAAGTTTGGGCGATGTTTTCGCCTTGTACAAACAAAGGTTGTAATTTTTCAAACAGCCCCATTTTCTTTATGAGCGCCACGGATGCTGCCCCGTAAGGTGCCAGTTTAGGGTCAGCCAAGGCCAAATGTTTAAAACCGCCAGTCGTCAGAATTTTACCTTCACCGTCCACATAACCCGGTTTGGCCGACCACAATACCAGCCTACCCAGCGCATAGGTAAATTGGCTCTCTTTTACCGCCAAACCGGATTGGGCTAAGGTTTCCGGGCCTTTTTCATCAGCGGATAATAACACTTCAAAGGGGCCGCCGTTTTCAATTTGCGAAACAAATTTGCCAGACGAACCAAAAGACAATTTGGCACTATGGCCTGTTGCCTTTTCAAATTCAGCGGCGATTTCAGTCATGGGTTTGCTAAAATTGGCCGCGACGGCAACTAAGGTGGTCGCCGCAAACGGGGCTGTACTAAACGCCAGTAACAATAAACTAAGACAAAAACGGGATGATAGTGGTTTAAACATAGAAAGTGTCCTCTTACGGGGTTGATTTAACCAAGGCTTAGTAAGAACACTATCGCCCTAGCTTAGGGTTAAAATCTCATTTGGCTTTGCACATAGAAATAATCTGTGTCACCCCCTGGGGTAGTGGTGCCTGTCGCGGTGGAAACGCCAGTTTTGGCAAACTCCCCTTTAAACAAGTGGAACCAACCTGCGTCAAGATTTAAGCTGCTGTTAAAATTGTAACGGCTGGTAATCCCCAATTGATCACCCACATAACTGCCGCTAGTGCCTTGGGGGTTGCCTATTAAACCCGGTGCAACCGCTGAAGAACACGACGCGCCACCCCAGCAATCGCCTGCTGAATCTAACCAGATTAAGCGTTGTTGCAAAGCGACATTGATATTAGGCCGGGGGGCGAAATTTATGCGATAACCGGGTGAGTTGATGTTACTGCGCTGAAAGGCGGAATAAATCCCGCTAGAGCCAAAATCAATATCGGTGGCAGCATACAAGGAATCGAAACGGCCATCGCTAGCCCCTGGTGTGTACTTACTGCTTTTGCTACCACTGGCCCAGTCATATTCGATGACAAAACGGGGCGACATCGGCAGGTCAAAGCTATAGCCCGCTTCGATGTGTTCCGACCAGGCTTGGTGGTGTTGTTGTTGGTTATTGGCTCTAGTATTGTATTGGGCGGTACCGAATTGGCCCATGCCTTCGGCGACAAAATCAAAATTACCTTTGCTGGGCTTGATGTAAAAACGTAAGCCTGGCGTGAAATACTTGCGGTTGCGGGTCGGGTTGTTGGTGCTGTCACCTTCATTCAGATTATAAAGGTATAGCTCGGCATTGATATGCTTAAACAAGTCGTAGCCTTCGATAATGCCTCCCGAAAAAAACGTTTGGGTATCTTCCAAATCCCATTCATGATCGCCATTAGCCAACTGGTTGGCATTGGCCGCCAATAAGTCAGGGTCGCCGCCCGGCGGCGTGTTGACATAATTTGGATAACGCAGGACAGGCATGGTGCCAAAAGCGTTAAATTGCCAACGGTCATAATCCAATACCCTAATCTTCAGGCCCGTAAAACTATTGACTGTATTGCGGAAAATAGGCCGTGACACCAAACGGCGGCTACCCATATCCAAGGTTTGGCGACCGGCTTTTACTTCCATACCCAGCCCGCTATAAAACGCGTTTTGATCAGCCCAAGATACATAAGCCTGAGCAAAATCAGCCGTGTCAACCATGGTGTTATTCGGTGGGTTAGGGGTGTTATTTGTGCCTTGGTCTGAAAGCAGCGCCCGTGCATCTAAAAATTCAGTGGCAAACCGGAAATTGCCGAACTTGGCTTGTATCCACAAATCGGTTTGAAGGGTAATTTGTTGGTTGCCGCCGCCAGCCTGTGGTGCAGGCGCTGGTTGGCTGGGTTTAAAGGTGTCGCTTAGGGTTTCATAACGGGTTCGGTTCTCAAGGCCGACAGTCAACCAATCCGGCAAGTGTAGGGCATCGTGCAAATTCCAAACCGGTTTTTCATAGTTATTGCCAATCAGGGCATCGTCCATTAAGGCATTGTAAGCAGCCATCGGCACTTTGGTATAGGTGGGTTTGGGTTTGGGTTCGGCGGCTAGACTTGCATCCACCATGCCTACGGTAAGGCCAGTGGCCACCAGTAAGCTGAGCGCAGGGTTAGCCGCAAATCCGGCACGATACTTTTTTGGTTTCATAAAATCACCTGGGGTATTAGTTAGAAGGCACATAGTCGTTGTTGGAACTATATTGACATAACTTTTTCGGATACGCCCCAAAAATAAATACCCGCTTAGTATATTTCTTTATATAGAAAAGTAAATAACGAGACTGGGAACAGATTGTTGTCGATGTTGAAATAGTGGGGGTGCTAGGTTTTTGTGATGAAGGGCTGGTTAGTTGTGTAGGTGGGGTTAGGTGATAACCGTAACCCGACTTAACAAGCTTTCGTAGGATGTGAAAAGGCGCGGACCGTTTTTACTTAAGTTTAATAATATAGTGCCCTAATATTATTGCAATAGGCCACCAAATTAGGGTAACTACGGGCAAGCTCATTAAACGGGTTGTTTAAGGAAACACTGATAAATTGACTAAGGAACGCATAAGCAGTGGCATCAAATGTACTAGGGCTCCCGCCAAAAAAATAAGTCTTATCACCTAAAATGTCAGACAACGACTGGAAGGTTTGTTGGGTAATCAGCTTAATTTCTGCCTCCGAATGCTTCCCTAAGCCTTGTTTATTTAGTGCGCTAATGGCGGACTTACGGGCAAGCACCGGAATAAGATGCTTTAATGGCAAAGGCATTGAACCAAAAAGTGCTTCCTTAATCGCTGGCCAAGTATCGTCTTTTACCCACCGGGAATAAACCAAACACCAATACAGGTTTTCATCCAGCGACTTACTGATAAGGTAAGCGATACCTTTTTGTTCGTCAGACAAGTGGGAATCCATTCCAACAGCAAATTTCTGTTGCAAATAAGAAATGATAAATTGCGAATCGGCTACCGTTATGTCGCCATCAATAATAAACGGAAGCTTCCCTTTCGGGGCTTTCCTTAAATTGCCCACATCAGGGATGGCCTCAAATTCGATACCTGCCATGCGCATATAACAATCGACTTTTAAAACAAAAGGGCTGGGGTCTGCCACCCCAAAACCCGGCCCAAAGCTGTAAAGTTTAATCATACTTGCCCCTATTAATGTGATGCCTACTGATTGAACCCTCAAGGCGCTTGGCTATGGTGACTTAGGGTTGGTTAAGGCTACTCATCAGTTATAGGCGATAGCGGCAGACCTGCGAGGTTTTATAAACCTCTATCCTGCCACTCATGAGACCTTACGTTTTAAGATAGCAAACCACCTAACCCATTACAAGTTGGATGAAAGCATTCAGTCCGCACCAACAGTCGTCCAGCTTAAACTGCACAGCCTCTAGGAAAATAGAAAAATGCTTGTTCTCAGTGTTAAAAAAAGGCTTAATACACACCGCAACAGTAAGTGGCTAGTGCAAAGACTTAAGCAATGCCACAATAAGCTTGGCTGTAGTCGCCCATAACGATTTCGTGCCCCGGCTTCAAGCAGGGCTAAAAATGCAAGGTATGTATGCAAACTTTCTCACTGTTCGTATCCTCCCCAGGCGATGTTGATGACGAACGCCGCCGCGCCGAACAAGTCATCCGCAAACTACAAACCGAGTTTGACCGCTACATCCGGCTAGAACCAATCTTTTGGGAACACCAGCCGCAAAGCAGCCAACAACATTTTCAGGAGCAAATTAAAAAGCTGCCGTCAGCGACCGATTTGGTGGTGTGCATCTTATGGTCGCGGCTGGGGACGCGCTTGCCGCCGAATAAATTCCAACGGCCTGATGGCTCGCACTATAATTCCGGTACCGAGTTTGAATTTGAAGATGCAGTTGACAGCTATCGCCAACACAAAACCCCGGATTTGTGGGTATACCGCAAAACTGCCGATGTCTTAGTGTCGCTGAACGATCCCAATAAAGCCGACAAAGAAGCGCAAAAAGCCGCGCTTGATAAGTTTCTCGACCACTGGCTGGGCAGCCCGCAAGACCATTTTAAAGCCGGGTTCAACAGCTTTACCGATGCCGATGATTTTGAACGCCAGCTCACCGCGCATTTACACGACCTGTTACTAGCCCGTTGCCCGCAATATCAAAAAGACACTGACGAACTGCCCGCATGGACACGCGACGAATCGCCGTATCGCGGCTTGGCGTATTTTGACCTGCACCACGCCGCCGTGTTTTGTGGCCGCAGTGCCGCCGTCCATGCCGTGTTGGCGCAACTCAACAGCCAAGCGGCGGCGGGTAAGCCGTTTGTGCTAGTGTTGGGGGCTAGCGGTGCGGGCAAATCGTCGTTGTTACGCGCGGGCTTGCTCCATGCGCTGGTGGCAGAACGCCGTGTAGATAAGGTGGACTTATGGCGTTATGCCATCTTGCGCCCTGCCGATGCGCCCGATGGCGATTGGCTGCGTGGGCTAGCCGCCGCCTTATTGACTGAAACCGCCTTGCCTGAATTGGCAGGGGCCGGTTTTGCAGATGTCGCCAGCCTCAGCGCACAACTCGCCCAACACCCCGAAGGTTTGGCGGGTGCTTTGGTGCATGCTTTGGCCGCTGCGGCTGATCGTTTAAGGCTAGAACGCGCTTGGAACTTTACCCCTAACGCACGGCTAGTGTTGCTGATTGATCCGCTGGAAGAAATCTTCCGTGCGCCTACCGACACGCGCACCGTGCTGACCGATGCCGAAAAAGCCGAACAACTGCGTCAACAAAATGCCGTGCGCGATGGGTTTTTAACTGCCGTGCAAACACTGGCCGAAACAGGCTTGGTGTGGATATTGGCAGGATTGCGTAGCGAATATTACCCACAAGCTGCCGACCATCCGGTGTTAAACACGCTAAAAGCAGGCGCAGGCCAATACGATTTGGCCATGCCAGATGATACCGAACTGGCCGAAATCATCCGCTACCCCGCCCGCGCGGCGGGCATGGCGTTTGAACTGCGTGCAGGCCGCCGTTTGGATGCGCAGCTCTTGAAAGACACCGCCGCCAACCCCAACGCCTTGCCGTTGCTGGAATTTACCTTAGATGCCTTGTACCAGCTCGCCCGCCAACGTGGCGACAATACCTTAAGTTTTGACGATTACCACATCAGGCTAGGTGGTCTGGACGGCGCGATCACCCTAGCCGCCGAAACTGCCGTCAACCAATTGGGCGCAGGCAGTCTCGATGCCGTGCGCGATGTGTTCCGGCAATTGGTGGATTTGGACAATGGCAAAGCCTTACGCCGCCGTGCGCCGCTCAGCGATTTTCAAGCCGACCCGCTGCAATGGCAAGTGGTGCAAGCCTTCATCAACGCCCGATTACTGAGCAGCAGCGACAGCGGCGACACCCACACCGCCACAGTCGAACCCGTGCATGAAGCCTTGCTACGCACATGGCCACAATTGTTGGCGTGGCTGGCCGAAGACCAAGACATCCTCGCCATCCGTATGCGTATGGAAGAACTGGCAGCCAACTGGCAAGCGGCTAGCCGTAACGAGGGTTACCTGCTAAACGCAGGTAAACAAGAACAAGATGCCACGCAGTTGTTAAAACAACCGTGGTTAAAATTGCCGCCTACCGCGCAGGATTTTATCGGTTTGTCAATCCGCAAAATACGACGGCGGCGCTCGATCTTACGCTGGACGATAGGCGCAGTGACGGTAGTTTTTGTGTTGGGCGCGGCGGGCTTTAGTGCGGTCAATTATGAACAACGCAAAAAAGCCGAAACGTCGGCGGGTTTGGCTTTGCAAGTGGTTAACCGCTTAACTTATGACTTGCCAGATCGGCTTAGCACCGTACCCGGCACTTTACAAATCTTGCAAGAAACTTTTGAACAAAATGCGCAATTGTTGAAACAGATTGATGGCTTGCGCGGCACGACGGTTGAATCGGAGCGGGAGCGGGCGGTGAATTATTTCGGACAGGGTGATCAACGCTTGGCTTTGGGAGATTTACCGGGCGCATTAAGCAACTATCGCACTGGCTTGGCTATTGTAGAAAAACTGGCGGCGCAAGCCCCCGCAGATGCCGAATGGCAACGAGATTTGTCGGTCAGCCACAATAAAATCGGCGATATCCTTACCCAACAAGGTGACCTGAATGCCGCACTGGCCAGTTACCGCGCAAGTTTAACCATCCGCGAAAAACTGGCGGCGCAAGACCCCGCCAATGCCGGATGGCAACGCGATTTGTTCGTTAGCCACGAGAAAATCGGCGACATCCTCGCCCAACAAGGCGACCAGCCTGCCGCGCAGGCCATCTACCGCGCCGATTTGGCCATCGCCGAAAAACTGGCGTTGCAAGACCCCGCCAATGCCGAATGGCAATATGATCTGGGCATCAGCCATGAACGAATTGGTTCTGTGTTAGCCTCGCATGGAGACCTTAAAAGCGCATTGCGAGAGTTTGAAGCTAAGCGGAGCATTATTTCAGCATTAACTTTGAAAGACCCCGCCAATGCCCGATGGCAACGCGATTTGTCTGTTAGCCACAACACAATTGGCAACATACTCGCCCAACAAGGTGACCTGCCTGCCGCGCTGTCCAGCTACCGCGAAGGCTTGGCCATCGCCGAAAAACTGGCAGCGCAAGACCCCGCCAATGCCGGATGGCAACGCGATTTATTCGTTAGTCACGAGAAGATCGGCGATATCCTCGCCCAACAAGGCGACCAGCCTGCCGCGCTGGCCAGTTACCGCGCCGGTTTGGCCATCGCCGAAAAACTCGCGGCGCAAGATCCCGCCAATACCGAATGGCAACGCGATTTGTCGCTCAGCCACGAGAGAATCGGCGACATCCTTGCCCAACAAGGCAACCTGATTGTCGCACTGGCCAGTTACCGCGCCGATTTGGCCATCGCCGAAAAACTGGCGGCGCAAGACCCCGCCAATGCCGGATGGCAAGCCGATTTGTCGGTCAGCCATGAGAAAGTCGGCGACATCCTTGTCCAACAAGGCGACCTTAATGCCGCGATGGCTAGTTACCGCGCCAGTTTAGCAATCCGCGAAAAACTGGCGGCGCAAGATCCCGCCAATGCCGGATGGCAACGCGATTTGTCGGTTAGCCAAGAGAAAATTGGCGATATACTCGCCCAACAAGGCGACCAGCCTGCCGCGCTGACCAGTTACCGTACCAGTTTAACCATCCGCGAAAAACTGGCGGCGCAAGACCCCGCCAATGCCGAATGGCAAGCCGATTTGGCGTTTAGCCACGGTAAGCTGGGCTTGCTATTACGAAAAGCGCAACAACCTCACGAAGCCTTGGCGGAATTTCGCGCGGCCATAGCAATACTCGCCCCCTTATCAGCAAAAGCCCCCGATTATGTGCAATGGCGGCAGGCGTTGGAGACAATCAAAGGACAAGTTGCCGAGATGGAAGCGGCAGGTGGTCAGCAAGCGGGGCGTAAGGGGAAGCGTTAGTCCTCTCTTTAAACTTGCCACATCTTAAGGGAGTATAAGCGCCAGACTATGGAAGTATTATTCCCACATGGGCTTAGTGTAATATACCCGTCAGGTGGGCAATGCTTTTCATGTCCTAGTTAAAATACAAGGAGCCGCCCCATTTTTTTAACAGCAAAGAATTTGGAAATAGCCAATGCCTGAAATTAGCCGCTTTCTTGGAATAATCATACGCATGTATCTTCGTGAGCACGCTCCACCACATTTTCATGCTGAGTATGGCGAATACGAAATTACCGTGGATATTAAAACAGGTATTGTCACTGGTAGGTTTCCTAGAAGGGCATTAAGTGCTGTGCTTGATTGGTATGTACTTCACCAAGAGGAATTAATGGCTAACTGGCAAGCCGCTATTGACAGAAAGCCTTTGTCGAAAATTGAACCTTTGGAATAGTGTTATGTTTATTCATGTTACAAATGCAAGATATTGTGGTGAATACAAAGTTTGGTTGTCATTTAATGACGGTATGGAAGGTGAGGTTGATTTAGCCGCAGAACTTTATGGTCAGGTATTTGAACCGTTAAAAGATAAAGCATTTTTCAAGTCCTTTGAATTAGAAGGGCACACTTTATCTTGGAGTAACGGCGCTGATTTTGCCCCTGAATTTTTATACGAACAAATTGTGCCTAAGCCAACATTTAAGCAGAGCTAGGCTAACCTGCACTAACCCGTAGATGCAATGCTGGTGTTCAGGCAATATGACGATGGCATCAATATGAAATGGTTGTTTTTGCTTGACCGTACGGAAGGCATAATGAATGTTTACGAATACCGCCATTCTGACTGTACTGTGGCCTCAGGGGCTATGGTTTATGCCCGTCAAATCGATAAGGTGCAAGCATTTGAAGTTACTTCTCTGTAGTGATAGGCAATAGCGGCAGACCTGCGAGGTTTTATAAACCTCGCAGGTCTTTATTCCGCCACAATGAGAACTTACTATTTACCCGCTAGTTGCTAGCTGGCCTTAGCCCCAACTTCTACAATCTGCCCAAAACTAAGCCCGGCATCATTGCCTGGGATGCGCTCCGGCAAATAAACGGCAAACCCGGCTGCTTGCAGTAATTCCTGGGTATATTCTGCTAATAGGCGGTTTTGGAATACGCCACCGGTTAAACCCACGGCAGAAAAATCCTGCTCTTTACATAGCTGTTGGGCTTGTTTAAGCAGTGCCCAAGCAAGGCTGGCATGAAAACTGGCGCTACGCTGGGCCAGGCTTAAGCGGTGGTTTTGCAGCATTGGCAATAACGGCCCCCAATCGCTTAGCCATAAGCCTTGGCTGTTACGGGTCAAGGGTAGGTCTATGCCAGTATCTGGCAGTTGCCCGCTGGCCGCTGCTAGCCACATCGGGGCATGGCCTTCAAAATCGGCAGTGTGGACTAGCTGGCAGAAGGCCGCCGCCGCGTCAAACAAGCGGCCTACCGAACTGCTGTAGGGGCTGTTTAACTGTTTTTGCCAAGCCTGATGCAGCAAGCCGGATTCGGTTGGGCAGTCTGGCCAGTCTTGTTGTTGTTCCCAACATAAGGCCACGGCGCTACGCCAGGGTTCACGACTGGCTTTGTCCCCACCCGGCAAGCGAAAAGGCCGGAATGATGAGACCCGCTGCCAACAACCCGGCTTTCCATAAAACCCTTCACCGCCCCACAGCGTGCCATCTTCACCATAACCCGTCCCATCCCAAGTAAAAACTAGCATCGCTTCGGTCAGTTGATGGTCTGCGGCCAAGGCTGAGGCATGGGCGTGATGGTGGAAGACTTTATGCAGCTGTAGGCCAGAGTCTTCAGCCCAGCGGCTGGCTGTGTAATCGGGGTGGGCATCACAAACGCATGCGCTAATGTTGACATCATAAAGCCGCATTAAATCGGCGATGGTTTGCTTAAATACGGCCAAGCTGCGTGGTGAATCTAAATCGCCTAAATGAGGTGAAATGACGACGCGCGTATCCCAAGCCAAAGCTACGGTGTTTTTCATTTGCCCGCCCACTGCCAACAAAGGGCTAGTGAGGCTAAAGGGCAAAGCTAGTTCTACCGGGGCGATACCCCGCGCTAAGCGGATAGGCTGGGGTTTTCCGGCAATGATCCGGTACACGCTGTCATCGGCTGGCCGTAAGATAGGCCGGTTATGATGTAAAAACACATCGGCGATAGTCCCTAAACGGGCTTCGACTTGCGCTGCGTCGGTCAATACCGGTTCGCCGCTGATATTGGCGGAGGTGGCGATTAGTGGCGCGGCGTAGCTGTCCAGCAGGAGGTAATGCAAAGGGCTATACGGCAGCATAATGCCCAGTTCCGCCATGTGTGGGGCGACGGCAGGGGCAATGTCAGTGTTGTCGCGTTTGTTTACCAGCACAATAGGGCGGCTAGGGTCAGCCAGCAACGACCATTCCACTGCCGTGCCTGTGGTGTAGTGTTTGGCAAGGTTTAGTCCATCTGCACCTGACCAAGGCAACATCAGTGCCAAGGGTTTTAATGGCCGCTGTTTACGTTGCCGCAACCGCAAGACCGCCGATTCTGAGGTGGCAGAACATAGCAAATGATAACCGCCTATGCCTTTTACGGCGGCTATCAAGCCTTGCTTAAGCGCTGCAACGGTGGCTTTGATGGCAAGGTCATTGTCAATGATGTCCTCGCCGCCCGCTTGCCTAAAACACAAGCGCGGGCCGCAAACGGCACAAGCCAAGGGTTGGGCATGGAAGCGCCGATCGCTTGGGTTTTCATAATCTTTACGGCAGTCATCACAAAGCGGGAAAGTCGCCATGCTGGTGTTGGGGCGGTCATAAGGCAGGCTTTGGATTAAAGTGTAACGTGGGCCGCATTGGGTGCAATTGATGAAGGGGTAGCGATATCGGCGCTGTTTGGGGTCTTGTAATTCGGTTAGGCAATCAGCGCACATAAAATAATCCGGCGGGATATGCACGTGTTGGCTAGCCCCAAAAACGCTAGGCAGTATGCTGAAATCAAAAAGTCCGATAATTGGCGCTTGGCTTTGTGGGTGTAGTTGCTCTAATTTGGCGAGCGGTGGGGCATTGGTGCTCAGTTGTTGTTCAAACATGGCCAAAGGTTCAATAGCCCCTTGCACCCAGATTTCCACTTGCCCTGCGCGGTTGCGCACCCAACCGCACAAGTTTAACTGCTGCGCCAAACGGCAAACAAAGGGCCTAAAACCAACCCCTTGAACCCGCCCTGTAATCAGGATGTGTCTGGCTTGTAGCTTTATGGCCGACCACCTGTTGTTTGGGGCGTTGGCTTATTGATGCCGGATGCCCACCAAATCCGACAAGCGCCTTCATCCGAAACCATGCACGGCCCTATCGGGTTTCTGGGGGTACAAGCTTCGCCATATAAACGGCATTCAGTGGGTTTTATTTTGCCCAACACTACTTTAGCGCAATCGCAGCCTGGCGGCATAGTCCCCGCATTTTTTCTGGCAAGTTCTGCATAGGCAGGAAACCGTAGGCGGGCATTATGCGCCGCCAGATCCGCAGCCAATTCAAAGCCGGATTGCGGGATAATGCCGATGCCGCGCCACGGCGCATCCACAACTTGTAAGCGGGTTTGTAAGAGCTGTTTGGCGCGGCGCTTGCCGTCAGGGGTAACCACTTCGGTGTAGCAATTGTCCAGAAAAACACGGTTTTCGATCAACTGCCGCAACACGGAATAAATGGCGGCTAGCAGGCTTTCGGTGGTAAAGCCGGCAATGGCGGCGGGGATATGGTGCTTTCGCACCACAAATTGCCATTCGTCTGCACCCATGATGGTCGCCACATGGCCCGGTGCGATTAGCGCATCAAACCCTGGGCTGCCATCTTCCAGCAACATGGCAACCGCAGGCCAAGTCAAGCGACCACTCATCAACAGCAGCAAATTATCGGGTATGCCTGCCGCCAGCATTGCCGCGACAGGTGCGCAGGTGGTTTCAAAACCCGCAACAAAAAACACCACGGTTTTGTCAGGGTTGGCGGAGGCATATAACACCGCTTCAGTGGGTGAGGCGATAGGGCGTATGTCTGCGCCTGCGGCTTTGGCTTGCTCCAAAGTGCGCAAGCTGTTTTGCGGCACGTTGACCGGAACCCGCAACATATCACCAAAAGCCAGCAGCACAATATCCTCATGGCTAGCCATTTGGATGGCCAAATAAATGTCCTCTTCGGGGCAGATACAAACCGGGCAGCCGGGGCCGGGGATTAAGTCTATCGTGGAGGGTAGGGCGGTGCGTAAACCCGCCATAGAAATGGAACGCTCATGGCCGCCGCACACATTCATCAGCCGGACTTGGTTAGGCAGAGGTAGCTGGCGGATTTTTTCCAGCAGGTGTTTGGCGGTTGTGGACATAAGCGGCGATTAGCGGGGGGCTGCGGGCTTGCTGACGGGGTAAAACTTGGGTTTAACTTCTGCCACGCTAGGCAGTCCAGTGTCTTGATGTACTTTGGGTTGGGTGGTTTGCTGATTTTGCAGCCGCGCTTTGTGTTGGGCAATTTCGGCGTGTAACCAGGCTATCCAAGCATCCAGACCAGCCCCGTCTTTGGCGCTAATGGCAAGCACGGGTGCGGTATTTGCCAAATTATGTTGGTTTTGTTCTGCCTTTTCTACCGAAAAATCATCCAAAAAAGGCAGTAAATCGGTCTTGCTGATTAACAGTAAATCTGCGGCGCGGAACATGACCGGGTATTTGGCGGGCTTGTCATCGCCTTCGGTGACGGATAGCAACACCACATTGCGGTGATGGCCCAGATCAAAACTGGCGGGGCAAACGAGGTTGCCGACGTTTTCAATAAACACCAAGTCCAAATTTTCAAGGCTAAGATGGTGTAAAGCTTGGTGCACCAGATGCGCATCCAAGTGGCAAGCCGTGCCAGTGGTGATTTGATAAGCAGGCACCCCTTGGGCGCGTATGCGTTGGGCATCGTTTTCGGTTTCCAAATCGCCTTCGATGACGGCGATGGACAGACTGTCACGCAGCCGTTTAATGGTTGCTTCCAGCAAGGCGGTTTTGCCCGAACCGGGCGACGACATCAGGTTAATCACCAGCACTTGGTGGGCATCAAAATGGGCGCGGTTATGGTCGGCTTGATGGTTGTTTTGTGATAACAAGTTTTGCAACACCGTAACCGTGGTCACGCCGTGCTTGGGGGTTTCCGCCAAAACCAGTGGGCGGTTGCCGGGTGTGATCGTGCAGCCACAGGTGTTACACATGCTTTAATCCTCTAGTGGTTTTATGGTGGAGTTTAGTCTTAAACAGCGCAATCAAGCCCGATACTGGCTAAAATGAGTTGGTTGCCACTGATCAGCAGGGTATCCGGGCTATTGCAGGCTGTACAGATTAAATGGTTGGCGCTGGCCTCCGATTGCTCCCCACAGCGCTGGCATTGCACAATGACCGGGGCTGACTGGATGATCAATTCGGCCTGCTCGGCAATCGTGCCTACCTTGACCATGGCAAACGCACTGTCCAGCAATAGCGGTTCTACGCCGGATAAAGGCCCACACTGCACCGTAATACTGGCGACAGCTTGGGCCTTGTTGTCGGCGGCAATGGCGATGACCTGGCCCAGCAGGTCGTCGCACAAAGACAGTTCATGCACTGACGGGATCCTCGTCCAGCATTTGGTCTAGCAGTTCCCAGGTTGACAAGGCTTCGGCGGGGCTTATTTTTTGGATGACGTAACCGACATGGATCAACACATAATCCCCAACATCTAAGGCCTCGTCTTCCAGTAAAAACAGGCTGACATCACGCCCTACGCCTTTGGCAACACAATGGGCATTGCTGCCATCAATATGGGTGATTTGCATGGGGATGGCCAGACACATGAAGCTTGTCCCTAAGCAGTAGCGGTTAAAAAAAGCCCCGCCACGGTAATAACTACACCGCTTAACCGGGACAACAGCCGCATTTGATGGGCTTGTTTGCCTACTGCCAAACCGATGCCGTGCAATAAGGCAGTCGCCAAAATAAAACCGCTACCATAGAACAAGGCTGAACTTGCCAAGGGCATTTCCAAACCATGGGCGTAGCCATGGAGCACAGCAAACAAGCCGACCAACAGCATGGCCGCATTAATCGGCAGGCGTACCGCAAAAACCACCATTAACCCCAATACCACCACACTAACAC
Source organism: Methylococcales bacterium (assembly GCA_026399075.1). Classification (GTDB taxonomy): domain Bacteria; phylum Pseudomonadota; class Gammaproteobacteria; order Methylococcales; family Methylomonadaceae; genus Methylobacter_C. The sequence continues at coordinate 14,113 of JAPLRR010000082.1, forward strand.
CTATCATAGGCTCTAATGCGGGTAAACCATAAGCACCAGCGCCCACGAAGGCGGCGGCAGCCATGATCAGGAGAAAGCTAAGGGGCAAGCGCCACACAGCACTGCCACCCGTTTGTGCGGCCCAAATGCCAACGGCAACCATTGCCAAAACATGATCCAAACCTAAAAATGGATGTGCCAAGCCAGTAATGAAGCCCGCACTTTCAGCACCTAAACTATGGGCGTTTGCGCTGGGTATAGTGGCTAGCACGCTGGTCGATAAAGCCAGAAAAGTTGCCGATCTAGTTTTCATGGTATTCACCTATAAAGTTAATGAAACGGAAGGAAGAAGGCGGACACAAGCTGGCCTATCAATCAAAGCGCAGCTAGCTTAGTGTGTGTTGCTTAAAATAATACCGTTATTTAACAGTTAATGCTGATAATTTGTTAAAAGACAGTGCAAGTAGTAGCGGCAGACCTACGAGGTTTTAAAAACCTCGCAGGTCTTTATCCAGCCACTAATGAGAAATTACCCTACCGCTGGAGTGCAATGGCTTTAGACATTGCCGTGACGGTATTGAAACCGAGAATACAAAGTCTTATTGGCATTAGGGGTTTACTGCGGAGGCGGTGGCGGGTAGCCTGGCGGTGGCGGCGGAATATCGCCAGTTGGCCGATCAACCACAGCTGGCGCCGCCCCGGCCGCCCCCGAAAACTGCCCGGACACAGGCACTTGGTGGCCATGGGCATACATACATTGGATATAGCCATTATCGTAACGCTGCTGGTCTTCGTTCATCGCACTATTGGCAGCACCGCTGCCGACTAGACTGCCAGCCACCAAACCCGTGCCAGCTCCGATCGCGGCACCACTACCGCCACCAAATGCCGCGCCCGCTGCCGCACCTACCGCAGTGGCGACTATGGCCGTCGTCACCCCGCTACTTACCCCCGCTTGTTGTGGGCTAGAACCGCCAATTTGGGCGGAAGCAAACAGCCGGCAACTGGCATCATCGTTACGGAATTGATCAAATGATTTGCTGTTGCTGGGCAACACCATGACACTAGGGCCAGTGGGCAAATTCACACAAGCGCTTAGGCCCATGGTGGCCGAAGCCAACAATACAAGAACACGACGTGACATAAGCGGATTCCTTAAAGGGGTGGGGGTGGTGTGGGTTCTACTTGTTGCCAACCGCTAGGGCAGTCTTTGACATAAGGGTAATAGCCTTTGGGGTTGCCGCAATAATACCAAAACCCCGGCGGATTTTGTTGGCTAGCAGGCGGGGTTTTTTGGATGTAAACCGGCGGCGTTGCGGGAACCGTGATTATGGTTGGCGGATAATAATAAGGCGTTTGGTAGGGATAATTGTAATAAGGGTAAGGATAGAGAGGCGCACCGAAATAAAAGCCAAAATTCGAATGGCTGTGGCCACCACCATAACCATACCCATAGCCTCCACCGTAATGCCTACCGCCGCCATTATAGCCGCCCCCATAGTGGCTGCCACCTCCGCCATTATAGCCACCGCCATAGTGGCCACCACCACCGCCATTATAGCCCCCGCTATAATGGCCACCGCCGCCATGATTGCCACCACCATGATAACCCAAGCCGCCACCGCCGTGGCCACCTTGTCCCAAAACAGGGGTGCTGCTGATCGACCCCATCAGGATAAACATAAAACTTGCCACTGTAAGCGGTTTCATAGGGAGCACCATCGCTATTTATTCTGTAATTGTTATCCGGCAAAAAACTGCCGGACAGGCTGTTAATTATTCTACGGCTAAGATTATGGGTTTCAAGCTTGGTTCAATAAAAATGCTGATTAGGCATAATTACATGGCTATTGCCCACCATGACCATTCAGAATAAATTCGCGTTCAACCATAGCCTTATGGGCTACCAACTTAAAGCGGGACATTCGCGAAGCTTAACCGTTCACCCTTCGACAAGTTCACCACGAACTGCTTAACCTTAAACTGTCCCGTATTAAGTTGGTAGCCGCAAAATCCAACCACCATCCCTATCACCACACAAGCCACAACCCCCAATATCGGTTATATTATCCCCGCCAACTGCCCATTAAGGAATAATCATGCCGCCGATTGAACTCAACATCCGCTTTCCCAAGCCCACGCAAGTCAGCGTCCATTTTGATGGCGATGATTCCGACCCCCTAGACTTTCAAACCCCTATCGGCCCAGAAGACTATGCCGACATCGCTTGGTATTTGGAAACCTACGCCACGCGTTACATTACCGATATCGATATCGATAGGGCCGACAACATCGCCAAACGCTTAAAAACCCTGGGCGAAAACCTGTTTTTGTCGGTGTTCGCCGATGCCACCGCCAAACGCCTTTTTGACCGCTTTCAAGACACTGACGAAAAACGCCTCATCACCCTCTACGCCCAACATCCGGCAGTATTAAGTTTGCCGTGGGAATTACTGCGCCCACCCAAACAAACTTATTTAATGCATGAAAAACTCTCCATCCGGCGGCGTTATTTGGGGGCAGGTGGCGGCAGGACTGCCTATAAAGTCAGCAGCAAAGACCGCTTGCGCGTGTTGTTTGTGGTCAGCCGACCTAGCGATGCCAATTTTATCAATCCGCGCAGCGACGCACTCGCCGTCATGCACGCCATAAAAACCACACAGGCCAACATCGAGCTGGAATTTTTGCGCCCCGCAACCTTAGACAAGCTCATAAACCGTCTAGAAAATGACCGCTTACCGCCTATTGATATTCTGCATTTTGATGGCCATGGGGCTTTTTTTAACGCAGCCGCCGAACCAACAACAGGCAAACGCGCCGACAACCCTTTAAGCAAACAAGCCCAACCCGAATCCAACAACGGCTATTTGCTGTTTGAAACCGCCGACGGCAACAACGATTTTGTCTCTGCCGAAACCTTAGCCGATGCCTTATACCGCAAAAAAATCGCCTTAGTCGTGCTGTCTGCCTGCCAATCGGCGGCGATGGGCGATGATGCCTTAACCAGCGTCGCGGCCCGCCTCACCCATGCTGGTTTACCGTCGGTGTTGGCGATGTCGTATTCGGTGTTGGTGCCCACCACCGAACACTTGTTTGGCGAATTTTATAACGCCTTAATGCAAGGCCAGACTATGGGCGCAGCCTTAGATACCGCACGGCGCTATCTATACCGCTACCCCGAACGCGGCGAGCGGCAATGTGGCGACCAGCGCATCACCTTAAACTTACAAGATTGGTTTGTCCCGGTGTTGTATCAGGCCAGCCAAGATTGCACCTTACTAAACCCACAAATCCCTAGCGCACACGCCAGCCCGCCAGCCATCAACAACCTGCCCAAACTGCAAGAAGCGGGCTTTTTTGGCCGCAGCCAAGAACTCTGGATTATCGAACGCGCCTTTGTGCAAAACGTGCGCAGCCTAGCCATCGTCGGTTTTGGCGGGCAAGGCAAAACCACCCTCGCGATTGTGGCGGGCGATTGGCTACAACAAACTGGCTTGTTTGCCCGCGTATGTTTTGTTGATTATGCCGCGTTTCAAGGCGTAGATGCTGTAGCGATGGCAGTCAGCACCTTAGCCACGGTTTTGCAGGAATCGCTGTTAGATGCCGATGTCGCCACCCGCGCCTTGCAACAAACCGCCACTTTAGTGATTTTGGATAATGTCGAAGCCTTAACGCCGCAGGTGTCGGCGGCCTTATTAACCGCCGCAGCCGCATGGGCAAAAGCTGGCAACAGCCGAGTGTTAATCACCACGCGCCAAGACGATTTGGCGCATCCGGCATACCCCACTGCCCATACCAGCCAGCATCTTTATCTGCGCTTGCAAAGGCTAGGGCCAGAAGATGCCTTGGCCTATTTTCAACGCCTGCATAAATTGCCGCCCGCGCCGCTGCATCAACCACCTGAACGCGCGGCCTTATTGGCTTTGTTTAATCGTGTGGATTTTCATCCCTTATCGATCAGCTTATTGGCAGGGGCATTAAAAGTGACCCGATTAGCCAATTTAGGCCCGCGTTTAGAGCATTATTTGGCAGAAAATCCCGGCAACCCCTTGCTGGGTTCTTTAAAACTGTCTTTAGACCGCTTACCTGCTGACGTGCGCTTGCTAGTCCCGCGCTTAGGCGTGTTTCAGGGTGGGGCTATGGAACCTATGCTGCTAAAAGTTACCGAAATCAACGCCGACGATTGGGCGGTATTGCGCCCCGCCTTAGCCTACACAGGTTTACTACAGGCCGAAGCTTTGGCAGATTATTCCGTACCCTATCTTAAGTTCCATCCCACCCTCGCCCCGGCCTTATGGCAAGAACTGACGGACAGCGAACAAGCCGGGTTATTGGCACGTTATCGGCACAGCTATTACCAGCTTTCTAGCGCTCTCTATAATGAAGATTACAAAAATCCCCACGCGGTGCGTGCGCTTGCCCTGCGCGAATTGCCAAATTGTCTGCATGGCGTGTATGCCGCCTTGCAAGCGGGTGAGGCGTTTGCGGTTGAGTTTGCTAACAATGTTATCAATTTTCTTAATAACTTTGGCCTACAAGCCGATAAAGCGGCCCTGAACCAAGCCGCACTCGCTGCCAGCGGTGATATCGGCACAGGCGCTTGGTATTTGGCGCAAAGCAATCAAGGCCAGGCTTTGTATGACGCGGGACACTATGCGCCAGCTGCCAATATTTTTGAAACCTTACGCCTACAATTAGGACAAACGCCTAGTTATCAGCTTTGCACTACTTTAGGCCATTTAGGCCGTTGTTTTAATCAACTAGGCAACACCGCCGCTGCGATTAGCTGTGATCAACAGGCTTTAGCGGTTGCACAACAACTGGAAACCTCCGGCTTTACTCAACAGCTCATCAGCACACTACACACCGATTTAGCCTCTGCTTTTATGGATGACGGTGATTATGCACAGGCACAAACACAGTATGGGCTATCGTTAGCGATAGCTAGGGAAATTGGAGATACCCGAGGGGTAGCGATGACGCAAGGGCAGTTGGGTACATTAGCACTGTGTCAGGGCGATTTAGCCACCGCAGAACAACGCTATAAAACCGCGTTAAGCCACTTTTCAGACCTGCATGAACCACAATCAGAAGCAACGGCTTGGCATCAGTTAGGTCTGGTTTATCAAACAGCAAAATCATGGCCTGCCGCCGAACACGCTTATCGGGAAGCTGCCCGCCTTAAAGAAGCCTTAGGCGACATGCTAGGCGCGGCAAGCACTTGGAATAATTTGGCGCTAGTCACCGAAGCACTAGGCCAAACTGACGCGGCAGAACAATGGTACCGTAAAGCCATCAGCGTGCAACAACAGGGCAATCCCAAAGATTTGGCGATGAGTTTAAACAACCTCGCCAATCTATTACAAAACCAAGATGGCCGTTTACAAGAAGCCCGCGTGTTAGCCGAACAAGCCTTAGCCATTCGTAAAGCCTTAGATGCCGCCAGTGCAGAAATTTGGACGACTTACAACATATTGGCACAAATCGCCGAAAAACAATATGCCAGCGCACTAGCTAGCCAGTATCGGCAATGTGCCCGCGATAGCTATTTAGGGTTTGCCGGGATGCCTACGCAAATGCAGCCTAATGTTTGGTTGATTTCCGCTGTGCATCAGGCAGTGTTGACCTACACTGTGGGCGCAGCATTAGCGGCTTTTTTACAGGACAGCCATCAAAGCAATCCCCATGTAGTCACCGCGATCGAACAACTGTTAAACGGCGAACGTAACCCAGCCGTGTTGCTTGAGCCTTTGGGTTATTGGGATGCCGCCATTATCCACCTGATATTAACCGCCATCGCCCAGCCTGATAGCCTGTAGGCCGTCATAAACCCGCGCGGCTAGCCGTAAAACGGTTTTAGACGTTTTACACGGTGGCACGGCAATGTCTAAAGCCATTGCACTCCAGGCTGGAGTAAAACGGCTTTAGACGTTTTACGGGGCGGCACGGCAATGTCTAAAGCCATTGCACTCCGGCTGGAGTAAAACGGTTTTAGACGTTTTACGGGGCGGTACGGCAATGTCTAAAGCCATTGCACGCCGTCTGGAGTAAAACGGCTTTAGACGTTTTACGGGGTACGCAAAGCGTAAGAAAACGGGGCTGGTCTGGGGTGGGATTGCGCCGCATGTGTATGGACATCATGCGGCGTTTTATAAGTAGGTGTTGAAAAGTTGCCCGACTAAACCGTGGGTGCGGCTTTAGACGCGATTGTCGCGGCCAAAGCCGCCCTAGGCTAAATTCTAGCGCCTTTGACGAGTTTATTGATGCCATCGGTTAAGGCTTTTACCGATGTTGTTATTTGCGTATGGACAGCGGTTTGTTGGCGCGCACCGACTCTGGAAATTGATTTTTCCATGGCGATCAACACCTCAAGCTGTCTAAGGGCAGCCCTTAATTGCGGTGGGTTTGGATCCCCTGGCCGTGGTGCATCGATTTCTTCGCCGGGATATAGCTCATGGCTCATTACTTCATAAAATTCCTTGAATTCAATGACTGTCTTATGTTTATTCGACGAGCCAAAAAAGCCGATGGCATTAACCCACGTTTTGCTGAACACCTTGAGGTTTTTACCATTGACAGTCGGTTTTAACCCTGTTCCGCCGCTAGACATCACTGTCCAGTTCAAAAACGGGACACCCAATATAGTATCGTGGGCGGTGATGGTTTCATCAGCGGTGGTTGGTACGCTGCCGGTATCGTTGGCATTCAATGTCAAGCTACCGTCTGGTGACACCGTCACAAAATCATTGGGGACGTTCGGGTCGTAAAAAAACTGCCCGGTATCGACATTGAAAGAATCGACATAAGCACCCAGACCGTCTTGGTAAATACCTTGCGGTAAATACCAGACCGAGATGACGACGTTAGATTTTGCGTCAACATTGACACTTGCCAATTGGTCGGAAGGTGTTGGCGGAACGCTAAATGCGGGTGGGGGATCGGATGGGCTAGGGACATAAACGGGGTTTGGGTACGATGAAATCACATAGTGGCCATTGGCAGACCCAGTCACCGACACAAAGGCTAAGGGTAAACCTTGAAGGACTGACGGGACTAAAAAGGGATAGGTGCTATTGTCCGTTTGGTCGTCCACGTGCGTTGCCGTAGTGAACTTGGGAAGTGGACTCCTACGCTTGGCTCCGGTTTTCCATACATAATAACTTAGGCTTATATTTGGCATGATGGCTTCCTCATTTAACTAGGTTGGGATTCCCCGGCCAGCTGGGGGAGGCGATGAAGGAAGCCGGGGCTTCCTGATATTGCAGCTTAACGCTGCTATCCACCCACCCCATGCTGGCGTATGGGGGCACTTTTTTGGATGTTGGGTTTGATGCCCAACGATTTCATGTGCCTAGTTGTTTTAAGCCGCCTAATCGGGCCGAGTGTGGCAGGGTTAGTGGATGTTTGGACAACATCTGGCACCGTTGAAAATCTTAGGGACGGAAATTGACAGTCCCCGATAGCTGTTTGTGCGGCACGGGCTGGAGCCGGTTGGAGGCATGGCTGACTGTGTATACAGTTGCCACTAAATGGATGCCCAAAACAAGTTTATGCAAAGCCAAGCAAGCTTACTTTCCGCCAATAAACCTACAACTATTATGGTTATAAAGATTGTACTCTGTGGAAAAATGGCTGTCAAAAAAAGAAGCCCTATAGTCCTCTGGTAATCAACATCCAATAATTATCAGGGAATCGGGGCAGCCAACATCGAAAAGTTAGGTAACGATTGCTGCATGAAATAAGCAGGAAGATTGTAGGTGCGGATTTATCCGCACCTACACTGAAACATCCTCACGTACTTGCGTAAATGAGTTGAATATAAGCAAATACAAGCAGGAAACTATTCTTGGAGTTTAGTCAGGCTAGGATCTTTGGTATACGGATCTACATGGAAGGCCAAGGCTTCTGGTTTGTGTAGCAAGCCATCATCACCGGAAGCATTGGGGTTTAGCTGCCGTTTTTGGACAAAATCGACCATCCGGCGGGTGTTATAGATCACCAAAACGCGGTTGCCGGCAAGGCTGCTATAAATTTGGAAGGCCACATTCGCTTCGGTAAATTCCGGGTTCCTGTCGATCAGTGCTTGAAGCTGCTCAGGGTTTTGTTGGGCCATGAGTTTTAGCACCGAATCTTGCCGCCCTTTAACCCAGCTTAGCAATAAGGCTTGTAAGGTTCCGGCCAATTGCTGGCTTTGCAGCGCCTTTACTTCCTGCTCGGTACAGGCGAAACATTCGGCAACCAAATAGTGGCGGTCTTTTTCGCCATCATTGGCAAACAAGGACAGTTTGTCCAAGGCTTCATGTTCCAAGGCATTTAAAAATGATCGTGGGGCGCGGATATGTTTATCCACGGTAACCACCCACGGCAAGGCCCGCCCCGTGGTTTCAAAGCGCTCTTTGACACTGGTGATGACGCTAGACCGCACCAATTCATATTCACGGCCTGCCGGTTTGACTATAAAGGCATCGACAGCGGTGATTTGGGTATAAAAACCGTGTTCCTTAAATTGGTTGACTATCGTTGAATAGCGCGGTTGGTAAGGGATGCCCGTGCCATCGTAGAGGATATTGATGTGGTGATTTTTGGCATGTTCGGCCACCAAATCCCGCAGGCGGTTGGCAAAAGGCTCGACATAGACATAATCGTCACTATGGTGGCTGGCAGCGGTCAGCACTTTGTATAAATCGCTTTTTTTGCGGAATTCGTCCAAAGAGGCAATTACAAAATTATCGCCGCACAACGCGTGGGCGACTTCTTCGACGGCGGTTTTGCCTGAGCCTGCGCCACCCATGGACATAAACAGCTTAGGGTGGCTGTCAGGAAACTTGCCTTCAAACACAGCTTGTTTGGCTGCATCAATTTTTTTGATGATTTTGCTGAGCCGTTCATAGGCAATTTCAACCGTCCGTATCAGCCGTTCATCGCCGTCTGACAAATCCACTAATTTGGCTTTTAGCGCTTCATTATTGGCGAGGTTCAACAAGGGGTATTTTTCACCCGCACATTGTTTTAACAGCTCGGTCAGCTCGGTGTGGCTAGGTGAACGCAAACCAGTCAACATATTGATGTCCAGGCAAAACAACGGCGCTGCGCCATTCTCACCGATGCTGATGCCGTCAATTTCGTATTCCCCTGTTTGCCGCACCTCTTCTGTGCCGGGTAAAAAGCCCAGCATATTTTCGGCGGCGCACAAGGGGTAATCTGCCAAATGTTTACCCGCCACAAACAGTTCTTTTTTGATGCTGTCCAAAGGCACTAAACCGCCGTTGACCGCTACCAGACATTCGATGCCATCGTCGGTTTTATGGGATAGAAACGGGATGCCTGATAAATATTTTTTGTTCTCCGGCCAGCGCCCGTAAGCGTTGGCTTGGTTTTGCAGACTTTTGCTGCGGGTGGGGTCTAGCGCGTGTTCAAAGGCCAAGGTGATTTCCCTGAGCGTGCTTTCGGGGTTGTGTAAGGCGCTGGCATCACAGGCATCGATACGGCGAAAATCGATGCCTTGTTCATAAACACTTTTAATGGCTGGCAACTTGCCCAGCATGGTGATGAAGAAATCCAAGGTCAAGCGGTTGCCATAACTAAAAGGCCGGACACTACGCATGGTTTGGTAAAAACTGGCTAAGCGTTCGGCGATATTGTCGGTTTTGATGACAAAGCCATTATTGTCAAAAATGGCGCTTTCTTCATTGCCTTCACCATCCAAAACCAAGCGTTCTATAGTTTCCCGAAAGGCTTTGCGTTTATCGGGATCCAACATGCTGCCGGGGCGGTGGCATACCGTGGGCTGGTCTTTCCAATCATGGTACATCTCACGGTGTATCCGCGAAAACAGTTCGGTCAGGTAGGTGACGCGTTTGGTTTGGTCATGGGAAACCGTGCCTTCCGCTTCCTGCTGTAAAGTGCCCAGTAATTTACTGCCTTGGGAAATCGCCAAGGCAGTACGCAATTTTTTCAGCTGCCGATAGCCTGAAATCTTGGGGATAGTCTCTTTAGTCATGATTTCAGCCTTGCAAGCATCAGTGTTTTCCTTGATGTCATTCGTGTGATTAATAAAAGCCCTGATGAAAATCAGAACCTAGTTGCCAAGTCATTTATAATCATAACCACTTGCTGGAAAATCAACAACCGCCAGCCATTTTATTTTGGATACTGAATGTATTATCAAGGTGTAAAAAAATCCATCGTGCCCCGGCCTGTCAACCCCATGAAGGCGGGATTGGCTGAACTCCATCCTGTGTTACAACGCCTGTTTTTAGCGCGGGGCATTACCTCGCTAGCACAATTGGACAGGAGTTTGGCGACATTGCCCAGCCCGTGGTTATTATCGGGCATGGAAGCCATGGTCAGCCATCTACAATTGGCCATAGACCGCCAACGGCACATTTGTATTGTCGCTGATTTTGATGCCGATGGCGCGACCAGTTGCGCAACCGCGATTAAAGGCTTGCAGTTGCTGGGGGCAGGGCAGGTGTCTTTTGTCGTGCCTAACCGATTTGAATACGGTTATGGCTTGACCCCTGAAATTGTCGAGCTAGTCAAACAGCAAAACCCGGATGTCATCATTACGGTTGATAATGGCATATCCAGCGTCGAAGGGGTGCAAGCGGCCAAAGCGGCAGGCATGACCGTGTTAGTGACAGACCACCATTTACCCGGGCCAGTTGTGCCTGCCGCCGATGCCATTGTTAACCCCAACCAAGTGGGTGATGCCTTCCCCAGCAAAGCCTTGGCGGGCGTAGGGGTTATTTTTTATGTGTTGATGGCCTTGCGCGGGCGCTTAAGGGAACAGCATTGGTTTGCCAACAATCAGCGGCAAGAACCCAACCTAGCGCAATTATTGGATTATGTCGCCTTAGGCACAGTGGCGGATGTGGTGGCGCTAGATCCGGTCAACCGAACCTTGGTGTATCAAGGCTTGCAACGCATACGTACAGGCCGTGGCCATCCGGGGTTGCAGGCGCTGGTTGAAGTCTCTGGCAAAAATCCGCAAACCTTGGCGGCTTCGGATTTGGGCTTTAGCCTAGGCCCTAGGTTAAATGCCGCTGGGCGCATGGATGATATGTCCTTGGGCATACAATGCCTGTTAACCGATGATCCAGGGTTGGCGCGGGATATGGCCGTGGAGTTGGACGGCCTGAACAATGACCGCCGCGAAGTTGAAGGGGTGATGAAGCATGAGGCCATGACCTTATTAAGCGACATGAAAGCCTTGGACAAAAACCCCAGCTTGGCGGGCGTGTGTTTGTTTGATGCCAATTGGCACCAAGGTGTTATCGGGATTTTGGCCTCACGCATCAAAGACCGTTTGCATAGGCCGGTGATTGCCTTTGCGCCAGCAGGTAATGGCATCATTAAAGGGTCGGCGCGGTCGATACCGGGAGTGCATATCCGCGATGTGTTAAGCGATATAGCGGCCTTGCATCCCAAATTATTGAGTAAATTTGGTGGCCATGCCATGGCGGCGGGTTTAAGTATAAAAATGCCCGATTATCCGCCGTTTGCCTTGGCGTTTGATGAGATGGTCGGCAAACGTTTGGCGACGATGGATCTGGAGCAAAAAATACTCTCAGATGGCGAATTGGCCGAACACGAAATCACGCTAGAAATCGCCGACCTGATTCAAAATGCCGCGACCTGGGGGCAGGAGTTCCCAGAACCCGTGTTTGACGGGGTGTTTGATGTGTTACAAGCGCGGATAGTTGGGCAGCGGCATTTAAAGCTGGTGTTAAGGAAACCGGGCGGCGATTTAGTGATTGATGCCATCGCCTTTTTTATCGACCAACCGGAGCAATGGTTAGGCATAAGGCAAATCAAAGCCGCGTATAAACTGGACATTAACGAGTTTAGGGGCAACCGCAGCGTACAATTTATTTTGCAATATTTGGAAAAACTGGCTTAGGTTTCGTTTATCTCTCGTTCCCAAGCTCCAGCTTGGGATTGCCTATCTTCAAGCTCTGCTTGAAGTCCACGCCACGCCAAGCGGAGCTTTGATGTATGCGTTCCCAAACTGGAGTTTGGGAACGGTACGCCCGTCAGGGCGTACTATTAGTACGGTGAAAGTCCGTACCAGAGTAAGCCAAAAACTCTGTAGTGAAATTAACTGCGTCATCGTGAGGTGGGGTGGGAAGTAACTGGAAACGAACTGTCAGTCCGTAGGTTGACGAACCCGTTTCGGTTTTATGCAGTGGCGAGCCTTCCGTTTCATGGCGAAGCCTGGAAATTACGGATCACGCTGACTTGGCTGCTAAAGCGATGATTTGACTGCATGCGGGAAAGCTAAACACAGAAATCCCAACAGCAGGACGTAGCGTGAAATCAACTCTGTCTTACGTCAAGCAAACTGTGGGAACAGCGGGCAGCAAAACCGTTGCCAGCAAAGGGGGGTAGGAAGATAGATGCAAACTGAACATAACAAGGCAACCGAAAAGGTAGAATCCACAGTGTCAGAAAAGACTAGACAGGAAACAGAAACTCAAACACAACAAAAGTGGTTATGGGTGGAAGCTGCGGTATGGACAGTGCGCATGTTGGCGGCACTGGTTAACGGTGTCAAGGGAGGAAAATGGTT
>JAPLRR010000103.1 GCA_026399075.1 Methylococcales bacterium
ACAGGCATCGTTTTTATCGAGTCCAGCCGTTGCGCGATAACTGCTCCACCGCCACTCCGTTGCACTAGGCACCATTTGAGCACGCACCGGATTCAAGGCAATGTAACGCGCCAATTCCAGCAAGTGGGAATCTTTCTGCACCAATATGGCTTTGAATCGGCCTTGAAACACATGGCCGACACGTTGATGCTGCCGATTGAAATATTGCGTGTAAGTGCCATTGAGGAACTTCATGCCTTTGGATAAGGTTGGCGTATTGGTTTCAATCAGCAAATGATAGTGGTTGTCCATCAGGCAATAAGCATGGCAATACCAATCGTAGCGGTTGACCGTATTCCGCAGTAACATCAAAAACTGCTCACGATTAGCATCATTACGATAGATGTCTTCCCTAGCGTTACCTCGCGCAGTCACATGATACAGCGCCCCGGCAAACTCAATTCTTAAAGGCCTCGCCATCTTTACATCCAATATGAAATTAAGCCAACTAACATATTAAGGTAACATGATGCGCGTGTCAAATGTAAGGCCTGACCCCGTGCTTCTGACCCCGTGCTTTTCCTTGCAGCAAACTCTGAAGCATCAACTATTATTGTATCCCCTGTATTTCCAACAAGACGCTCAAGAAACCGCGTGTTGAACTCCAGTTCAATTGTTGGAGAAGATCGACTTGGATCGACGTAAAACGAATCAAAGCTTCCAACTCGAACTAAAGCAACATTATCAGTGTGAGTTCCTGAACCCCCAGCACATCCAATGTCTCCATGCCAGAAAACTAGATATTCCGAATCAAAAGCATCTTCTTTTTTCTTGTAGGGGTGTAACGCCAAAATGTCTTTGGCTTCCGCTGGTGATTCTCCGCATGATACAGCAGATGCGTAACTATTAGCTGCACGCAAAACTTCTTTTGTAATTTTGGAGACGGTCGGGACGGCATCAATATCGGGAGGTTGTGCGTAGCTGGAAGTACTTATCAATAATGGTGAGATTAGGATGAGCTTCTGAACAATATTCACTGTATCTCCAATTTTAGCGAGGTTACTTTGTAAAGCCTAACGTTACGGTAAGGGGCGCGCTGCTCACTGGGCTTAAGCGAAGCCGCCGAACTCTGATAAAAACCAAACTTCAAAACCGCCAACGGGCGGCGCGTCCCTTTGACCGACTTGTTGGGCTTGGCATTACCAGCAAAAGCCAACCACCACCCACCAAAAACAACAACTGAGCCGCCAAAAAGGGAAGCGTTCTTTTTTGTGGATAAGTGCAACGCCTTATTAGCTCTTATTTTTTTCATATAGCGCATTTGATAAAGCATCAAACCAGATAGACCGGATTTTACCAGGCTCTACGTCGTTGCGTTTTGCTTCCTCATCTCCAAGCTCTCCGAGCTTTATAAGATTTGGTTTCATAAGTGTGTAGATTTCACGCCATTTCTTGTATTCCATTTCTGACGAAGAATCTTGGTCTCTATATAAAGACAGCTCTTCATTTGCAATGTCGTAATTGAAGCCGTGTTTTATAAGCAGATGCGCCCAGACCGTTCGTGTATTGGCGACCCAGAATAGACTGGGATTAAGCAACATGGCAATCTCGGAACCAACGCTAACTTTAAGATATGGAATGTTTGCAGAATAGACCTCATTGAGCATTGTTCTGGAATCAGCGCACTCTGCAATACGCGCAGACAGACTAAAGACTGATTGTGCAGATGAACTAGAAAGTATCCTTGGGCCTAGAGCGTGGTCAGATGCACTGTAATTGCCTTGAACATCGGATATACCAAGAGCTAATTGGACAAAAGCATCAACCCGTTTTGACTCTACAAGTACGCGGATTTTCTTACTGACTTTATGTCTGGCGAGGTAGTGGTTTCGCACTTCGTGCATGTCGATCTGAAGTAATGGATATTTGCTCATAAAGCCCAGCTATAATTAGAAATCCTAATTTGACGTAAAACATTACGTCATTTGTTTGTCTAAATAGTTTATAAAATGTAAATTAATTTTTAAATCATTTACATACCTAATTTTAGTACAGCCTAAAAAACACCTGACCTATCAAAAACCGACTATACTCCCAAGAAACACGGCCTAATAACTGAAAGGGGCTAATCAAGCTGTTAAATCGTTAAAACAAACCTGCATTAACCCTATTAAGTCTAGTAGAAGACTTAAAAAAATACCAGTCAAGTCAGCTGAAATAAGCCGTTTTAAACTTAACTAAAAACGCACCGCAGCCACAATTTACCGGAAACACCGCTTTGCGCTTATGTTCAAATCGGTTTATTCCGGCCTACAAGCTTAGCGTGAGCCGTTACCGCACGAAGAAAGACGGGGTCAGGCGTTCGCAGTAACAGTAATTTAGCTAGCGGGTTAAAGTCCCGTTAAAGGAATTGTCCATACGCCTTTATAGCACGAAGGAGCGGCGTTTGAGTAATCAAAGGTCGTGAGTTCCTAAACGGCAAAGGTATAGGCCGTAACGCAAGTGAACCCAGATGTAGCCTCGTAAACTTAATGCGGTTGCCGACCTCGTGCCTGTATAGGGAAGGCCGTAGTGCGGTTATGTGGAGAATGGAAGCCATAACCGCGAACCGTCGGGGTAGCAGGGTCGGCATGTACCGGAAGTTAAATTACCCAGTGCTGGAGATCCATCCTGGTGACGGGGAGGCCGTTGCCCGATGCGTATAAGGAAACGAAATCGCAGAGGATCAGGATGGAAGTCGGAGGGGCGCATAGTACCGATTGATGATAAGGACAACATAACCTTATCGGAGGAAAGGCGCCCTACTTTGTTCATGCAACCAAAGAGTAGAGGAAAAGGGGATTGCCATGTTGCTACCAACCCCTGAGAAGATCAGGACACTACAGAGGAAGCTTTATATCAAGGCCAAGCAAGAATCGGCCTACCGATTTTATGCGCTCTATGACAAGGTACACCGGGTGGACGTACTCAGTTTTGCTTGGGCTTTGGTCAAGGCCAACAAGGGCAGTCCCGGCGTAGACGGGCTAAGCTTTGAGGCCATAGAAAGGGTAATTGGGGTAGACCGCTACTTAGAGGACTTGGGCCGGGAACTGCAAGCCAAGACTTACCGGGCCAGTCCGGTAAGGCGAGTTATGATACCGAAAGCGGATGGCAACATGCGCCCGCTGGGCATACCCACCATTCGAGACCGGGTGGCGCAAATGGCGGTCAAACTGGTGATAGAACCGATCTTTGAGGCGGATTTCTGCGAGGACTCCTATGGGTTTCGCCCGAAGAAATCAGCGCATCAAGCGATAGACGCTATTGCCGAAGGGCTGTTACAAGGCCAAACGCAAGTGATAGATGCCGACCTGTCGAAATATTTTGACAGCATCCCGCACAGCAAACTGTTGGCCACGGTGGCCGAACGCATAGTCGATGGGGCAATTTTAGCCCTCATCAAACAATGGCTGAAAGCGCCTGTTATGGGCGACACGGGAAACGGGAAACCGGGCTGTGTTGGCGGCGGTAAGGGTAATCGGAAGGGGACACCGCAAGGCGGCGTTATCTCACCGTTGCTTTCGAACCTTTACTTGCACCTGATGGATCGAATTTGGCAACGTCATGAACTGGCACGAAAGCACCAAGCAAAGTTAGTGAGATATGCTGATGACTTTGTCGTGCTGTGCCGGAAAGATGTGGCAACGCCGCTTGCAATAATACGGGGCATACTGGAAAAGTTGGAACTCAGCCTCAACGAAGGCAAAACTAAAATTGTTGATGCCAACCAAGAGGGATTCGACTTTCTAGGGTTTGCAATGAAGGTCAATATCAGTGCAAAGGGCAAGCGATATCCGCATGTCCAACCCAGGGAAAAAGCGGTGGAAAAGGTTAAAGCCCGTATCAATGAAATAACGGCGAGGAATCAGACGTGGAGACCGATACAAGAAGTGGTAAGCGATATGAATCAATTGCTACGGGGATGGTCGGGCTATTTCCATTATCGAAATTCCAGTATGGCACTTGGCAAGGTGAAGCGCCATGCAGAAGACCGGCTCAGAATCCAACTACGTAAACGGCACAAGGTGGACAATTGGAAGAGTAGTATGCTTCGATTCCCCCGCAGGGTGCTGTACGAAGAGTATGGGTTATATAGAGTCCCTACAGTAGCTGGCTGGAAAACGGCGCATGCCTTGATGTGAAGAACATCGGAAAGCCGTGTGCGGGAAAACTGCATGCACGGTTTGATGAGGAGGGGTAGGCGTAAGCCTACTCCTTACTCTACCTTAGTTGCGGTTGGGCAATGTCGCAAATTCTAGCGGGTGTAAATCCCGCCCCGGTAACTGCTAGCCACAGGCCGGGTATCGAGCCTTGCAGGTAAGCTGGTAACAGATTACTTGATGCGTAGGCACGAAAACAGGCGAGGAGCAATGGTAACGGATAAAGCCGACCGTGAAGGTGTAGAGTCCCGAAAAGACCATTTTGGAAAGGGCCGATGGTTTTAAGGCACCAGCAGGCAACAATACCCCTGACGTCATGGCTAGTTAGGGGTATCCACCCGGGATCGTAAGGCCGGTTCGAGCCTGATATTAAGAATAGGTGGTAACCTAGGAGATCCCAGTATCGGCGCGTGGATCTGCGCCAGTGAATATTTTTCGTTTGTTGCCCACCTTTTTCTTGATGAGGTAAAGCTTGGTTTATTGTCCGGTTTTTGGGGGCACTATACATAGTGAATTTGGGCAAGAAATGGTAGACTTTTTGCGGACAGATGAAGCAATAACCCATGCTCTGATAGCAGAACAGCTTGGTTTGCCACTGTTTGGCAATGCTATTATTTGTTGGGTTGCGTAAAGATACAACCCTCGCTGCTACTTGCTGAGTTGCCTCAGGCCACTGTAGCATTGCTACCAAACGCGCTGCTTAGCGGCAAATACGCATCATTTGTTTACTGTAGAGAATAATAATGACGGCAAAATACTTTAACCCCTACACCGACTTTGGCTTTAAAAAACTATTTGGCGAAGAAGGCAGCAAAGACTTGTTGCAAGATTTCTTAAACCAACTATTGCCCCAGCACCATCAAATTGCCGAACTGACGTTTAAAAATCCTGAGAAAATAGCCAGCACGGCTAAGGAACGTAAAGCCATCTATGACATTTACTGCAAAACCGCACAAGGCGAGCAATTTATTGTAGAAATGCAAAAAGCCAAAGTAAACTTTTTTAAAGACCGCGCCCTGTTTTATTCCACCTTTCCCATTAAAGACCAAGCCAAAAAAGGCGTGTGGAATTTTGAATTAAAACCCGTTTATTTTATAGCCATCTTAAATTTCCACTATGATGAAGAAGAGGAAAGGCAAAAGTTTCTGCGTGCGGTTTGTTTAAAAGACCAGGATGGTGATATTTTTTATGATAAATTCCATTTCAAGTTTTTACAAATGCCATTATTCACCAAACAAGCGCATGAACTGGAAACACATTTTGATAAGTGGGTGTATTTCTTAAAAAACCTCGAAAACTTTGACCATATACCCGATATATTAAATGAACCGATTTTTAAGAAAGGCTTTGAAATTGCAGAACTGTCCCATTTGACACCCAGGCAATACGATGCGTATTTAAAAAGTTTGGTGGAGTATTCAGAAGTCCAAAATGTACGCGATACATCGTTTGGTGACGGGGAAAAAATAGGCATTGAGAAAGGGAAAATTGAGGGCAAAATGGAAGGCATAAAAACAGTTGCGAAAGCCTTAAAAACACAGGGCATTGCAATGGATATTATCATGGCATCAACAAGCCTAAGCAAACAAGAAATTGAGGAGTTGTAACTATGTTTATCCATGAAAAAATAATAAACAACATGTCAATGTAACGGATATGGAATACCACATTTTAAATGCGAAAGTCGCAGAGATAGTGCGCATCATTTGTTTACTGTAGAGAATAATAATGACGGCAAAATACTTTAACCCCTACACTGACTTTGGCTTTAAAAAATTGTTTGGCGAAGAAGGCAGCAAAGACTTGTTGCAAGACTTCTTAAACCAACTATTGCCCCTGCACCATCAAATTGCCGAACTGACGTTTAAAAATCCTGAGAAAATAGCCAGCACGGCTAAGGAACGCAAAGCCATCTATGACATTTACTGCAAAACCGCACAAGGTGAGCAATTTATTGTAGAAATGCAAAAAGCCAAAGTAAACTTTTTTAAAGACCGCGCCCTGTTTTATTCCACCTTTCCCATTAAAGACCAAGCCAAAAAAGGCGCGTGGAATTTTGAATTAAAACCCGTTTATTTTATAGCCATTTTAAATTTCCATTATGATGAAGAAGAGGAAAGGCAAAAGTTTCTGCGTGCGGTTTGTTTAAAAGACCAAGATGGTGATATTTTTTATGATAAATTCCATTTCAAGTTTTTACAAATGCCGTTATTTACCAAACAAGAGTCTGAACTGGAAACGCATTTTGACAAGTGGGTGTATTTCTTAAAAAACCTCGAAAACTTTGACCATATACCCGACATATTAAACGAGCCGATTTTTAAGAAAGGCTTTGAAATTGCAGAACTATCCCATTTGACACCCAGGCAATACGATGCGTATTTAAAAAGTTTAGTGGAGTATTCAGAAGTCCAAAATGTAAGCGATACGTCGTTTGGGGATGGGGAAAAAATAGGTATTGAGAAAGGCATAAAAACAGTTGCGAAAGCCTTAAAAGCACAGGGCATTGCAATGGATATTATCATGGCAACAACTGGCCTCAGCCAACAAGGGATTGAGGAATTGTAGCTATGGTTAACCATGAAAAACAATTGAACAACAGGCCAATGAAGGGGCTGTAGGATGCGGCGTTTGACGGCTTCCGACTTGGTAACGTAGCTTAGGTTGCCGCTTTTTGGCAACCCTAGCTATTAGCCATTATTTGTTGGATTGCGAAAAGATACCCCTCAAACTACAGCACTTCCCCAAAAATCACCTAACAAAGAGGTATGTAACCAAGCGTTTTGCGTAGGCAAAGCAGCCACCCAAAACCCCATCCATCTGCTTTAATTGCCCCCCGGCGTTTCAATCAGCCCTTGGCGGCTTGCCAATAAAGTTAATTCCGCCAAGGTTTCCACGCCCATTTTTTCCTTAATCACTGTGCCGTGGTTACAGACGGTTTTGTAGCTCAGGCACAGCTTTTCGGCGGCTTTGCGGGCGGTATAGCCGTTTGCCAACAGGCAAAACACATCAAACTCCCTAGGCGACAACAGCTTGATTTTTTCCGATTCATCTTGATCGCTGGCTATCGATACCGCCAATTGCTGGGCAATATCCGGATCAACATAAGTGCCGCCTTGGGCGATTTTATATACGGCTGCGACTAGGGTTTCGGGTGCGCTGTTTTTGGTGATATAGCCTTTCGCCCCCGCTTTTAGCGCACGGGTGACATACACCAATTCATTATGGATGCTAAACACCAAAATCTTGCAATGTGGGTCGCGGTTAATCAGTCGACGGATACTCTCAAAGCCGCCAATGCCGGGCATGGATAAGTCCAGCACGACAATATCAGGCATTAATTGGGTATACATTTGGCACGCGGTTTCACCCCTGTCCGCTTCATAAATAAGTCCTATTTTGTCGGATAAACCCAGATAGGTTTTATAACCCGTCCTCACCACTGCGTGATCGTCCACTAACAGCACACTTAATTTATCCGCCACCTTCTGCTCCATTTTTTGAAAAATGAAACATCATGCCTGTTTGACACCTACAAATCGATAGGAGCTTTTCCTTTTCTAGCTGACTGATAATAGATGAATTTTTCCTTGCTTTATCGGTGTTTTTTCCCGCTTATTTAAAGGCTTATTCCGTAACCCCAGTCGTAGCAAGTCAATTACCATAACGTCCTGCCCATCCTTAGGCCCAACAAAGCATTTCACAAGATTTGGTCGAGAAAGCTGGTTATATACTTATCGTTTTGTTGGTAAATAAGGACTGGGCATACATTTTTAAGGCACACCAACCCATAACCCCTTGGAGGAACCATGCGGATTTCCAATTTTAACTGCACTGCTGTCGCATCGGCAGTGTGTAGCGTGCTGATGGCGGCTTCATTGTCTGCACACGCCAACAAAGACCTGGACAGGCTGTCAAAAGAAGACACTAACTGGGCAATGCAAACTAAAGACTACAATGCTAGCCACTTTAGCAACATGACCCAAATCAACACCCACAACGTCCAACACCTACAGCCCGTTTGGTCGTTCTCAACGGGCGTACTGAATGGTCACGAAGGCGGCCCGTTAGTGGTCGATGGCATTATGTATGTGCATACGCCTTACCCTAACAATATTTTTGCCATTGATTTGGACGAACCCGACAAAATTTTATGGGAATACAAACCTAAACAAAACCCTGCCGCTCGCGCCGTTGCGTGTTGCGACGTGGTCAACCGAGGTCTGGCTTTTGCGCCAGCAGGTGACGGCTATCCGGCGACCATTTTCCAAAACCAATTGGACGGGCACATCACTGCGATTAATGCCAAAACCGGCGAGTTGTTATGGAAAATGGAAAACTCCGATATTGCCATGGGTTCAACTTTAACCGTTGCCCCGTTTGTCGCCAAAGATTTAGTTATCGTCGGTAGCTCGGGTGCCGAGCTGGGTGTACGTGGTTACGCCACAGCCTACCGCATTAAAGACGGCAAACAACAATGGCGGGTTTATGCCACAGGCCCAGATGTTGACATTAAGCTGGCGAAAGACTTTAACAGCCACAACCCGCATTACGGGCAATTTGGCCTAGGTCTTAAAACTTGGGAAGGCGATGCCTGGAAAATTGGCGGCGGCACTAACTGGGGTTGGTATGCGTTCGACCCTGACTTAGAAATGCTCTACTACGGCTCAGGCAACCCCGCACCGTGGAACGAAACCATGCGTCCTGGCGATAACAAATGGACAATGACCATTTGGGGCCGCGACATCAACACCGGCGAAGCCAAATTCGGCTACCAAAAAACCCCGCATGACGAATGGGATTATGCAGGTGTCAACTACATGGGCTTATCCGAACAGTTAGTTGACGGCAAAATGACCAAACTGTTGACCCACCCAGACCGTAACGGCTTGGTATACACCTTAAACCGCGAAAATGGCGATTTGGTGAATGCGTTTAAAATCGACGACACCGTCAACTGGGTGAAAAAAGTCGATTTAAAAACAGGCTTGCCAATTCGTGACCCTGAATTCTCCACGCACATGGATCATGTCGGCAAAGGCATTTGTCCTTCGGCGATGGGCTACCACAACCAAGGCATAGAATCTTACGACGCGAACAAAAAACTGTTCTTTATGGGTACCAACCACATTTGTATGGATTGGGAACCGTTCATGCTGCCCTATCGCGCTGGCCAGTTCTTCGTGGGTGCAACCCTGAATATGTATCCAGGCCCCAAAGGCACTTTAGGCCAAGTTAAAGCTATGAACTCAGTCACCGGCCAATTTGAATGGGAAATCCAAGAAAAATTCGCGGTGTGGGGCGGTACTACAGCAACAGCTGGCGACTTAGTGTTCTACGGCACTTTAGATGGTCACATCAAAGCTTTGGATTCCCGCAACGGCAAAGAACTGTGGAAATTCAAACTGCCTTCTGGCGTTATCGGGCATCCGATTACCTTCGGACATAAAGGCAAACAATATGTGGCGATTTACTACGGTGTCGGCGGCTGGCCTGGTGTAGGTCTGGTGTTTGACTTGCAAGATCCAACCGCAGGTTTGGGGGCTGTAGGTGCGTTTAAAGAATTGGCGCACTACACTCAACAAGGCGGCGGCGTGATGGTGTTTGCTTTAGGTTATTAAGCGTAACAGGCGGGTTTAACCAGTAACCCGCCTAGTTTGCAAAGACATACTTTTAATAACAGGCTAAATCAGGATTAACCATGCACACCCATCAGTATTTGCTTGCCTCCGTTTGTTTAGGGGCCAGCTTAATCATCTTCCCGTCGGCACAGGCCGAAGCCAGCAAAACGCTTAAAGTGTGTGCGGCGGAAGATGAAATGCCTTATTCCAACAAGGCGGGAGAAGGCTTTGAAAACAAATTGGCGCTGTTGCTAGGCACGGCCCTCAACCGCAAAGTTGAGTTTGTGACTTGGACAGACCCGCGCTATTTCATCCGTGACAGTTTGGATAAAGACCTGTGCGATGTCGTCATCGGTGTTGATACCGGCGATCCGCGTATGCTGACCAGCAAACCCTACTACCGTTCCGGCTATGTGTTCATCTCGCGCAAAATCGACAACTTTGACTTGACCAATTGGGACAGTGCAGTGTTGCGTAAAGCACAACGCATCGCCGTGGTGCCGGGTACGCCTGCCGAAGATATGCTGAAAGCGATAGGGCGTTATAACGATATGTTCAATTACTCCCAAGAACTGGTCGGCTTTAAATCCAGACGCAACCAATACATCAAGTACGAAGCGTCCAAAATGGTCTCGGAAGTGTCTTCAGGCCATGCGGAAGTCGCGGTGTTATGGGGGCCATCGGCAGCGCGTTATGTCAAAAGTGCCAGCACACCCTTAGTGATGACGCTGATGCCTGATGACAACAAACGTGCCGACGGACAAAAAGTGGGTTTTCATTACAGCACCTCGCTGGGTGTGCGCAAAACCGACACCGCCTTACTGGCGGAGCTGAACAAAGTGCTGGAAGACCAACAAGCCGACATCACTGCGTTATTGACAGCTGAAGGCATCCCTTTAGTCCCAGAGCCTTAACCGTCAGATTACTTATTACCAACAGGAAATCCATGAACAAAAAATTACTCACTATTTCTGCCCTAGGCTTGGCTTTGCTTAGCAGCTCGGCTATGGCAGAAATTAGCTTCCATAATGCCATTACGGGTGCGCCGCTAGACCTGAGCGTTGCCAAATCGGGTGGCAATACCGAAGTGTTCAACAAGTTTAAAGAAACCGGAAAAAACCCCTATAACGGCGACAAAGAGGCTATACAAAAAGGTCACGACCTCTATATGACCGCCTGTTCCGGGTGTCATGGCCATGAAGCCGAAGGCAAATTAGGGCCGGGGCTGGCTGATGACTATTGGACTTATCCTGCCAACGCCACTGACAAAGGTTTGTTTGAAGTGCTGTTTGGCGGCGCGAACGGCATGATGGGCCCGCAGTATGTAAATTTATCAACCGATGAAATGCTTTTGATTATGTCTTGGATACGCGACATTTACAAAGGCGATCCTAAAAAAGCCAAGTGGTTAAAGTAACAACGAGGAAACTACCATGAACTATACAAAACTTTTAGGCGCAGCTGCCGTATTTGCCGTAATGGCGACTACTGCCAACGCCTATGACGGCCAAAATTGCAGCGAACCCGGTGTCTGCTGGGAACCTAAGCCCGGCTACCCAGATAAAGTGGCAGGCAGCAAATATGATCCTAAACACGATGTCAACGAGTTGAACAAACAGGCCCAATCCATTACTGAAATGGAAGCACGCAACCAAAAACGCCAACAACACTTAGCCAAAACAGGCAAGTTTGTTTACGACGTGGATGAAATTGAATAACAGCTAGTTTTGGGCATGGCTACAAACAACCCCCCATTCAACCTATGTGAATGCGTTTGTACCCGTGCCCCCTTTTGCTGGATTTTGGTTCGTGGCGTAGAGCACACCCCTAAGGCCCCAACCGAAGCTTTTGCCTGCAAAGGCAGATGCCATCAGCCACCCCGCACACACCACCTAACAAACCTTAACATTCCATGAGCCTAGACCGACACTTAAGCGATAGCCGCGACCACGCCTTAGCATTTGAACAACAAATCAACCTCACCGTGCTAGGACTGGGCGCAGCGGTACGGCACATCGTCATCGCCGTTTATGCCAGAGGCCATGTGTTGCTCGAAGGTGCAGTAGGCGTGGGCAAAACCACCTTGCTACGCGCTGTCGCCCAAGGTTTGGGTGGCGATTTCCAACGCATTGAAGGCACTATTGATTTAATGCCTGCCGATTTACTGTATTACACCTATTTGGCTAACGACGGTCGCCCGGCGGTTGAACCCGGGCCGTTGCTCAAACACGGCGACACCCTCGCCACTTTCTTTTTTAACGAGATTAACCGCGCCCGCCCCCAAGTCCATGCCTTGCTGTTACGCGCGATGGCGGAACGCAGTATCCACGCCTTTAACCGCGATTACGCGCTACCGCATATCCAAGTGTTTGCCGACCGCAACCGGGTGGAAAAAGAAGAAACTTTTGAGCTGCCCGCCGCCGCTAAAGACCGCTTTATGATGGAAATCAACATCACTATGCCCAGCGATAATGCCTCTCTTGAACAACTGATGTTTAACCCCCGTTTCCATGACACCGATGCCCTGATAGCCGAGATTGCCCCCGGCACCCGTTATTACGAATTAAACAGCTTGGCACACACCTTACAACAGCAGATCCAGGCAAGTCCCAAACTGCGCGATTATGCCCTGACCTTATGGAAAGCCAGCCATCAGCCGCAGCACTACGGCGTGCAGTTAAGCGATGTGGATATGTCACAGCTGATGCTGGCAGGTGCCAGTCCGCGCGGCATGAGTTATTTGATCCGCGCCGCCAAAGTCAGTGCTTGGCTGGCACAACGCGATTATTTATTGCCCGAAGATATACAAGCCGTGTTTGCCGTGTGTATGAGCCATCGGCTGTTTTTAAACCCTATGTACGCTTACCGCAAAGACCAGTTGTTACCCGAGTTGATGAATGGCATTTTGCAACAAGTGGCTGCGCCTTAACAACGGTAGGGGCGAATTTATTCGCCCGATGCTGGCACAGCAAGGTCTAAAGCCGTTGCCTTCCAGAAGAGCCGAAGCCGCACACTGACAGATTTTAAAATAATAATAACAACAAAATGACCGAACAACTCTTGTACCGCTTACCTTGGCAATCCCCTGCCGTTTACCCGGGCGCACACACCGGGCAAACCGTGGGTGCAGGGCCGTTGTTTAAGCGTCATGGCTCTTTGCTGGCCCACCCCGATCCTAGGCGTATTGATGTGCGCGCCAGTGTTTTAAACCCTTTTGGCGATTATCAAGTCCGCCTATACCAGCAACAAAGCAATATCACGGTTTGGGTCATCGCCGATTTGTCCGCCTCAATGGGCTATGCCGATAAGCCCGAAATTCTGCGCCAGTTTGTACAAACTGCCGCCGATTCCGCTTTTGCTTATGGCGATAAATTTGGCTTTATCGGTTGTGGCGACCACTTTGAGCAACGTTGGTTTGTAACCGCTAGCCAGCAACCCGCAACCGTGACAGGACTCTGCCAACAACTGGCCCAACATCGCTTTAGCGGCAGTGCCAAGCACTTGGCGCAAGCCGCCCAGTATTTGCCCAGCCAACGCGCTATGGTGTTTTTGCTGACCGATTGCCATTATCCGCTACCGCAATTACGCAGCGTGTTGGCGACACTGCAAGGCCATGATGTCATCCCCTTAGTGTTGTGGCATCCCGACGACTACACCCGCTTACCGCAATGGGGACTTTTGGCGTTACAAGATTTGGAAAGCCAGCATTCGCGGCTGTTGCTGATGCGCCCTAGCCTACGCCCAAAACTACAAACGGCTTACTGGCAACGCCACCTAGCCTTAAAAAACAGCTTTCGGGCGATGGGTAGCGAGCCTTTGTTTATGACCGGCCCTTACAGCACCCCTACTATCAACCATTTTTTACAACAAAGGGCCGCATGAGAATCTTGTTTGTGCTTTTTTTGTTTGTACTGGGTTGTTCAAGCTCAGTAGACGAACCCATCCGCTATTTTAAAGTGGAAACCCCACGCCCATTCGGCTATGTCAATGGCGACGAAATTAGCCAACGCATCCTTTTTGAAACCCGTCCGGGCATTAGTCTGGAACGCGCCAGCTTGCCCGGCAAAGGCCCGCTTAACCGCTGGTTAAACCTGAATGACATCCGCGTCAGCCAAGCCGACGACCAACATTATCAAATCGACTTACGCTACCAAATTTTTTACGCCCCGCTAGAAGTAAAAGCACTGACCCTGCCCAGTTTTGAGCTGCAACTCAATCAAGGTGAACAGCGCCTGAGCCAAACCGTCCCGGCGTGGACGTTCACTTTATCGCCACTACGCGAACTGGTCGTGCGCCAAACCGAGCAAGGCGAATATATGCGCCCGGACAGCCTGCCACCGCTGTTAAACACCCGCCCGGCACTGTATGGCCTACTTGCCAGCGTACTAATAGCATTGGCATTAGCCGTTGCTTTGGCCTGGCAATACGGTTACTTGGCCTTTAATGGGCGGCGACGTTTGTTTAAGAAAGCCTTGCGCACCGTGTCGGGCATCAGCAAATCCGACATGGCAACAGGCTTACAAGCACTCCACCACTGCTTAAACACCCTTAACGGACAACCCTTATTCGTGCATCAATTGGCCGATTTTTACCAACGCCATCCGCATTACCAATCTCTGCACGCGCAATGGCTGTGGTTTTTTAATTACTCCAACCGCTTTTATTTCAGCCCGGGTATGACCGTCGTCAGTGGCGACATCCAGCAACTTAAAACCTTGTGCCAACTCGCCCGCAGCATAGAACGGGGTAGCCGATGAATTTGGCGGTAACTACGCCGTGGGTATTGGCGGGATTGCTGCTGGCTTTGCTGCCCGTTTTTTCCAGAGGCATGACCACCAGCCCTACGCCTTATTTGCCGCTATTGCCACCAGACCCCTTATCGGCGGTGCTGGCGGTGTTGTTGCGGCTATGCGCGATGACCGCAATTGCGGGCTTAGTGTTAGGTATGGCGGGACTGTACCGCAGCGAACAACGCGTGGAACGCATCGGTCTAGGTGCGCATATTGTGTTATTGCTGGATCGCAGCAGTAGCATGGACAACAGTTTTGCCGGACGTGCGCCCAACGGCAAAGAAGAATCCAAAGCCGACGCGGCACGGCGCTTATTGACTGCATTTGTCCAACAACGGCAAAACGGCATGATGGGCGTGGCGGAGTACAGCACCTCGCCCTTGTATGTGATGCCGCTCACCGAAAACAAACAAGCCGTGCAAGCCGCCATTGCCGCCACCGCCACGCCCGCACTGGGGTTTACCCATGTCAGCAAGGGCTTGAGCATGGCCTTGTCGTTTTTTCAGGGGCAAACAGTAACGGGCTCACGGATTATTGTGCTGGTATCCGACGGCGCGGCAGTAATAGACCATGACAGCGAACAAAAACTACGCGAATGGTTTAAACAGCAACAAGTGCATTTGTACTGGGTGTTTTTACGCACCGCCAACAGCCCCGGCCTATTTGACAAACCCGAAGACAGCCGCGACGACAACGCCCAAGTGATGCCGGAACGTTATTTGCACCAGTTTTTTTCCAGCTTAGGCAGCCCCTATCAAGCCTACCAAGCCGAAAGCCCCAATGCCTTAAAACAGGCGATAGCCGATATCGACCATTTGGAAAACACGCCGTTACATTATTGGGAGCGCATCCCCAAACAAGACCTGTCAGGGCTGTGTTACCGCTGGGCTAGCATCATGCTGGCGGTGTTGTTAGCGGTTAAATTTTGCGAGCGTAAGCCATGTTAAGACGATTAAGACACCCTTTACTTTGGGGCGCACTCGCCCTCAGCCTCAGCGCAACGCTTTATCAAGCGGCGGCGTTGTACCGCGTGCAACACGACAATGACTTGATTAGCCAACTGACCGCCGGGCAAGCCGTGGACATAGGCCCTATTGTGACTGGGCCACCCGAACTGCGTTTGGCGCGGGCTTATTACTTTAAACAAAAACACCGTTACGACGAGGCCTTATCAACCTTAAGCCTGATAGTGGGGCTAGGCGACCCGCAATTTCAGGCACTCGTTCGCTACAACCTGGGCAATTTGTATTTGGAACAAGCCGTAACCGCCAGCCACGAACAGCACATTAATACCGCAGCCCCGTTGGCGGGTTTGGCAAAACAAGCCTATCGGCAATCGTTGGCACTCGACAGCAGTAACTGGGATGCCAAATACAACCTAGAAGTGGCAATGCGCTTATTACCCGAAATGGACGTGTTAATCCAAGCAGAAGACAGTAACAAAAACCAAAAAACCCAGTTGTGGACGACGGTGCCGGGATTTCCTAGAGGCTTGCCTTAAAGCTCGGTAGAGACGTTGCACCGCAACGTCTTTTAGGACTGTAGGTGTCTTCCCATGAGTATCCGGTTAAAGACCTGCGAGGTTTATAAAACCTCGCAGGTCTGCCACTACCGCCTACAACCCAGGGTTCTTTGTTAAGCGAATAACCAGAATATTGACTTTATCAAGCATACCTAGACTCAACACTAGAAACCCCATGCCCAACATTTTAAAAGACTACCGCACCCTCTGTTTAGCCATTGCCTTGCTGGCGATGTTGGTGCTGTTTATCCATCCCTACAGCATGCAAAAACGTCCGCGCTATAACTACACGTTTATTATCGACATCACGCGTAGCATGAATGCCACCGATTACCAGCACCAAGACCAAAACCTAAGTCGGCTGGCGTATGTCAAACAAAGCTTGCGGGATTTACTAAAAGAACTGCCTTGCGAAACCAAGGTAGGTTTGGGTTTGTTTACTGAACGCCGCGCCACCTTATTGTTTGAGCCACTGGAAGTCTGTTCTGCCTATAGCGAAATCGACACCGCCATCAGCCAAGTCGATTGGCGCATGGCGTGGGCGGCGGACAGCAATATAGCCAAAGGCTTGCTCAGCACCCTCGAAATGCTACAAAAAAGTGCCAGCTCAGTGGTTTTTATCACCGATGGTCAAGAAGCGCCACCGATTAACCCACGCTACGCCCCTGATTTTGCTGCCGTTAAAGGCCACGCCCAAGGCATGATTATAGGCGCGGGCGGCCTACAAGCCGTGCCTATCCCAAAGTTTGACCCCGACGGCAAACAAACCGGCTTTTATAGTGCCGACGACGTGCCACACCGTTCCAGCTTTGGCGAATCCAACCTCGACCCCTCGCAAATTGAAGGCTACAACGCCCGCAACGCCCCGTTTGGCAATGCTGCCACCACGGGCAGCGAACATTTAACGGCCTTACAAGAAGGCTATTTGGAAAAACTGGCCGCCGAAGCAGGTTTGGGTTATGCCCGCTTAACCGACACCGAAAACCTCCAAAGCGCACTGCAAGACCCGCGCTTGGCAACTGAAAAAATCGTCGCCACCGACAGCCGTTGGCAACCCGCGTTAGTGGCGTTGTTGATGTTGGCTGCGGTGTATTGGCCTAAGACCCGTTTGTTTCGGCGGTTTTCCCGTTAAGGCTACAACCGACGGCTTAAAACCCCAGCCCATCCACTTTTTAATGCACCTTTCAGACTTATAAGGACAGCTGATGAATAACACCTTACGCCTATCGGCACATACCCTGTTCACTTTGCACTTAAGCCTCGCGGTGTTGGGTGCGTATCTTGACTACAAAGACCAACACACCAGCCATTATATTTGGCTGACCGGCATGGTGTTGTTTAGCGCGATTGCCATCGTCCCGCATTATCTGCAAACCCCGCAACCACGCCGCTGGTCGTCCGTATTAAGCGGCCCGGTGTGGCATTGGCTGGGCGCACTGTTGGCGGTGACGATTATTTACGCGTACCAAAACTCAGGCCGTTTGTACCATGAAGAAGGCGATTTGGTGGTGTTGATTTTATTGGCCTTAACCACTTACCAACAAGCCTTGTCCGCAAAAGACTGGCGGGGGCTGTTTACTGGTGCGTTTCTGGCCTTGATTGCCGTATGCGTGGCGTATTTCGACAGCTATATCTGGCAATTGACCGCCTTGGCCTTAGCCGCCATAGGGTTGAGCTTTGCCTTGCGAGATACCAGCCAAACAAGCTGAAAACAACTTAGAGTTCCCACGCGCTGCGCTCATCGTTATACACAAGTCCATACCTTGTAGGCCGGAATAAGTCTGTTTGAACGCAAGTGAAAACAGCCGTTTCCGGCACACCGCGCCCACGATTTGCCGGAAACACCGCTTTTCGCTTACGCTCAAAGCGGCTTATTCCGGCCTACAAGGCTTAGAGTTCCCACGCGCTGCGCTCATCGTCCAAGGCTTGTAGAGACGCGATTTATCGCGTCTGGATTTATCGCGTCTGAATTTGTCGCGTCGGGATTTGTCGCGTCTGGGTTTATCACGTCTGTCATATTTGCGTTTCCGTCAGCAATTGGGACGCTATTGGAGACGCGATAAATCGCGTCTCTACAGTCTCAATTTTTATCGCTCTCGCGCTCGGCGTGGAACGATAGGTTCTTGTCGAGAACGTTTTACCCCCACTAGGATCACTTTATGAAACTTAAGCTTTTTTTATTCGCCCTTTGCCTATCTTGCAACAGTGTTGCTGCCGACAAAACCCTCATCCGCCTCGGTGTGCAAGCGGGCGGCACGGTAGCTTGGGAATTACCCGAACTGCAAGCGTTCATCAACGCCAACGCCTTGGATTTTCAGTTGGACATCCATCCGCTCAACACCGCACAAGAAGGCAAAAAAGCCTTGCAAAACGGCTTGGTCGATATGATCGTTACGGATTGGATTTGGGTGTCTAGCGCACGCGAACAAGGCGCAGACTTTACGTTTTATCCGTATTCGGATAAATCAGGGGCGTTGGTGGTTGCTGCCGACAGCCCGATCAAAAGCATCGCCGACTTAGCAGGTAAACGCCTAGGCATTGCTGGCAGTGCTTTAGATAAAAACTGGTTGTTGCTGCAAACCCTAGCCAAACAACAACACGATGTAGATTTGGACGCTGCGGTCAACAAAGTGTTTGCCGCACCCGCCGAATTAAACCAACAACTACAACAAGGCCAAGTCGATGCCATCCTTAATTATTGGCATTATGCCGCACAATTGGAATCCGAAGGCTACCGCACAGTAGTGGACGGCCCGGGCATCTTAAACGCTTTGGGCATTAACGTCGCGGTCGCCAACTTAGGCTTTGTCTTTAAACAAAGCTGGGGCGAACAACACCCAGCCGCCTTAAAACAGTTCATCGCCGCCAGCAAACAAGCGCGGCAAAACCTGTGCAACAACGATGCCGCTTGGCAAAAAACCCTGCCCTTAACCGACGTGGACGGTGAGGTGGCCCAAAAACATTTGCGCCAAAATTATTGCGCCGGGGCGATAGACCACTGGGGCGAGGCCGAACAACAAGCATTAGATAAAGTGTATGTATTGCTGCACAAACAAAGCCAACAAGCTTTAACCGGGCAAGCAGAACATATACAGGCGGGGACGTTTTGGCAGCAACAGCCTTAAAAACCTTCATTTGTGGCATAACCCACAGTAAATGGGGTACAACGGTGTTATAGAGTACGAAGTTGGTAAGGCGACACAAGATTCCCTCTCCCTTAGCGAGAGGGTTAGGGTGAGGGTATTTCAAATGTCGCTTTACCAGCTTCGGCTCCTATTGTGTTGTCTATGCGGTTTCTTTACCGACACGGCAACGTCTAAAGCCGTTGCACTCCGACTATCCTATCCACCTTACAACCCCATAAACAGCTATGTTTTGCGTAGTTTTATGCCAGCACATATTTTATAATGCCGATAAGCTTAGGATGCACCTAAGCGGGCTGTGGTTCGCCATCAGCCAGCTACCCTTTGATATGAGGAATCGACCATGAACAAAACCACACTCTGCGGCCTGTTAGCCTTAGGACTTACCGTAACCGCCAATAGCTACGCAGCCAACCCCAGCTTAGACAGCTGCATTGAAGCCGTGCAAAAACAAAAACCCGGCACCTTGCTTAAGCTAGAAAAATTGCAAATTAAAAAACACGCTTTCTACGAACTGGAAATCAAAGATGCCCAAGGCGTGGAATGGGAATTTATCTGCGATGCCAGTTCAGGCAAAATCACCGAAACTGAAAGCGAAGTCAGCAGCGCCGACAACGAAGCCTTCAAAAAATCCTTAAAGACTACCGAAGCCGAAGCCACGGCAATTGCCTTAAAAGCACACCCCGGCAAAATCCAAGAAGTGGAATACGAGATAGAAAGCAACGGCGATGCCAGCTATGAATTTGACATCATTGATGATAAAGGCGGCGAAACCAAAGTGGAAGTCAATGCCGCCAATGGCAAGATTATTGAAGTGTCCAGCGAAGAATGGGAAATCGGTGAAGAAGCCGATGAAAAGCGTTAATCGAAACAAGAAACATAAAATCACATGATTTTTTACTGCTACCGGCTTAACAAGGAGCGGTCTAACGTTAAGCCGTCGTAGTGGGCTGTGAGTCTTTCGAACAGCCGAATCAATCTTGACCGTCACAGCCTGAAATCTGCACAAGCAATACAAGTCATGTAAGGGTTCAACAACTATTACCATAAGGCAATAGCCGCCGTCGGGAAATCCGCCATAAACGGCTATGACCATCGTTATCTGCAAATCTACCTAACCGGCACTATCGCCCCAGAATGTAAGGCACTGGCAACCAGCGCGTGTTGTATGCCTAACTGATCTAAGGTTTGCAAATCGGCGTTATCCCGAATGCCACCAGCGGCGACAAAGTGGGTGTTGGGGTGCTGGCGACAATACTGGCTTAGCTTTTCCACATCAGGGCCTTGGTGGCTGCCGACCCGGCTTAAGGTCATGATAATCACGGTATCCGGCCATAAGGCGGGGTTGGTGAACAGGCTTGTTGCACCTAGGGCTTCGGTTTGCCCATAATCCAAGGATAGGATGAACCGTTTGCCGAAACCTTTAAGTATGGCTAAAGATTCCTCGCCATAACATTCACTGCCTAGCACGGGGGTATGGTTGGCGGCGTAGTTTTGGGGATGTTGCTGGTAGCCGCTGTCTATCCAGAATTGGTGTGTTGGAAACGCGGCCAATACCTTGGCAATTAAGGCCGTATGATCACCTTGCCGCATAATCGCATTTAAGTCAGCTATATAAAAGGTGTCAAACGGGCCTAGGCTTAAGTAAGCGTTGATGACATCAACAATGTCCGGCGATGCGCATAACGGGGTGTTGATCGGCTGGTAGTCGTTACGTCGGCCTTGTTGGGCCAGCACGACCACACCGTCTTTTAGGTCTATGACCGGAATTATTTTCATGGCTGGGCGCTGTCCTGTTTCCAATGATAAAATGGGCGGATGAAAATTTTAGTATTTGAGTATATCACTGGCGGCGGTTTTAATAAGCAGGCCTTGCCGGATACCTTGGCTAGTGAAGGCCGTTTGATGGTGCAAGCCTTGCTGGCCAATTTGCTTGCGCTTGAAGGAGTTTCTATCCGGCTGATGCTGGACAGCCGCCTCGAAGGCCAGATTGACACGACGGCTATTGAAGCCTTTATTATCCAATCCGATCAAAATTGCCACGCAGAATTTACCCGCTTAATTGCTGGCTGTGATGCCGTGTGGCCGATTGCCCCTGAGTTTGATGGTATTTTGCAGGCCTTGTGTGAAACGGTTGAAAAGTCGGGGAAAACCTTATTAAGTCCACCCGCCAATGCGGTCGCCATCACGGGTAATAAATGGGCGACTTATCAACACTTAAGCCATCATGGCATTGCCACGGTTGCTAGCCAGTTGTTCAATGCCCAAACTTGGGATGAACAATTATTGCCTAGTCTATCGGGGCAATGGCTGGCTAAGCCGGTTGACGGCGTGGGCTGTGCTGACAGCTATATACTCAGCGACCCAGACGATTTTACAAAGCAAGCCACACGGCCAGGCCAGTTTATTATCCAGCCGCATCTCTTGGGTAAAAAAACCAGCCTTTCGTGTTTGTTTAAGCACGGCGTAGCGTGGCTAGTGTGCGTCAATTTGCAACAGTTTATTATTGTTAATCAGCAATACCGGTTGACCAACATTATAATTAATATCGACACCGATTTAACGGCCTACCAAGCCCTGGCCGATAGGATTGCTTTGGCTCTGCCGGAATTATGGGGTTATGTTGGTATTGATTTGATCGAAACACCCGAACAAACGGTGGTGTTGGAAATCAACCCGCGCCTAACCACGTCATTTGTCGGTATCCACGAGGCATTAGGCATTAATGTTGCCGAAAATGTCCTGCAATTGCTTACAGGTAGCCCCAGTTTGATTGCTAAATACAGGCATCCCATCACCCTTACCGTGCAACACTATGATAGCCACTAACACCATCGGTTGGGATATCGGCGGGGCGCACCTTAAGGCCGCCGTCATCAATCCACAAGGTAAGCTTATCGGCGTTTACCAGCAGCCCTGTCCCTTGTGGAAAGGCTTGGACCAATTACAGCTGGCGCTTAAGCGGATACTGCTTGAAATCGCCCCTAGCGATAATGACCGCCATGCGTACACCATGACGGGTGAATTGGTTGATTTGTTTGAGCATAGGGAGCAAGGTGTCCAGCAAATCATTAACACAATGGCCTTGCTGTTGCCGCCACAGTTTTGCTTAGTGTTTGCTGGTTTGGCGGGATTTGTGCAGGCGGAACAAGTCGAAGCCCGCCATTACCCCGGCATTGCCTCGGCAAACTGGTTGGCTAGCGCAGCTTTTGCCGCAGAGCGTTTAGGCCACGGTTTGTTTGTGGACATAGGTAGTACCACGACAGATATTCTTCTGCTTAATGATGGCAAGGTGCAAGCACAAGGCCATACAGATTACGGGCGTTTGGTTTCTAAGGAGTTGGTGTATACCGGCATCATCAGGACGGCGGTCATGGCGGTGGCACAAACCGCCACCGACCAAGGCCAAGAAATTGGCATAATGGCGGAATATTTTGCCACTATGGCAGATGTTTATCGGCTGACAGGTGAGCTTAATGAAGCCCATGACCAAACTGAAACCGCTGATGGCGCAGAAAAATCCTTAAGCGCCAGTGCCCGGCGTTTATCGCGGATGTTAGGTAGTGATTTTTTGCCTGAAGAGCTGCCACGCTGGCGCTTATTTGCAGAAAATATCCGTGGACAACAACTGCAAACCATAGAACGTGCTTGCCTACACCGACTTAACAACGCCCACACTGCCGCCAGCACCCCATTCATCGGTGCGGGGGTAGGGCGTTTTTTAGTTCGGGAAATCGCCCGAAATTTAGGCTATCCTTACCGTGATTTTGCCGACCTTGTTCCGGGCAATTCAGACCAATCCGGGCTGGATGCCGCCGATTGCGCCCCCGCTGTGGCGGTAGCCTGTTTGGCGATGGCATTAAACCAAAGCCAATAACTATGCGCACCTAGGCGGCAATAGCTGGGCAGTTACCTGATCTTTGCCTAGGCTAGCTGACGATGTCATGTAAATTTCATCCCGTGGGATTACTATGCTTGTGGCAACAGCAGTGGAACTTGTTTTAAACCTCAGTGTTTTTTTAACAATTCTGTCATTCCAATGTGTAAACCCAATCACCTTGTCTGATGAATAAACCACCAAGCCCACGTAAACCAGCAACCAGAAAAACTACACCCCGTCCTGAAACTAAGCCACAAACAAGGACAAAACGGACGGTGGTAAAAAAGGTGTCCGGCAAATTTTCGGTGGATGGGCTTAAGAACAAACTGCTGTTAATGTTGTTTGAAGTGCTGGGCTTATTGGCGATATTGGTGTCGGCCATTATGGTGTTGTTGGGTTATTCGGCGAATTGGTTTTCCGGCACACGGTTTTTTTCCAGCATGTTGCCTTTTGCCTTTGCGGTTTTGGGCTTGATTGTGGCAACGACTGGATTACTCATCGGCTGGTGGAAACTTAGGAAATGGTTGCACGCCAAGTCATCAGTTTTGGCCCCTATCTTGTCTGTTTGCCTCGCCTTATTGATAGCTTGGGTTTCCATGCAGGACCAATTTGCTTCAGCCCGCGCCCACTTCCGTACCCTAGTCGGTGGTAAGCAAGAAGCTGGCAGTGTGACGCTGGCGCATCAGGTTTATGCCGCTTACCGCCGTTATGATGCGGCACAATTGCAGCGTATGCTTGACCGCGCCCAACCTTATAAGCCCGCAATTATTGATGCCGCGCGTGCATTTGACCTTGATGCTAATCTGTTGCAAGGGGTTGCGGCCACAGAATCGTCCTTTTTGCCACGTGACAGCAAAGACGGCGGGCGGGGCTTGTTTCAGCTCACCCAACTACCTAAAGCGGTGGTGGAACAAGCCGGCAAGCGTCTGGCAGAACACCCGCTTTCACTCATAAAACCCCGACATAATGCCTATTTGGCAGCCGCGACTTTAAAATATTATTTGGCCCAGATGAATGATGATTTGTTTTTGGGGCTGCTTGCATACAATATTGGCCCTGCTAACGGTGGGCTAAAGTTTATCATGCAGGAATATGGTGCAACCGACTTTACCAGCATACAACCTTATTTACAGCAATTGCCACGGGATTACCCCATCCGGGTGCTATCTTACGCACTGGCGTTTAGGATTAGCCAACAAGAAGGCAAACTGCTGGCTTATGAAGAGGGAAAAAATGCCTTGCACATCCAACAGCTGGGTATACCGGGTTTGCATGTGGATTTTTATGATTTTCCTGGCTTGTAAAATCTGGCCACACTTAGCTTCGTTCTAGCCATGCTTGCCTCTCTGTCCATACTAAAAAACTACCATTTCCTGTGCTGCCACAGTAGCCCTGTCCTTGTGAATACCCAGCAATAAAATCCCAGTTGCCCTTTTTGTTTTTTGGGGTATATTGCCAAAGAGGATATAAAATTAATTATAAAATAGGGGCTTATGTTATGGACAAATTATATATGATATTAAAGGTTGTTGGTGTTCTCGCTGTCTTTTACTCCATCATGGTATTTTTACCAATGCTATTCACGTACTTTTCTAATGGGGATGTGCGGCCATAATAGTGCTTGTTATGCACGGCTTGATGCGAACATAAAAGACTAAATAACCCGTTTTTGGGCGCTTTAGGCAGGGTTAGCCCTGGAGTACTTAAAGCGCCCAAAATACCACAACCCAATAATACCTAGTGGCTGTTTTCCCTTAAAACGGCCTTATCCTCAAAAACGACAAAATTCCCAGAAAAAAGCACAATCATTGCTTGAAAACCATCTGCCCACTTTAAAAATTAGGTAGAATGTAGGCTAGTTTAGGACTCTTTTATCGCACTAGCTACCCTATGCGGATAAGGGGCTTCTTGGCTGAAAACCATTCAACCATAATTAGGGGCGTTCACAGTGATACTTGCAGGCGACATCGGTGGTACAAAAACAGTTTTGACGCTCTTAAGCAAAGCACCGGACGGTACGCTGACCCAACTACAAGAACAATCCTACCCAAGTCGGCACTTTTCAGAGTTTGATGACATTCTGACGGCATTTTTACCCACAAGCAAAACGGTTACATCAGCGTGTTTTGGTGTTGCAGGCCCCGTAGTCAACCAACGCTGCCACACTACCAATTTACCTTGGTTGCTGGATGCCGACAGTCTAAAAGCAAAATTGGGCACACCCCAAGTAAAACTACTGAACGATTTGGAGGCCATGGCCTTAGGCATGTTATCGCTACCGGAAAGTGATTTGCTGGAATTGAACCCAAATGCTGTCGCCCAAGCAGGTAATATTGCCGTTATTGCTGCTGGTACGGGCTTGGGTGAAGCCATTTTGTATTGGGATGGTGCGAAACATCTACCGATGGCCACTGAAGGCGGCCATAGCGATTTTGCCGCGCAAAATGCCCAGCAGGATCAGTTATTGGCCTATCTACGAAAATACTATCCTGAGCATGTTAGCTATGAGCGCATACTTTCCGGCATCGGGTTTAGCCATATTTATGATTTTCTCTGCGCACAAGGATTTGCCCCGCCTTGTCCTAGTGTTGCCAATAACCCTTCCGATACTGATAGGAATGCGCTTATTTCCGGGCTAGGCATTGTCGGCGCTGATGCTTTATGTGAGGAAACAGTCCGTTTGTTTGTGGAATTGTATGGGGCGGAAACCGGCAATTTAGCGTTAAAGTCACTGGCTACAGGCGGGGTTTTTATCGGCGGCGGCATCGCCCCCAAAATATTGCCCGCCATCCAAAACGGTGATTTTATTCGGTCATTTAAGGCGAAAGGCCGGTTTTTTCCTATGCTCGATAATATCTCGGTTAAATTATCTTTGAACCCACGCACACCATTGATAGGTGCCATCAATTATTTTCTATCCAAGTGACGCTAATCGCTTACTGGCCAATGAACAATGGCTTGAGTTTTTTTAGCCGTTCTTGCATTTGCGCTACTGCATCGGCCAATTGCTGCGGCCCATAAGGGATAGCTGCAAATTTCCCCCAGATTGGTGCTGGCCACGCTTTGTCAGTTTGATAACGGACGACGTGATGGATGTGCAACTGCGGTACCAAATTACCTATGGCGGCAATATTCATTTTATCTGCGGTATATAATGCCGCCAGATTTTCTGCCAGATAGCTGGATTCTTCGGCCAACGCAAACTGATCGGTTTTGCTGAGCTGGTATATTTCATTAATATCAGCCCGTTCTGGCACCAAGATAAACCAAGGGAACTGGCTGTCATTCATCAATAACACCCGGCACAAATCAAAGCAGCCAATAGTAATACAGTCTTGCGCTAAGCGGGGATGTAACCGAAACGGTGTTGTCATATTTTTTTGCCAAAATAAAAAGGAATACTTGAAAGCATCTGAATAATCAGTGTAATTTAGCCGCTGTTTGTTACTATAACAATTATAAATGAGGATGATCCATGTCAGCGCAAACAATTATGGCACACGATTTAACTGACGGACGCAAACTAACTGTGTCATTCAAGCTATTGCTGGGCCTGTATGCCATCATACCGCTGTGCTTGGCGCTACAGTTATTCGACGGTTGGTTTTGGCAAAACTTTTTGAGGGAAAACCTGCCCAATAGACCCACCCACTTTTTATTGTTCCAAATCCTGTTCGGAACCCCCCACATTATTGCCAGCACCTTGTTATTAGTGGGTAACACGGCCTATCTGAAGCTCTATCAGCGAAAGCTTACAATAATGACTGTCGCCATTGCCATTGTGTTTGGTGTCGGTAGCCTATTCGTCCCTTACCGGGTTTTTTATGTGCTGGTGGCAGGATGGACTGTCTTCCATGTGCTTAAGCAACAGCATGGTGTGGGGCGTGGCGTTTGCCAATTGCCCACTTGGGCATTTTATCTTTTGTTGTGGCTGAGTGTTGCGGCGGGGCTATTTGTTTATATCGGCATTTTTCTAAAAAATAGCTTGGATGCCCAGCAAACGGAATGGATTAAGGAGATTACCCTATTTCTGTGTTTAGGGCTGGTTTTGAGTGGCATTTATTGCCAACGGTACGTCAGCACGACATTTGGCAAATGGTTTTTATGGGGCAATATTTTTCTGGTCCTGAGTAGTTTTTATCTGTATCTGCAACAGTATTACTTTTTGGCCATTTTAGTGCCTAGGTTAGTTCATGATGCGACTGCTTTTATTTTCTATGTGACCCATGATTACAATAAGCATTACCATCATCCACAGAATTTTATGTACCGTTGCGCCGCCCGCTGCCGGATGCACATCTTTTTTGTGCTACCTGTCTGCTCGTTTATATTGGCGTTTGTTTTGCAGGCCTATGGCGATCAAATAGTAGAAGTTTTGACTAAATACCTGTTTGACATTGAAATCCACAAAGCCATCACTTTAGGGCTATTGGGCTATTTGGCCCTGATGCACTATTACACGGAAGCCTTCACTTGGAAGCAAGGATCACCTTATCGGCAGTTTATTGGCTTTTCAAAGTGAGCTAGCCATCCAGTTCCTGAATTGGCTGTTTGAGCGGTGATTTGGGATGACGAAAATCGGTAACGGTCTTAAAACGGGGCAGGGTGGGCACAATAGTTTGTGCCCACCCCTTAGCAACTAAATTGGCTAGTTTAGCTTAAGTGGTGACATCTGGCGCAACCCGCCCAGTGCGTTTTTTGACTTCGCAAAACTGTTCGGCTAGTTCGATCAATTCTGCCAAGGCTACTTGCGCGTCTTGGTTATGGCGTGTGGCATCTGCTTCAAAGCGTTCAATATAAATCCGTAAGGTCGCGCCGACCGTGCCTGTGCCGGATAAGCGAAAAACAATCCGTGAGCCATTTTCAAAACCTATGCGTATGCCTTGGTTTTTGCTGATGCTGCCGTCTATCGGGTCTTCATAACAGAACTCATCGGCATATTTAACGACGTATTCGCCAAAGCTTTGGCCGGGCAGGGTTGTTATTTGCTGGCGCAAACAGTCAACGATGGCATTGGCAACTGGTGTTTCCACCGCTTCATAATCATGGCGGCAATAAATGTCCCGGCCAAATTTTTGCCAATGTTCATGGACAATGTCGGCCACCGGCATCCGTTTTACTGCAATCAAATTCAGCCAGAACAACACTGCCCACAAGCCATCTTTTTCACGCACATGGTCTGATCCTGTACCAAAGCTTTCTTCACCACACAGGGTGATTTTTCCGGCATCCAGCAAATTGCCAAAAAATTTCCAGCCTGTGGGGGTTTCATAGCAAGGGATGTTGTAACAAGCGGCAACGCGATCCACTGCCTGGCTAGTTGGCATGGAGCGGGCAACACCGCTTAAGCCCTTGGCGTAAGCAGGAATCAAATGCGCGTTCGCAGCCATAATGGCTAAGCTGTCACTCGGCGTTACAAAAATATTGCTGCCAGTGATCATGTTGCGGTCGCCATCACCATCAGAAGCGGCACCAAAGGTCGGCGCACCAGCACTGAACATGCGCTCGGCCAGTTCGTGGGCATGGGCTAGGTTAGGGTCAGGATGATGGCCGCCAAAATCTTCTAAGGGTTCGGCATTAATCACTGAATCAGGGGCGGCACCTAACATGTCAACCAAAATTCTTTTGGCGTAAGGGCCGGTTATAGCGCTCATCGCGTCAAACATCAGCGTGATGTAGCCAGAACTGATGCTTTGCTTAAGCAAGTTAAAGTCGAAAATTGATTGCATCAGTGCGGCATAATCTGTGACCGGGTCAATAATGGTGACCTTAAGCCCGTCAATTTGTTGGCTGCCCAGATTATCCAAATCGACATCTTCAATTATGGCAGTTTTATAGCTATCGATAACTTGGCTGCGCTGAAAGAATGCGTCAGTGTATTTTTCAGGGGCGGGGCCACCATTGCCGACATTATATTTTATGCCAAAATCTTCATTGGGGCCGCCTGGGTTATGGCTTGCGGACAGGATCAAGCCTCCAAAAGCCTGATATTTCCTGATAATATGTGAAGCGGCGGGCGTGGACAGCAGGCCACCCTGGCCGATAATAAGTTCGCCAAAGCCGTTGGCAGCGGCGATTTTTATGATGATTTGTATGGCGACTCTGTTAAAATAGCGGCCATCCCCGCCCAGTACCAAAGTTTTGCCAGAAAAGTCTTCTAAAGAGTCAAATATGGCTTGGACAAAATTTTCCAGGTATCCGGGCTGTTCAAATACTTTAACTTTTTTTCTAAGGCCTGATGTGCCTGGATTCTGATCGTTGTAAGCGTGTGTTTCGATAGTTTCTATTTGCATGTTTGATCCTTAGGACGACATTAACGTGGTTGATAAAATACACCAAAAACCCTTTCTAGTGTAGATTTTAATATGTTGCGAATTTATTTATTAATATGTGGTAGTTTATTTTCTGTTGCGGCTTCAGCTGGCAGCGATGTTTGGTTATTGGTTGACACTGCGGCCAGGAAAATCGAGGTAAAAAAAGGCGATTTTACGATTGAGACCTTAAATGAGATTGCAATAGGCCGCGCTGGAGCAGGTTTAAAATCCCATAGGGGAGATAATATTACCCCTTTTGGTGAATACAAAATAGGCTGGGTGGGTGAAAAAAGTAGCTTTCGTAAGTTTTTTGGATTAAATTATCCGTCTGTAGATGATGCCGATCATGCCTTAAAAAAAGGCGTTATTGATAGGCTCACATACGAACGCATTATCACCGCGCATCAGTATCATCAAATACCACCACAGAACACCCCGTTGGGTGGACAAATCGGTATCCATGGCCTTGGTAGCGCTGATGCGAGAATTCATGAAGCATTTGATTGGACTCACGGCTGTATTGCTTTGACTAACCCTCAAATTGACCACTTAAGTCATTTAATAGACACCGGAACTGTGGTTAAAATAAAATAAAGCTGGAATTTTCATCAAACAATGATAAAATTTACACCAGCTATAATGTTTTTTTGTAGTAATAACTTTGCCTTAAGGAAAATAATATGAAAAAAGTAATGAAATTATCAATGATTGCTATGGTTGCTAGCTTGGTTGTTGGCTGTGCTTCTAGCTCAGAGTTCGACCAATTGAAAGCTGAAGTTGAAGGTTTGAAAACTTCTGTAGCTCAAGCTTCTTCTGACGCTGCAAGTGCACAATCTGCAGCAGCTGACGCTTCTGCTAAGGCAGCAGCAGCTGAATCAGCCGCTAACCGTGCTGCTCAATATGCTCAAGACACTAACAGCAAATTGGACAACCTGTTCAGAAAAACAATGCAAAAATAAGCTTTGTTGCTTTAGTTCTTAAAAAGCCCGGCGGGTATACCCGCCGGGCTTTTTTTATGCCTTATTTTCCCCGCCAAACAGTTCTATCAGGCGCGGCAAAAAATTCGCCAATTCCGCAGACATAATCGAAAAATCGACATCAAATTGTGCGGCCTCATCGCCTGTTTCTATATCCGCCACTTGGTCTTGGATCAGATCCAGAAAGCGCAGGCGTTTGATGGCCAAGTTTTCGTCAATAATAAAGGCAATACGGTCTGCCCAGCTGACTGCCAACTTGATCACTTCCTTACCCGTATCCAAATGGTTTTTAATCTCAGGCAATGCCAAATCATGGCGTTTGCAGCGGATAATGCCGCCGGCCTCTTCGGGGGAGCGCAACTCGCATTCGTCTTCGATGGTAATATCGTCAGGCGCGCTATTATTAAGCAACCATTGGGTCATGGTTGCCGTGGGTTTTTCTAGGGTATTAAGGGGAACCGCAGGCAATGAACCTAACGATTTACGTAACAAACTGAGCAAATCTTCGGCACTTTTTGCCGATGCCGCATCAACAATCACCCAGCCACCTTTTGGATCAATATAGGCGTAAATCTTGCGTGAAAAAGTGAAAGCTCTAGGTAATAAATCAAAAATCAGCTCATCTTTAATTTCAGTGCGTTCTTTTTTGGATAATTTGCGGGCTTGCTGCTCTTCTTTTTCACTGATTTTTTCTTGTACCAGCTCATTAACAACGGAAGATGGTAATACCCTCTCTTCTTTTTTTACACACAGCATCATAAAGCCGTCAGTGCTGTGTATGAGTTGTTGGGCCCCCTTACCTAAGGGCGCAGTCCAGCCAAAAGTAAATTCCTCGTGCGGGCCGCAGGGCCGGAAGGAAAGCGGCTCAAGTTTTTGTTCCAGTTCTTCTGGACTTAAGGTGAAGGCTTCGGTAAGACGAAAAACACTAAGATTTTTAAACCACATGGGCGACTGAGTTCCTGTATAAATAATGACTGCCTATTATCGCAAATTTGCTGGTATAAAATTAAAGTATATTTTAGAAGGTGTGAACTATGTCAGCTGTTGAAGGCTTTCCCCCCATTGTATCAGACAATGCCCACAGCCTAATTTTGGGCACCATGCCCAGTGTAAGCTCGTTGTTAAAACACCAATATTATGGGCATCCCAAAAATGCCTTCTGGCCGATCATGGAAGCCTTGTTTGGCGATCAGACGGTACTAAATTACCTACAGCGCAAAGAGTTGCTGATGAAAAATCAGGTGGCTTTATGGGATGTGTTGCAAAGTTGCCAGCGCGTTGGAAGCATGGATGCCAAGATCAATCCGGCTTCTGTTAAGGCCAATGACTTTGTCGGGTTATTTGCCGCCCACCCCGGCATTAAGCGTGTGTTCTTTAATGGTAAAGTGGCCGAAAAACTTTACCGGAAAAACGTTTTGCCTAACTTGGCCGCGCATTTTTCTTACCTTGAGTATCATTGCTTGCCCTCTACTAGCCCTGCGTTTGCAACACTAAAATTTGTGCAAAAACTAGAAGCATGGAAAATCATC
This sequence comes from Methylococcales bacterium, assembly GCA_026399075.1. Taxonomy (GTDB): domain Bacteria; phylum Pseudomonadota; class Gammaproteobacteria; order Methylococcales; family Methylomonadaceae; genus Methylobacter_C. The sequence goes on from JAPLRR010000103.1 coordinate 31,955, forward strand.
AATCAGTCTATGGTAAAGTAGCTGACATTTTTTGACAAAACGATTGAATGACCATGATGAATGAAGAGCACGATTACGAATACGAATATGATGAAAACGGTGAGATCGTTTATTATGCGGTCAGGCCCAATAAAACCCAGCTCAAGAAGGGTTTGGCCGTGCTTTTTGCCTTGAGCGAAGAGCTGTCTGAGTTGTCCTTGCCGCACTTAAAAAGCTTGGCTTTGCCGGAAAACATCCATAAGGCGCTAGTGGAAGTTTCAGGTATGCCACATAAAGGTGCCAGAAAACGACTGTTAAAGTTTATTACCGGTCAGCTCAATAAAATCGATACAGACCCCGTGCTGGAAAAGCTGGCCCGTATGAAAAGCCAAAGCGCACATGCGGTCAGGGAGCATCATGTGCTTGAACGCTGGCGCGACAAGCTGATTGCTGGCGGCACTGCGGCCATGACGGAGTTGCTTGATGAACACCCCTATGCGGACAGGCAGCAGCTAAGGCAATTATTACGCAATATCCAAAAAGAAACAGAAGCCAATAAACCGCCCAAATCATCCAGATTGCTATACCGTTATTTGAAAGACTTGTTTGCGCTTAGTGAGCACGATGTGTTTGAGGATATGGACGAATCTGAACAGCAAGACGACTTTGAAGAAACTGGGGAGATTGATGACGAAGACGCGTTTGAAGCAGGGGATGAGTTCGATGATGAAGACGAAGAGGCGTTCGGAATGGGGGATGAATTTGACGATGAAGATGATCTGTAGCAAGCTTAAGGCACTAGAGACTAAGCCCCTTAAGCTTGCTTCTTAACAGCTATTATCTATACGCTTACAGATCACCCTTGGGTAGTTGCAAGTCCGCCGTTAGGTTCCATGCCGAAAAAGGGAATGGCAGAGTTTCGGTATTGAACGTCAAAAATAGCATGATGTGGTAAATGTAGATGGAAAGGCTGCGGCCAAAACTTAAGATGTTTTGGTTGGCTTTTCCGGTCAACAATGCAGAGGCGACCTGCAAAATAATGACCGCCCACAGTATCATCCTGACCAATGCGCCGATGGCGGCAAAAACCAGCATGAAAAAAATACGTTTCCACGTGCTCAATTGCGTTAAGTTGTAGTTGATTTGCTCATCCATAATAGTTCATTAACCTCGGTTCATAATGTCACGTAAATCAAGTGCGGCAGCATTGGCGCGCGCAATATAATTTGCCATGGACAGGGAGTAGTTGGCAAACAGGCCGTAGCCGCTACCGTTTAAAATCATTGGGCTTAACACGGGGGTCAGGGCATTTTCCATGGCCTTAATCATAATATCAACCGTACGCATGGCCCGTTTATCCAGCAGAATGTCGGCAAAGTCGTGTTTTATGGCCCTTAAAATGTGCAATAAGGCCCAGCTGGCACCCCGTGCCTCATAAAAAACGTCGTCGATTTCTAGCCATGTCACCCGTGTTGTCGGTGTGCCTTTTTCATCTGCCGCCTGCTTTTCAAGCTCAGTTAGCCCGGGCCCATAGTTGCCACCAGCACTGTTTGCACTTAAGCGTGTGGACAGTCCTCCCAAACGCTTAATCACCACCTCGGTATATTGCCAAAGGTTGTCCGCCCTAGAATAAAACTGGGCCTTTTTTACCGGGCCGCCATATTTTTGCAGGCGGGACATATATTTGTGCAAAGCATCAATGCCTTTTTGGTATTCTGCCTCTGTGGAGGGTAATGCCCATGAGTTATGCTCATAATAGAAATAGGGCTCGGCTATCGCCAAATCAGGGTCTTCGGCTGACTGTGACTGATCCCTGGCAAAGTGGTTTCTTAAAGCCGTGGTGGCATCGCGCAACATAACCAAGGCGCCATATTCCCAATTGGAAATGTTGTCGAGCAACACGCCGGGGGGGGCGACGTCGTTGGTGATATAACCACCGCTTTTATGTAGCAACACTTCAGCGATATGGGCTAAGGTGTTGGTGTAGGTATAACCAACCGGTATGTCCGAGGTGTCAGTTTCTTTCGCCCGTTTGAGGGCTTCATCCTGAATGTTAAATTGGCCCGGCTCACTTCCCCACCACGCCCCCAATATGATGAGAACAACGACGACTGCGAGGGTAAGAACACCAAAGCCCCAAAGTATTCCTTTCGATTTTACATCATCCAGTGTATCGCTTGCTGCCATTTCCGCTATCCTGTAAAAAGGGTGTGTGTGTTGATAAAGCAGATTTCTTTTGTCTGAAAAATAGTTGCCATGTTAGCAGGTTTTTAACTATTTTGCCTAGGAAGCAGGGGGCGTTTCAGGTTTTTTTTTGGCCCTGGGATGGGCCTGGTCATAAACAGCCGCCAGATGTTGGAAATCCAAGTGGGTATAGATCTGTGTCGTAGCGATATTGCTGTGCCCCAGCAATTCTTGGACGGCCCTTAAGTCTTGGCTAGACTCCAGTAAGTGGCTTGCAAAAGAATGCCTTAGCATGTGGGGGTGGATATGTTCGCTGATGCCTTTCTTTTTACACCACTCCGCCAACCTTAATTCGATGCTGCGTTGGCCTAACCGTGTGCCCCGGTTTGAAACAAATAAGGCCTGTTCAGTAGCGGCGGCTGTTTTTGGTCGCTGCTGCAACCAATGGGTGATAGCCGTAACCGCTTTGCTGCCTATCGGCAAAATCCTTGATTTCCCGCCTTTGCCGATGCGAACCAGCAAGGCCTTGTCGGGCAAGTCCACGTCCACCAAGTTAAGGTTGGCCAATTCGCTCAGTCGTAGCCCTGAAGAATAGAACAATTCAAACATAGCCAGATCACGGATTTCCAAGGCTGAATTTGCACCCGCATCCAAGAGTCCATTGACTTGGTCAACATCCAAGGTTTTTGGCAGTTTTCTGGCTTGTTTGGGGGCACGGACGGCCTGGGCGGGATTGATGTCAGCAAGTTGCTTTTTTAATAGGAAATTATAAAAACTGCGTATGGCTGACAATTCACGTTGCAAGCTGGCACTGCCTATGCCTAGCCGGTGGCGGCCTGCGATATGCGCCCGGATATCAGTTTGCTTAAGGTTTGCCCAATGCGTTATGGACTGGGTTTGGCAATACTGGCTTAAGTGCTTAATATCCCGCTGGTAACTCTTGACGGTATGTTCAGAGGCGCGTTTTTCAACCGTCAGCTGCTGAAAAAAATCAGCCAACATTTGCTGCGCGTCAGCCTGCATGGTCTTGTTGCCGCAACAGGGAAATTAAGCGCGTACCAATAATTTCGCTGATATGGGTTAAAAACAAGTTCCCCATGCTGTAATGGAAACGGTCTTCTTCACGGCTACCGATTGCCAGAATACCCTCCAGTTCGGTGAAATTCATTGGGATGATCGCACAAGACCGGACTTTGGCCGCCGCATCACCAAACAGCACTTTGGCTTGGGCTAAGGTCGGCCTGCCACACTTGGGCTGATTGCCACTAAGCTCCCTAAGGAAAGGCTGCAAATCCTCGCTGCCCGGTTCTATGAACAAATTGGGGATAGCGGGCTCTGGACACTGTTTGATAATACGCACGGCCACATAGTCCGTTAAAAAATACTCGGACAAAACACTATCAAGGTTGGCAAGGGCTTGCTCCAACGATGCAGCCTCAAGTAAGGCCAAGGTAAGCTTGTGCATACGGATGAAGGAGGTGTCGTTGTCCCTGGCAATTTCTATCAGGGCATTAAGCTGGCTTTCCATTTCCAGGTGCTTGCCCCGAAATAATTCCAGCTGCTTTGAAATCAGGGAAATGGCCGTGCCACTCGGATGCGGGACGCTCAATTGTTCAAGCAGGTTTAAATGTTCATGGAAAAAATCGGGGTTTTGTTGCAAGTAAACTTCAACTTGGGCGGCACTCAAATCGGCTGTGTTTATCGTCATAATTCGATGCTCCCTTCAAATACAGTGATGGCGGAACCGGTCATTAATACCGGTTCACCCCGTCCTTGCCAACTGATTGCTAAATCACCGCCCGGTAGTTCAACGGTAACCTTATGATCCAACAAACCTTGCCCAATACCAATAACCACCGCAGCACAGGCCCCGCTACCGCAGGCCAAAGTTTCGGCGGCACCGCGCTCATAGACGCGCAGTTTAATATGCTGCTTGTCGACAATTTGCATAAAGCCAATATTGGCACGTTCAGGGAATAGCGCATGGCTTTCCAACGCTTCACCCACACTAGCGACCGGGGCTGTCCGCACCTCATCAACTTGGATCACCGCATGGGGATTACCCATGGAAACAGCACCAAAAGCCAGTTCCTTGCCATCAACAGCCACCTTATAACAGAGCGCCTCTTGTTCGGCTTGCAAAGGAATTTCAGAGGGTTTGAACCTAGGCACACCCATATTGACCGTAATCAGGCCATCATCTGTGAAGCTTAGCAGCAATTGGCCGCTAGTGGTGTCCACGCGTATTTCATTTTGGTCAGACAATTTTTTGTCACGGACAAAGCGGGCAAAACAACGGGCGCCATTACCGCATTGCCCAACTTCACTGCCATCGGCATTAAAAATTCGGTATTTAAAGTTGGCATTGGCGCTGACAGGGGGTTCCACCAGCAATAGCTGGTCAAAACCAATGCCGAAATGGCGGTCAGACATACGTCGAATTTGTTCTGGCGTTAAGTAAATGCTTTGGTTAATGGCATCTATGACCACAAAATCATTGCCTAAGCCGTGCATTTTAGTGAACTTGATCATTATGTTATTCATGCTGTTGCGGGGCCGATGGGGGCAGGGTTCAAATTAAGGCAGCAAATGTTCACCAGCCCAAAGCTGGGTAATCGTTTCCCGCTCCCTAACCAAATAGACCCGGTCGCCATCGACCATCAGTTCAGCAACGCGTGGGCGGGCATTGTAATTGGAACTCATGGAAAAACCATAAGCACCCGATGAGCGTATCGCCAACAAATCCCCGGGCGATAAGCTAAGTGCACGGTCTTTACCTAAAAAGTCGCCTGTCTCACAAACTGGCCCGACGATATCCCAGCGCTGTTCGGGGGCGTCACTGTCCAAGTTGACAGGGATAATTTCTTGCCAAGCGCCGTACAAGGAGGGGCGTACCAAATCGTTCATCGCCGCGTCAACGATGGCAAAGTTTTTATGGGCGGTCGGTTTGAGATATTCAACTTGGGTCACCAAAATGCCCGCATTGCCAACAATGGCACGGCCTGGTTCCAATAAAATTTCAAAATCCGTGTCGCCTAAGCGGGTCAAAACGGCTTGGATATAATCGGCTGGCTCAGGCGGCTGTTCCTCGTTATAACGGATGCCCAAACCGCCCCCTAAATCCAGATGGTGCAAATGGATGCCATCGGCTTTAAGGAGGGCAACCAGGTCAAGGATTTTATCCAGGGCATCAAGGAAAGGCCGGGTTTCTGTCAATTGTGAGCCAATATGGCAATCAATCCCGATGATATTGATGTTCGCCATGGCGGCGGCGCGGTGATATTCACTGATGGCCTGGCCTATGTCTATGCCAAATTTATTTTCTTTTAAGCCAGTGGAAATATACGGGTGGGTTTTGGCATCCACATCAGGGTTGACCCGAAAAGATACCGGGGCTACCACCCCCAGTTGGCCTGCAAGCGAGTTAATGCGGTCTAGCTCACCACTGACTTCAATGTTAAAGCAACGTATGCCAATTTTTAGCGCCGCTAAAATCTCGTCCTCACGTTTACCCACACCTGAAAATACAATTTTTTTAGGGTCGCCACCTGCAGCAAGCACCCGTTCCAACTCACCTAAGGAAACTATGTCAAAACCCGAACCTAAACGCGCCAACAAATTAAGCAAGCCGATATTGGAGTTGGCTTTTACTGCATAGCAAATTAAATGCGCGTGCTTGCCAAAAGCCTGGTCAAAAGCCCGCCAATGCCGCTCTAGGGTAGCTTTGGAATAAATGTAACAAGGGCTGCCATATTGGTAAACGATGTCCTGTACAGCCACATCTTCGGCAAAAAGTGTGCGGTTGCGGTAATTAAAATAATCCATGGTCAGTTAATTTTTTTGGTTTCAGGTGTGGGTTCAGGTTTGGTTTTGGGTTCCGGCTCAACATGGATAGGGGGCGCTGTGCCAGGCAGATAAAGCGGCCCAGGCTGTCCACAAGCCACTAAAACCAAGTGCACGAATATCAATGGGAGTAACTTACAGATTCTCATAAGGCCTTATCATAAATCATTGTGGGCCACCTTGTGGCAACAAGCTGACATAATAATCTGAAAGACCCTGTTTTAGAAAGCCCCGCTAGTGATTGGTCGGTAATAATCCCCGCATAGCCACTTCAGGGAAATAACGGCAAAACTTTTGCCAGGCACAATACCCTTATCTGCCGTCATCACCGGCTATCGTTTCAGCAAGCTTTAGCGACCCAAACCCTGTGTTGCTTGGTTGATTGTAGGGTGTTCAGGCAACACCTTAAAATTATAAGGAATATTTGCCAATACCTGTTTTAAAATAAGGCGGGTCAGGCAAATAAATATCCGCCCACTGGATAATTTGACACCACCACTCATAAAATTCTATCTGCCCTTGGGTGCTTGGTGTACCCAAGTTGTAAGCTGGAGCATAACTATGGCAAACACAATTGATATTACGCAAAATAAATTTCGGCAAAAACTGGAAAAGTTATTGGATGGCACGGGTATCGCCTTTAATGGCAATAATCCGTGGGACATTTCTGTTTATAACCCCGCTTTGTATGAACGCATATTGACCCAAGGTTCACTAGGATTGGGGGAGGCTTATATGGACGGTTGGTGGGATTGTGGGCAGCTTGATGAATTGTTCAGTAAATTCTGTTCCGCCCAAGTTAAGAGCCGGGTGTTGTTGGATCCCCAATCAATCAAGAATGGTCTGTGGGCCTACTTTATAAACCAGCAAAGCAAACACCTGACTTCCAGCATCATCAAACACCATTATGATATCGGTAATGACCTGTATCGTTCGATGTTGGATGCCAGATTAACCTATAGCTGTGCCTATTGGCCCAAGGCAAAAACCTTGGCTGAAGCACAAGAACATAAATTTGACCTGATTTGCCGAAAGTTAAATTTACAGCCCGGACAACGGGTATTGGACATCGGTTGCGGCTGGGGCAGTTTTATGAAATATGCCGTCGAAAAATACCAAGTTTCTTGTGTGGGCGTGACCCTTTCCAGTGAACAAATCGCTTTGTGCCGGGAATTGTGCGCTGGCCTTCCCATAGAAATACGCTTTGCCGATTATCGGGAGCTCAACGAGCCTTTTGACCACATCGTCTCTATCGGCATGTTTGAACATGTTGGCTATAAAAATTATAGCCATTATATGAAAGTTGCCCGCCGCTGCCTTAAAGATGAAGGCTTGTTCCTACTGCATACCATAGGCGGTAATAAATCCGTTATCATCACCGATCCTTGGATGGACAAATACATATTTCCCGGTGGTATGCTGCCGTCCATAAAACAAATAGCCAAAGCCATTGAAGGCCAATTTGTGATGGAAGATTGGCATAATTTTGGCCCGGATTACGATAAGACCTTGATGTGCTGGTTTGAAAATTTCTCAAACCAGTGGAATACCATAAAAGAAAACTATGACCAACGCTTTTTTCTGATGTGGAAATACTATTTGCTCTCTTGTGCCGGCGCATTCCGTGCACGGGGCAACCAACTCTGGCAAATTGTGCTGTCCAAAAACGGTGTGCCTGGCGGCTATACATCAGTGCGCTAAAGCCTTGCTGCATCCGCTGGCTTTCGGTGGCATTAAGGCCATAAAATACGTCGTTTACAATATGGGCGGCGGCACCAAGCACATAAGCGGTGTCCATAAGTTACCCGACTAAACCGTGGGGGCGGCTAAAGCCGCCCCCACGTTTATAGCCATCAATATTAACGCTAAACAACTTATGCCGGGTTACTTACTATAGCGTATCTTATGCCCCGGCCTGTTTTCCAAGGCGCCATTGCCACAATAAATGGTTACCGAAATCGTTATACATAAACTACACGATATAGGCAAACACGGTTAATGCTGATGCATCGTCCGCTGGCCTTAGCATTGTTGGCCCCCAATCCGAAAAAATTTAGCGCCGCTTTAGGCCGGACAAGCCCAGTGGTGGCTTGTCCGGCAATGTCCTAAACCATTGCACGCCCCTATCTTTGCCCCTTAATTGAGGTTGTGCCGCTGATATTGACGTCGTCCAAGGGTATATAAACACGCTCCCTTTGCTTAAATGATGCAGCGGAAAATACCGTTAAAAGCTTGCACGGGTAAGCTATCAACATAGTACAATGATATTTTGCCATATCACTTTTAAGTCTAACTAGCACTAGCTGTTTTATTTTTAAGAGGTGGCAGCAAAACAAGTAGGTATGCGGCTTATTCCTAGTCAAGCCCGACTGCGTTGCATTGATGTTTCAATTGGCGGCAGTGTTCCAAGCTTATGGTTGGCACCTGGATGCTGGTGGTGCGCTTAGGGGCGCCCCTTAATTTTATATAGAGAATTCAACAATAATGACAAGGCGAGTTGCAATCATCGGGTTTTCATTCAGATTCCCAAGTACAAACACCCAACAATATTGGCAAGACTTATTGGATGGCCGCGACTTGGTAAGCCGTGTTAATGAAGAGCGCTGGGCATTGGATAGCTTCTTGCACCCCAACAAAAGCCATCCGGGTACTAGCTACACGTTTGCAGCAGGATCTTTGGGGGATGTTTCGACATTTGATGCCGGTTTTTTTGGCATTTCCCCACGCGAAGCCGCATTGATGGATCCGCAGCAGCGTTTGTTGCTGGAAATGAGTTGGGAGGCTTTGGAAAATTCAGGTGTCAAGCCGTCTACAATTCGTGGCAGCCAGTGTGGTGTTTTTATCGGTATTGCCAGTGCGGATTATTCTTATAGGATGGCCGAGGATCTGGCTGCCGTTGATTCATCGGTAGCCACTGGCAATACGGCCAGCATTGCCGCCAACCGCATTTCTTATGTGCTGGATTTGCGTGGCCCCAGTATGGCGATAGACACGGCTTGTTCCTCTTCTATGGTGGCTTTTCATCAGGCTTACCGATCAATACTTTCTGGTGAAAGCGTGCAGGCCTTGGCTGGCGGGGTAAGCTTGCACCTCCATCCTTATGGGTTCATCACGTTTTCCAAGGCATCCATGTTGTCCCGACACGGGCGATGCCGCGTTTTTGATGCATCCGGCGATGGTTATGTGCGCTCTGAAGGTGGCGGTGTTTTTTTTCTCAAAGATTATGATTTGGCGGTGGCTGATGGTAATCCTATCTTGGCGGTTATTGCCAATTCCGCGATTAACACTGACGGCCGAAAATCAGGTTTGACAGTCCCTAACCCCTTGGCCCAAGCGGCGTTGATGGAGCAGGCTTATTTTCAGGCGGGCATCGACCCTTCATCAATTGATTACTTGGAAGCCCATGGCACGGGTACTATTGTCGGCGACCCGATTGAGGCGCGGGCAATTGGTGATGCGCTGGGCAAACGCCGTGCCAAAAACAATCCCTTGCTGATAGGTTCAGTAAAAAGCAATATGGGTCACCTCGAAACCGCTTCTGGTGTGGCAGGGTTGGTGAAAGCGCTGCACTGTATCCGGCATCGCATAGTGCCAGCAACCATTGGCCTTGAAAACCCTAACCCGACAATTCCATTTGAGGAATTGAACATTGAAGTTGTTACCCGAAATCGGCCGTTGAAAAAATCAGGCAAATTGATTGTAGGTGTCAACTCTTTTGGTTTTGGCGGTGCAAATGCCCATGTTATTTTGGAAAGCTACGAGCGGCCTAAGACCAAAATGGCCAAAACGGCTAAAGCGACGTTATTGCCTGTCGCCCTTTTTGCAAAAGATGCCGCCGCACTTACCGCGTCAGCCCGCGAGTTTTCGTTATTTTTAGAAAACCAGCCAGAAACGGCACTTTACGATATTGCCCATAATGCCTTGTTCCGGCGTGAATGGCATGGGTACCGTGCCCTTGTTTTTGGTAACACGCCTAAAGCTATCGCCCAATCACTACGCGATTTTGCCGATGAGGTGGCCGTTCCCCATGGGGTGGAAATGGGGGCTGCTTTATCTTCGCCTTTGGGCCCGGCCTTCATTTATTCAGGTAATGGTTCGCAATGGGCAGGTATGGGGCAACGCCTGTTGGCAGAAGCACCCGTATTTAAGGCGGCTATCCAAGAAATCGACAAGCTATTTAGCCGCTATGCCGATTACTCCTTGGAAGACGAGCTGGCTGGCGGCAATGGGGCGGGCCGTTATGCTTATACTGAAATTGCCCAGCCTGCGTTATTTGCGTTGCAAGTTGGGGTTACGCAAATGCTGCGGCATCGGGGTATCGCCCCAGTTGCGGTGGCGGGCCATAGTGTGGGTGAAGTGGCGGCGGCTTGGGCGGCTGGTGCGCTAACACTGGAAGCGGCTGTGGAGGTGATTTATCACCGTAGCCGCCTGCAAGGGACGACCAAAGGGCTAGGTGAAATGACCGCCGTAGGCTTAGGCCACGAAGCGGCCATAAGCCTGCTTGATGAATTAGGGCTAGGTTCCGGGATAGCCATTGCTGGCATCAATAGTTCCCGTGGCGTGACCATTGCCGGCGATCCAGGCTTGTTGGCAAAAATGGAAGCCAGCTTAACCTGGCGCGGCATCTTTAACAAACGGCTTGATCTTGATTACGCCTTCCACAGTCCGGCAATGGACACCATAGAAGCCGAGATTCGGCAAACATTGGCAGCGCTCAAACCCAGCAAAACCCAAGTGCCATTTTTTTCAGTTGTTACTGGTGGCTTGGTGGCTGGTACCGAATTGGATGCCGCCTACTGGTGGCATAATATCCGCAAACCCGTTTTGTTTGGGCAAGCAATCAAGAATATCTTGGATGATGGCATTAATATTTTTGTGGAAATCGGTCCACATGCTGTTTTACGCAGTTACCTCAATGATTGTCTAACGGATTTGGGGGCTGAAGGCCGCATCATACCGACGCTGGCCCGTTACGACGATACTCCGCAGCGGGTTTGGTCGGCGGCAAGCCAAGTCATGATTGCCGGTGCAAAAATTGAATGGCAGCATTTTTTTCCGTCAGCTGGAAACTTTGTGCAATTGCCAAATTACCCTTGGCAGCGTGAGCGCCATTGGCATCCAGTTACCTCTGAGTCCCTAGGCTTGTTGGACCGGCGAAAAATACACCCGTTGCTGGGTTATCCATTGCCCCAGCATGAGCACACCTGGGAAAATCAGCTCGACACCCTGCTTAACCCTAGCCTTGGCGACCATGTCATTGGTGGTACGGTTTTGTTTCCTGGTACAGGCTTTTCAGAGCTTGCCATTGCGGCGGCTTTGGCTTGGCAGTCCGTCGACCGGGCAGAAATTGAAGAACTTGAAATTGCCGCGCCATTAGTGCTGAATGCCGATCAAACTAAGCTTGTCCGTTTGTCCATAGCCCCTAAAGATGGCAGTTTCACGATTAAAGCCCGCGATTTTGGTAGCACTGAGCCCTGGTCGCTACATGCGGTGGGGCGTATTTTGGCGGAGCCTAGCGACGTGTTGGCAACGTTGGCAAGCCCAGTATTGCCCACCCGTTCCCCTGACTTTACCGGCGCTAGCCATGCGGCGCTTACAACGGCGGCAGGGCTGGCTTATGGGCCAGCATTCCAGTGTGTTGACCATGGCTGGATAGAAGATGGCTCCGCCTTGGCTGTCTTCAAAACCCCCGAAGGCCTGGCCACCGAATTGGCGCAAAGCCATTTGCACCCTGCGTTTTTGGATTGCACTTTCCAGCTCATCATCCAATTGTTGAGGGAAGTGCTGGAAGTCCATTCAGGATTTACTTTTGTCCCCATTAAAATGGGACGAGTCATTTTTCGCTCAAAAATGGCGACGCCCCATGTTGCCAAGGCAACCTTGTTGCGCCAAAGCCAACGCTCGCTGACGGCGGAGTTTACTATTTTTGATGGGGATGGCTTAGCGGTTGCTGTGGTTAAGGACGCCCGTTTCCGTAGTGTCCGGCTCGGTAAAAATGCGGCGGATCACCTGCGCTTTTTGGATTACCATGGTATCCCCAAGCCCCATCCCGATAACGTCGATAACGGCCCGCTTATTCCCCATGCCAGTGTCCATTCAGCACTGGCCGAATTGGCCAGATATGCCGCCCTTAAAGGTAGCCACCGTCGCTACTCGGAGGAAGTCGATCCATTGCTGGATAGCTTATGTAGCCGATTTACCCGCCAGGCATTACTTGCTTTATCAGCCGATGGCAAGACCTTGGCGGGTCAGGCTATTTTTGCCCTGCAAGCCGCCAACCCTGAATTGGCGCCATTCCTGGACCATTTATTACAGTTGGCGAAGGACGACCAGACCATTGCTGTTACCGCTGGTGGCTGGGGGATCTTGTCGGAACAAGGTGTGCAGGCTTCAGCGGAGGATATTTGGAACAGTTTGGTGGCCGATTATCCTGATTATTTTCAGATCATCCACTCGGTGGGGCGCATTGGCATGTACCTTAAGCCGCTGTTGGCCGGGAGTTCGACGCTGGCGCAGCTATGTCCGCAGGAATCTTCACTGTCAAGTTTGTCAAGGCTAGTGTTAGGGGCTGGTGGAAAGCAAAAGATTGGCCAGGCCTTGAGGGATTTGATTGCCCAAGGTTTAGCCCAAATGCCTGAAGGTCGTCGTTTAGGGGTGGTTGAAATCAGCGAGGGACCACCGTCATTTGCCATGGATGCTTGTATTGCCATGGACTTTGTTTGCTGCGATTATCGTTTTGCCAGTACCTCAACAACAGCGCTGGAAGATTTTGCCCGGCTTAAGGAGCGCTTTCCGCATGTCGAATCCCACTTAATAGGGGCTTCTGATCAAGTTGCCCCTACACCTGATTGTCAGATTGCCATAGTCACGCTTGATTTTGTCAGCCTGGAGCAGGCGTTGGCGGCGCTTGCCCATGCCCGTGCTTGCCTTGCGCCGGGCGGTTCGCTGCTGGTTCTTGGGCAACACCCTTCGCGCTGGATAGATTTTGTGTTTGGCGGGCAACTTAAGCACTGGCTGCCGGCAGAGAAGGGCGGCTGGCTGTCAAACCAACGTCCTGCGCTTTTTTGGCAGCTCCAATTGCAACAACATTATTCCGCTGTTGATATTTTTGAGATGGCCCCAGATACGCTTTCTGGCGTTTATTTGTTGCTGGCACGGCAGCCAGAAAGCACTGTTTCACAAATCACTAGCCATGAAGCCATGCCGCGTAGCTGGATACTGCTGGCAGATCCCTCGGGTTACTCCGCGCAACTTTCTGACTGTCTGGCAAAAAAACTACAGGCCAGGGGGGATTTGGTGGTGCAGGCAAGTGCTGGCGATACGGCCAGCCTTGTCGCATTGTTGCAAAACACCACTGACAACTATGGTCTGCTTGACGGCATTGTGCACTTGGCAGGCTTGGCCCCCCAAACGGCCAAAATGGCTGCTAAAACAGTTGTCGACCAACAGGTGGCACGATGCGCGACGGCGGCGGGTATTATCCAAGCTTGCGAGGCCACCCTAACCGATACAACATGCTGGTTGGTCACAACGGGGGGGGCTACTGAGTTGCTACCCCAACGTGATCGTGCTGACCAATCCCGCTTGGCAACCATCCCGGTCGATGCGGCCCTGTGGGGGTTTGGCCGGACATTGGCCAACGAAGCATCCAATTACACCGTCCGCTTGGTTGATTTGGAGGATTTGGGTGCGCTTGAGGCTGTCGCCACTAGTCTGGATAAGGAGTTCGGACAGCCAGATGACGAGCAGGAAGTTATCTTAAGCAAGACAGGGGCCCGTTATGTGCCACGTTTGCACATTAGTCCAAAACCCCAGCCGCAGCCGCAGCCGCCCCAGTCACTAACCAAACCAACCATCCGCTTGGGTTTCCAATTTCAAGGCCAACTGCGCAATTTGCGTTGGGAGGCGCATGCTGGCATCGCCCTTGCTGATGATAAGATCGAAGTTGATGTTCACGCCACCGGGCTTAATTTTCGGGATGTCATGTATGCTTTGGGCTTGCTTTCTGACGAAGCCATAGAAAACGGTTTTGCCGGGCCAACGTTAGGGCTTGAGTTTTCCGGCATCGTCAGTAAAGTGGGGCGAAAAGTCAGTGAATTTGTACCTGGAGACCGGGTTGTAGGCTTTGGCCCCTCCAGTTTTGGCAATAGTGTTGTCACCCAGGCCAATGCCATTTCAGCGATCCCGCCGGGCATTTCCTTTGAAGCGGCGGCGACCATCCCCAGTACTTTTTTTACGGTTTATTACGCGTTGCATTATTTGGCCCGTTTGCAGCCGGGTGAAAAAATACTCATCCATGGTGCTGCTGGCGGGGTTGGCATCGCGGCCATCCAAATAGCCAAGTGGTTGGGCGCGGAAATATACGCCACCGCCGGCTCTGACGAAAAACGCGATTTCTTGCGCCTGCTGGGTATAGAGCACATTTTTGACTCCCGTTCATTGGCGTTTGCAGACGAAATTCTTGCGCTAACTGGGCAAAAAGGCGTGGATGTGGTGTTGAATTCCTTGGCAGGTGAGGCGATCAACCGAAATTTTCGGGTGCTTAAACCTTTTGGCCGTTTCCTTGAGCTAGGCAAGCGTGATTTTTACGAAAACACCAAAGTCGGCTTGCGGCCTTTCCGAAATAACATCAGCTATTTCGGCATCGATGCAGACCAATTGATGCTGGTGCATCCTAGTCTCACCCGTAGACTGTTCACGGAACTGATGGCCTTGTTTGCCGAAGGGGTGTTGCATCCATTGCCTTATCATGTTTTTGCAGCGGAAGATATTGTCGATGCTTTCCGATACATGCAGCAAGCCCGCCAAATCGGTAAGATTATTGTCACTTACCGTAACGGCATCAGTAATGTCCATGCGGCTACCCCTGATAGCCCTAAACGTCTGCAACTCCCAGCTGATGCCACTTTTTTGGTGACAGGCGGCTTGGGCGGATTTGGTCTTAGGACGGCACAATGGCTGGCGGGATTGGGCGCACGCAACCTTGTCCTGATAAGCCGTAGCGGACCAGGTTCTGAAGAATCCAAGTCTGCCATAGCCGATTTGGAAGGCATGGGCGTGAATGTCCTTGCCGCCGCTTGTGATGTCACTGACCAAAAGGCACTGGCAGATTTATTGGCTAAGATAAGCACGGTTATGCCGCCGCTTAAGGGTGTCGTCCATGCCGCCACGGTCATCAATGACGGCCTGATCCGCAATATGGATGCCGGACAGATCCGCAGTGTCCTTGAGCCTAAGGTATTAGGGGCGCAGTATCTGCATGAAATGACACTAGATACACCACTTGACTTTTTTATCCTGTTCTCATCGGCCACCACCTTGTTTGGCAACCCAGGCCAAGGCAACTACGTGGCCGCCAATGCCAGCCTGGAAGCCTTGGCCAAACAGCGCTTGGCAGCTGGTTTGACGGCCACTTGTGTACGTTGGGGGGCAATTGATGATGTCGGATTTTTGGCCAGAAACGAAAAAATCAAAGAAGCCCTTCAGGGCCGCATGGGCGGTTCGGCACTTAATTCCGCCATTGCCTTGGATGCACTGGAGGCCATGTTGCTTGCCGGGCGTTCCGGCATGGGTGTCATGGAATTGGATTGGAAAGCCTTGGCCCGTTTCTTACCCAGCTCGGGCTCACCTAAATTTAGTGAGTTGGCCCGCTCCGCTGATGGTGGCGAGGGCGGCGAGGCCAATGCCGATGATATTCAACGTAGCCTGTTAGAGTTGTCGGATGAAGAGTTGTTGGTAACATTGATTGACATGCTTAAGGCTGAGGTGGGGGAAATCCTACGGGTTTCCCCGGACAAAATTGACCCGTCCAAGTCCATTTATGACATGGGGCTAGACTCCCTCATGGGGGTTGAATTGGTTGTGGCACTTGAATCCCGTTTTGGCACCAAGCTGCCGATAATGGCTTTGAGCCAAAGCCCGACCATCATTAAATTGGCGGAGCGTATCATCTTACAACTGAAAAGCAGCGACGGGCCTGGCGATGTGGCGGATGACAATGCGGTGCTTGCCCAAACCCAACAACTGGCCTCCCAACATGGTGCCAACACCTCTGCCGAAGCCGTAGCGAAACTGGCGGCCGATATAGGGGCCAAGGATGTGGCCGCATTTAACAGGATAATTACATGACGCGTAAAGGGCTACCTGGGCTTACCGCCCAAATCAAAGACAAGTTGATCCAACAGGCCCTCGAACGCCGCCTTAGGCAAGTCGAGCAAAGCGCTGGCATCGAAGCGCCTGCCAGTTTGCCCAGCAGCGCGGCTAATATCCCAGATCAGTTTTACCAATTCCATTTGCATCCTGGTTACCAACAAATCCGCATTATCAACGATGGTGCGGCTAGGTTAGGCATTGGCAACCCTTTTTTTAAGCAGCACGAAGGGGTTGCAGGGGCGACCACCCAAATTGGCGGCAAAGAGTATGTCAATTACGCCAGCTACAATTACCTCGGCTTTTCTGGCCACCCAGAAGTCAATGACGCTGCAAAGCAGGCCATTGACCGCTATGGTACGTCGGTTTCAGCAAGCCGTTTGGTGTCTGGTGAACGGCCCATACACCGCGAACTTGAGCAGGCTATAGCCCAAGTCTATGGTGTTGATGATGCGATAGTGCTGGTAAGCGGCCACGCCACCAATGTCACCACCATAGGCCATTTATTCGGTCCCAAAGACCTCATTGTCCATGATGAGCTCATTCACAACAGCGTCTTGCAGGGCATCGCCCTGTCCGGGGCCAAACGCCTATCATTCCCGCATAACGATAGTGCCGCCTTAGAAGCCATGTTAACAGACCAGCGCCTCCATTTTGAACGGGTGCTGGTGGTGTTGGAAAGCATTTACAGCATGGATGGCGACTATCCGGACTTACCCCGCTTTGTCGATATCAAACGCAAACATAAAGTGTTTTTGATGGTGGATGAGGCCCACTCGTTTGGAGTGATGGGCGAAACGGGCTTAGGTATCCGCGAGCATTTCCAGCTAAATGGCGGCGACGTGGATATTTGGATGGGCACCTTAAGCAAGGCACTAGCAGGTTGCGGCGGCTACATTGCAGGTGCATCAGCCTTGGTCGAGCATCTGAAATTCTTGGCGCCAGGTTTCTTGTACAGCGTCGGCATGTCGCCGCCGTTAGCGGCTGCCTCCTTGGCGGCATTGCAGTGTCTGCAACGCGAACCGTCGCGTGTTAGTGTCTTACAAGAACGTGGCGCATTATTTCTGGGACTGGCCAAGTCGGCGGGCATAGACACAGGCACCAGCGCGGGCTTGGCTGTCATCCCGGCAATTACCGGCAGTTCTATTAGTGCGGCGCGCTTATCGGCCAGCTTGTTTGCGCGTGGCATTAATGTCCAACCCATCTTGTATCCGGCAGTGCCGGAAAAATCCGCCAGATTGCGTTTTTTTATCTCCTGCCAGCATACCCCGGAACAAATCCAACAAACCGTACTGGCGGTTGCCGAAGAACTCAAGCGTTTGTAAGATAAATCTTGTTGTTTGTAGCCATTTACTTGTTTGCAAGCCATTTTTTTAGTCGGGTGTGGCAGAGGTTTTTTCGGTTAAAAATTAGAATTTGTACTATACTTACCTTCAACTGTAGGTGCTGGATAAGTACAAAAAATTTTAAGCTTCTTCTTTGATTAGAAAAACATTGGTTTAAAGCTGAACGCTGATTGGTTGCGGTAACATAATTTTAATTTTAATTTTAATTTTAAGGTCAGATCATGAAAAAAATCTTCAAGCAAAGCGGCCTGATCGCCGCAACAAGCTTATTGCTGATACCTGCCGCCCATGCGGCTAATTTTACCGTGAGTGGCGCGGATACAGCGGCAAAAACCCTTAATGCGGGTCAAACTGGCACTGTTCCAACACAGGGGTGTTAACGGTTAATGGCGGTACAGTTGCGGTGACTTTTGGCGGTGCAGCCAACTCGTCGGCAACCCTCACCAACTCCGGTACCATTTCGCAAACGGGTACAGGCCGGGCGTTACGCAACTCAGGATCAAGCACTGGGCTTAGCCTTACGGTCACCAATAATGCTGGTGCCTTGATTAAAACTGCTGATGCCGATACTTTCCAAATGAATGTTGATAGTGGCATAGCGATGGACAACAAAGGCACTGTCCAATCACTTAATACCTCGGTGGGTGGTAACCAAGCCATAGACTGGAACGCCATTATCACTAAAACTAACACCTTGCACAATTTTGGCTCAGGCCAGATTTTAGCCAGCGGCGCTGATGCCGTGCGGCCTGGGGTTAATGGTACGATCACCAATGACAATGGCGGTATTATTAAAGCAACCCCAGTGGTGGACACCACTTTGTCCAGTCCGCCCACAACTGTCCTACCCACCAGCAGTGACGGCATAGACACCCAAACCAACACCGGCGTGACCGTGACCAACTCGGGTGCAATTGAAGGCCGCCACGGTATTACAGGTGGCAATGGTACGACTGCCTATAGCATTTCGGTCACTAACAACGCGACTGGCACACTGACAGGCTCTAACGGCTCAGGCATTAATATCGATGGCTCAGCCTCATCCGCAACCGTCGTTAACAACGGCACCATTACTGGCACGTGGAATAAGGCTTCTTTTACTGATGGCGATGGCGATGGGGTTGATGTGGACGGCACAGTCAACCTGACCAACAATGGGATTATCCGGGGTTTAGGGGCTAGCTCAAACGCCCAAGCCCAAGGTGTCACTATCGGTGCTGGCACTGTGGTCAATAATGCCGGTGCGGAAATTTCCGGTAATGTCATTTCGGGTGGCGCTACAACTAGCCAAGGTATCCGTGTGGACAACTCGGCTGGCTCAGGTGCTTATGGTTCAGCCAGCATCACCAATAGCGGCACTATCCGCGGTAATCAAGGCGCAGGTATCCAAACGATTGGCACCTTCGGCAACACCATCACCAATAATGCGGGTGGCACGATTCGCGGTGCAGCACCTAGCGGCGCGATCATCACCGACGCAGGTAATGATGTTATCATCAACCGTGGTGCTATCATTGGCGATAATAACCAAGCCATTGATATGGGCGCAGGCAATAACACCCTCACGGTGGAAGGTGGTTCGGCTTCAATCACAGGTGACGTATCCGGCGGTGTAGGCGGCAGCAATACCTTGAACTTAAACATCGGCACGGGCAACACCTTTGCTTATTCGGGGGTTTTATCAAATTTTACCGATGTCCAAGTTAATGGTGGCACAACAACCCTGTCGGGTGCCAGCACTTATACCGGCCAAACAACCATCAACAGCGGCACTTTAGTGGCTGCCAACACGACAGGTTCAGCAACCGGAACAGGTACGGTGGATGTTAAAAACGGCGCGACCCTTGCAGGTGCAGGCATAATCAGCGGGCCATTAACCATAGAGGCTGGCGGTGTGTTATCACCCGGCGTGAATGGGGTTGGCGCTTTGCATGGCGGTGCAACGCTGTTAAATGCCAATAGTTTTCTTAACATTGACCTAGACCCCACCAATTCGCTAGGCAATGGCATTGCTGATGCATTATATGTCACTGGTTCTGTGTCCTTGGATGCGTCTAATTTGTTTATCAATTTATTGTCCGCACCGACTTTAGGCCAAGCTTTTAACATTATTTTCAATGATGGCAATGATGCTATCACTGGGCTTTTTAACCAAGCCCATTATTTGACGGCCAATTACGCCAGCCAAAGCTATCTTTTTTACATTGATTACCTCTTTAACGCGGATAGTGGCAGCGTCGGCAATGATGTCCGTTTGGTCCAAGTTGCTAGTGTGGCTGGCGTCCCAGAACCAAACATTGCCATTATGTTAGGCTTTGGTGGGCTTTTCTTGGGTTTCAGAAGATATTTAGCCAAGCCTGCTTGTTCTTACGCTTAAGCAAGCTAGTAACTTTTTAACGCTTACTGAAAGGGGCTGGGCGGGTTAAAACCGGCCCAGCCCCTTTTTTGTAGATAACTAACAACTATTTCAGGCACATCCCACCTAAATTATTCCTTGAGCGCCCATAAGTGCCGTACCCAAAGCGGGTAGCGGGTGCCTCTTTATGGGTTTCAATGCGAGTTAATGTAAATTAACCCCGATGCCCTAGGATTATGCCGACATTCTGACAGTGATATCAGAATGTTTATTCCGCTAAGTTATTGTAAACGCATATCTCATGAACGTAAGCGATTTTAAGCGCTGACTGGAATGTGTGATAGGAAAAGCCTTAGCTACCCCGGTGTTGTGGTAAAATTTTTCTTAAAGCCCAAAAATCGGGCGAAGTTTATTTAAACAACATGACTGATATTGGTTAAAGGGGGACGCGCTTGGAAGCAAATTGGCCGGTAAGTTATAAAGTGGGGCGGCGAAACAAGATCACTGTCTTGGATAAAATGATCGTCCAAGATTTGTTAAGGACAATGCTGGCAGTTTTGTCAGTGATTGTGGTCATCATCGTTAGCCGAAAATTCATTAGGGTCCTTGATGAGGCGATTGCCGGAAAAATTTCCAATGATGCTTTGCTGAGTATCTTGGGGTATAAAACCCTGCTTGCCAGCGTGGAGTTTTTACCCGTAGCGCTTTTTATGGCGGTGTTGATGGTCTTGGGCAGGATGTATCGGGACGAGGAGATGGCGGCTGTCTCATCGGCAGGCGGCGGTGCCGGTACACTTTATAAGGCGGTTTTTTTGTTGGCTTTTCCGTTAAGTATTCTGGTGGTTGGCTTATCTTTGTATGTCTCACCCTGGGCGGAAACCCAAGTTGATAAATTAATGGCACAGGATCAGGAATCCTCTGGCTTGGGTGGTATTTCGGCAGGGATGTTCACCGAATACAGCCAAGGCGACTTGGTTTTTTATGTTGAAAAAATCACGACGGATAAAACCATGCACCGTGTTTTTGTGCAAAACAGGCAGCAAGCCCAAGTGGGCATCATTAATGCCGAGACTGCACAAGTGCAGGATTTGCCGGATGGACGCTACATTGTGTTTGGGCAGGGTGAACGTGTCCAAGGGGTGCCGGGTACTTTAACTTATGTGATTGAACAGTTTGCTGAATACGCCGTCCGAATAGAGTCAAAAGTGTCGGTGGCCAAGTTTAACCGGCAGGCTTTTCCGGTAGACATGCTGTGGGGGTCTTCGGACACCCATGATACGGCTGAGTTACAGCGGCGTTTAGCCATCCCCTTAGGCGTGTTGTTATTAACGGTTATCGCCGTGCCTTTAGCGCAAATTACCCCCCGGGGTGGTGTTTATGGAAATATGCTGGTGGGTTTCTTGATTTATTTTAGCTATGGTAATTTTCTGCGCGTCAGCCAAAGTTGGGTGATCAACGGGACAATACCCGGATGGTTGGGCTTATCAGGTATTAACCTCCTATTATTGCTGGCAGGCAGTATATTGGTGGCGAGATTGTATGGGTGGCGTTGGCTGCTGATGAAGATTACTGGGAAGGTGGCTTAAATGGACGTGTTGACAAGCTATATTGTTAGGGAAATTCTAAAAGGTGCTTTTGTTGCGCTGGTGTTGCTGTTGACGTTATTTAATTTGTTTACTTTTAGTGATGAGTTGAAAGATTTGGGTGGCGGCTATGGCCTCAAAGAAATCTTTTATTTTATAACCCTGACTTCACCCCGGGTTTTTTATGAGCTAGTGCCGGCAGCGGCTTTATTGGGTAGTTTGTTTGTGTTGGGCGCGATGGCCAATAACCGCGAGCTTATCGCCATGCAGGCCGCAGGTTTGTCCGTTTTTGGGATTATTAAGTCCACCCTGCTGGCAGGGGGGGTGTTAGCCGTTATTTCCATAGTTGTGGGTGAGTTTGTTGCCCCAGCCTGCGAGCGCATGGCACAGATGGTCAGGGTTTCGGCGCGTCATGAACAAGTGCTCATGAACGCCAAATACGGCCTTTGGTTACGGGAAGACAAGAAATTTATTAATGTCCGGAAAATTGAGGATGATGGCAGTTTGGCGGATTTAAGCATTTACGAATTGGACGGGCAGCAGCATCTGCACTTGGCCTTGTATGCGGAGCGGGCGGTTTTTTTGGGGAAGCAGGAATGGCGTATGAAAAACGTCAAAACCTCAGAAATATCTACCCAACAAGTGCAGGCCAATTTTAAAGAAGACCTGCTGTGGAAATCGACTATTGCGCCCAATCTGTTAAAAATTGTCGTGGTCAACCCCAATAATTTATCGTTATATGACTTGGCCAGTTATGTCGGTTTTTTGAAGAAAAACCATCAAAAATCGCATGTTTTCGAGCTGGCTTTTTGGGGGCGCATCGTCAATCCTTTGGTGACCTTTGTGATGTTGTTACTCTCAGTCCCTTTTGTTATTGGTGTTAGGCGCGGCATTAGCGTCGGTGGCAAGATGATGGTCGGTGTGGTCATCGGTATGGGCTTTAATATCCTCGACAAGATAGTTGGGCATCTCGGCTTGATTTATGACCTGAATCCGCCCTTAATGGCATTTATTCCCAGTTTGGTGGCTTTGGGGCTGGCGCTGTTTGCCTTGCGGCGGGTGCAACGGTAATCCTATTTGTCGGAAAAATGGGAAAAAATATTCAGTGGGGTTGATGGTTATAAGGCTCCGGCCCGCTTCAACAGATTGAACAAATTGACCGCCATCAGCTGATAGCCTTCATCGTTAGGGTGGATGGTGTCGGATTTTAGGTGCTGGTCGCTGAGAATTTCAGGCAAGGTGTCCAGATCGGCCAAAATATGTTGGTCTATTGCAATAAGCTGGTAAAACTCGGCACTTTTTAAGTCAAATAGCTCTGGTTTTGGCACCCCTAACATTACCACGGCGATATGCCGGTTTTGGGCTTCGGCAATCATTTTTTTGAGGTTGTCCGCCGTTTGGGCGTTGGGGATTTTTCTTAATAGGTCATTGCCGCCATGAATCAGGATCAGTAAATTTGGCTGGTATTCGTCGAGCAAAGCTGGCAGTCGGTTAAGCCCTTCGCTGCTGATTTCGCCTGGCACCCCTTCGTTGATCACTTCCCGTGCCGCCAATCCGGCAAGAACCGCCGGATAGTCATGTTCTGGCGTTGCGCCTACGCCGTAAGTCAGACTGTCACCAAAAGCAAGGATAACAGCATTATAAGGCAATTTAGCCAAGCTTATTATAGGCGTGTCGCAGCCCGTCAAAAACAGCAGGAACACCAGTAAGAATGATTTTTTCATAAGATGATGCCTTAAGTTAAAAACGCTGTTTAGATGGGTTGACATTATAAATTGCAAAGCTGTAAACAACCAATCGAACTCACCCTAAAATACAGTCTGATTGCGTAAGTCTTATTTGTTTTATTTAAAATCAGCAATTTATATTGCTAACAAGACATATTCCCGAAACCCAATATTTTGATTTTTTGATGTTCAGTTTAGTCTGGTCGCTTTGCAGGGAAGCGCAGTAGGGAAATAATGGCGTTACGCTTGGGGTTATGCCCTGTTTTACGTCTTTATGTCTGGATTCCGGCATTCCTGGCAAAATGACGGGTTATTCCAAAGATAAGCTTTTTTTCCCGAGCCCGGGTTAATTAAAGTCCTTCCCATAGCGCATTATTTTTAAAGGGGACTTGCATTGATTTTAACCCAAGGGTCATTAAAGTGTATTCTAGGCTATCCTAGTCGGAATATCGGTGGCAAAGCAATAGTGATATTTGCTAATCTGATTTTGTGATACTGCCCAATGGACTGTTTAGCTGTTATAGTGTGCAATTTTTGATTGTAAGAAAATACAAGGTTAGTTTTCATGAATTTGGCATATACGTTTTCGGGGTTTATGGTTGGCTTATTGGTAGGCGTGACTGGCGTTGGCGGAGGCTCATTAATGACCCCATTGTTGGTGTTCCTGTTTGGCTTTAAACCGTCTGTTGCCGTAGGTACCGATCTGTTATTTGCCGCTATCACCAAAACCGGCGGTGTCTGGGTGCACCATGGCAAGCATGGTTCGGTTGATTGGCGGATTGTTGGCTGGATGGCCTTGGGTAGCATTCCTTTTGCATTAATGACCTTGTATGTGCTCCACTATTTGATGAGCATCGGCAAAGAAACCACAGGGGCCATTACTTTTACTTTGGGTATTGCGCTGGTCTTGACAGCATGTTCGCTATTGGTGCGTAGCATGTTGATCAGCCGCGCCAAAAAGTTGGGGCCTATTGATGATGAACACAGCAACCCGCAAAATGCGGCCCGCTTCAAACATCTGCAAATACCTGCCACGGTGCTGATAGGCGCTGTGCTGGGGGTTTTGGTGACTTTGTCCTCGGTAGGGGCTGGGGCGCTAGGCACAGTGGCTTTGCTGTTCCTTTACCCAAGGATGACCACCTTAAAAATCGTGGGCACTGATCTGGCCCATGCAATTCCCTTGACTGCGGTTGCCGGTATTGGCCATTTGAGTTTGGGCAATGTCGATTTGATTTTGTTGGGGAGTTTGTTGGTGGGCTCCTTGCCCGGCATTTGGATAGGCAGCCATTTGAGCGCAAAAATCCCGGAACGGTATTTGCGTCCGGTTTTGGCTTTGATACTGTTATTGATCGGCCTTAAATTTGTTCTTCAGTAAGGTGTCCGCAATAAATTGACGTGACCTGAGTGATTGCTTAATATCGGCTTAAGGGTTGTGCTTGCCAATGTTTCAGATTGTTTATTTTTTTACCTGTACCGATATGGAAAAAACGAGTGCCAACAATGAAAAAAATACTTTTTGTCAGTAGTGAAGCACATCCCCTGATCAAAACTGGCGGGCTTGCCGATGTTTCGGGAAGTTTACCTAAAGCCTTGGCGGATTTGGGGGATGAGGTGCGCTTGATCATCCCTAACTATCAAGCCATCAAAACCACTGGGGACATTTATTACAAAAGTACGGTACAGCTGCAAAATGCCTATGCAAACTTGTTAGAAACCCGGTTGCCAGGTACGGATGTGCTGGTCTGGTTGGTCGATTGCCCACAATTGTTTGGCCTTGCAGGCAACCCTTATACCGATGCACAGGGTCAGGCTTATGCCAACAACGCCGAACGATTTGCCCTGTTTTGCCGCATTGCCGTTGAAGTGGCGATGGGTCGAGGCTATTTGGACTGGAAGCCGGACATCGTCCATTGCAACGATTGGCAAACTGGCTTGGTGCCCGCGCTGTTGTCTTTAGAATCCGGGCGGCCGGCGACCGTGTTCACCATCCACAATATGGCCTATCAAGGGCTCTTTCCCAAGCAAGCTTTCAGTTTGCTAAATTTACCGCGGGCCTTGTGGCATCCCAATGGCCTTGAGTTTAACGGTTCTTTGTCTTTCATCAAGGGTGGTTTGGCCTATGCTGACCGTATTACCACTGTCAGCCCCACTTATGCCGAAGAAATCCAGTCCGCAGAATTTGGCTATGGTTTGGAGGGTTTGCTTAGCTACCGTAACAACGATTTGACTGGCATAGTCAATGGCATTGATGATGGTCAGTGGAATTCGCTAACTGATCCGGCAATTGCCAGCCATTATGATGCGTCAAGTTTAGCGGATAAACAGGGCAACAAAACGGCTTTGCAAACCCGCTTGGGGCTGCCTTTGGCCAAAGTGCCGCTATTTGCGCTGATTAGCCGTTTGGTGGATCAAAAAGGTATCGACTTATTGCTGGCTTGCCTCCCCGAAATGATGGCCTTGCCGCTACAATTTGTGTTGCTGGGCAGTGGCGAAAAACAGTATGAGCAGCAGTTAGTGGCGTTTGCCAAAGCCAATCCTGAAAAAATGGCGGTTACCTTGGGTTACGATGAGGACTTGGCGCATTTGATGGAGGCGGGTGCGGATCTGTTTTTGATGCCATCGCGCTTTGAACCTTGCGGCCTAAACCAACTGTACAGCCAACGCTATGGTACCCCGCCCATCGTCAGGCGTTGTGGGGGATTGGCCGATACCGTCATAGACACCTTGCCAGAAACCTTGGCCAACAATACCGCAACAGGTTTTGTATTTGACCAGGCTTCGGCAGGCTCGCTAATGGAGGCCATCAAACGCGCCCTTTTTGTTCATAGCCAGCCAAAAGTCTGGCAACAGCTACAAACCAACGGGATGCAAAAGGATTTTTCGTGGCAAAACAGCGCCAAGGCTTATCAGGCTTTATACGCACAGTTGTAAGGTATAGAGCCCGAAGTTGATAAATCCCCCCACCCTACCCTCTCCCTCAGGGAATAGGGCTTACACGTGTAGGTTTTTAATAAAAAGTATGACGAGACAGTGCGTTGAGGTAAATTGATGAGAGTCATCAACATCTATTTACCGAAGGTACCGCCATGTCTCGCCACCCAGAACTATACCAATGGATCGACACCGT
>JAPLRR010000039.1 GCA_026399075.1 Methylococcales bacterium
TATCAAGCTACAATGTCAACATCCTTTTACAGCTGCCTTCCGGCCAATCCACCGCCCCGACTAGCCTGCCGGGGAAGAGCTGCACATTATACAGCCACAACCAGCTTCGTCAAGCAATTTCCCTGTTTATTTCTCTCCGCACGCCGCCAACCAATCCATATATCGCGCAACCCCTTCTTTTACCGTTAAAAAGTCTTTTTTATAACCAGCCTCTTTTAAGCGAGAAATATCTGCTTGCGTATAACTTTGATAAGCGCCTTTTAAATGTTCTGGAAAAGGGATGTATTCAATAACCCCAGCCTTATGCCAATCGATAACAGCATTAGCAACAGCATTAAATGTTTCCGCTTTTCCAGTGCCTACATTAAATATCCCGCGCTGCGCAGGATGATCTAAAAACCACAGATTTACATCGACCACATCCCCAACATAAACAAAATCACGTTTTTGCTCCCCATCAGCCATACCGTCACAACCTTCAAATAACCTTGCCTTCTTGTGATCGATTATTTGACGGTTAAAATGAAATGCGGTGCTACTCATAGCCCCCTTGTGCTGTTCCCTAGGGCCGTATACATTAAAATAGCGCAAACCGACTATAGGGCTTGTCGCTTCAGGCAATAAGCGCCGGACATATTGGTCAAATTGAAATTTTGAGTACGCATACATATTAATAGGATGCTCACAACGGCGGTCTACACTAAAGCCATGCTCTCCGCTGCCATAAACGGACGCAGAAGATGCGTAAATAAAGGCGATTTCGTTGGCGACACACTGTTGCAATATCCGCTTGGAAAAATCATAATTATTGCTCATCACATATTGCCCATCCCACTCGGTGGTTGCAGAACAAGCCCCTTGATGAAATACCGCCCTTACGCCTTGCCAAAATGCAGGTGATTCGATTTGCTGGATAAAATCCGTCTTATCTAAATAATCGGCAATATTAAGGTCTGCAATATTGTGCATTTTTCGGCCATTGACCAAATGGTCAACCAGCAAAATATTGTTTTCTCCGCGGTCATTTAATGCCCGAATCAAATTACTGCCAATAAAGCCTGCCCCGCCTGTAACTATAATCATTCCTCTTGCCTCGCTTTATTAATCATAGCTGTTGTCGAATGCCCTTCTACAAACTGTAATATTTTCACCTCACCCCCTGCCTTGATCACACAATCACCGCCAACTACTTGGTCGGCACTGTAATCCCCCCCCTTTACAATCACATCCGGCAGCAGTTTGCAATATAATCGTTCAGGCGTTTGTTCTTCAAAAGCCACCACCCAATCCACACAAGCCAAAGCTGCAAGCACTGTCATGCGCTCTTGCAAACCATTGATGGGGCGTGTCTCGCCTTTTAGCTGCTTAACCGACGCATCTGAATTAACCGCCACGCACAAACGGTCACCCAATGCTTTTGCCTGTTCCAAATACGTGACATGGCCTGCGTGCAGCAAATCAAAGCAACCGTTAGTCATGATGATTTTTTCACCATGCGCTTTGGCACGAACAAAAAGCGTGGCCAACTCAGCCTCGGAAACAATACCGTACTGGGAATCCCTATCACCGTGCATGGCACGGGTCAGCTCCTGCATAGTGACGGTCGATGTCCCCGACTTACCTACAACGATGCCACCTGCCAAATTAGCCAGATACATCGCCTCTGTTAACGGCATACCGACCGACACCCCTAGCCCCATCACTGCGATAACCGTATCCCCAGCCCCCGTCACATCAAACACCTCTTTGGCCTGTGCAGGCAACGATTGCACAAAGTCGCTCTGTATCAAGGTCATACCTGCCTCCCCTCGCGTCAACAATAGCGTTGGAATTTGACATTGCTCCAAGAGCGCCCGCCCTTTCGCAATTAAATGCGGTTCCGAATCACAAGCACCAACAACGGCTTGTAATTCGGCTAAATTTGGGGTTATTAAATCCGCTAGCGCATAACGCTGATAATCATCGCCTTTGGGGTCAACCAAAACCTTAACGCCTGCTTGTTTTGCCACGCCGATATAATTTGCTACACCAGCCAAGGTACCTTTGCCATAATCCGAAAAAACCACCACGTTATTTTCTGGCAACCGGCGTGTTAACGCATCCATTAATGCTGCTTGATCAAATTGTAAAGGTGTCTCCTCAAAATCCAAGCGGATCAATTGTTGATGCTGGGCCATAACACGTAATTTACAGATGCTACGTTGCGATTTTGCCAGTACAAAATCGCAAACAACCCCTTCGGCTTCCAACAGATTTTTTACTGTTTCGCCTTCTGCATCATCACCAACAACCCCTAATAATGTAACCTTTCCCCCTAGCTTGGCTATGTTAAGGGCAACATTTCCCGCTCCGCCGATACGGTCTTCTATGGCCTTGACCTTGACTACCGGAACTGGGGCCTCCGGCGAAATGCGCAACGCCTGCCCTGACCAATATCGGTCAAGCATGACATCGCCAATGACAATAATACGGGCAGATGTAAACTCAGGACTAGTCGCCAACACTTAATGCCTCCTCAAGCACACCACACCACCAATGGCCAATTAATATATGCGCCTCTTGGATTCTTGCTGTTACAGCTGAAGGTACAACCACTGAAACCGTGGCCAGTTTGACCAACTCCCCCCCATTTCCTCCGGTTAGCCCAATGACCACCATCCCCTTTGCCTTTGCCGCTTCTATGGCTTTGAGTATGTTTTTGCTGTTTCCCGAAGTAGAAATGGCAATTAAAGCATCCTTTTCTTGGGCGATCGCTTCAACCTGACGGGAAAACACAGTCTCAAAATCAAAATCATTGGCGTGTGCAGTCAAAATGGAAGTGTCCGTAGTCAAAGCAATAGCCGCCATTGCCTTACGTTTTTTTTCATACCGCACCACAAATTCGGCGGCAATATGTTGGCAATCGGCTGCGCTGCCGCCATTACCACATAACAAAATTTTGCCGCCCTGGCTTAAGGTACTTATCAACAAATTTGCCGCCGCCTCAATCACCGCAGTGCTATTGGCCAATTGAACCATCATGGCTTGATGCTCTTCAAGCTCCGCAATAAATGCTTTCAAAATTATGACCCCTCGACCATTAATACTTGCTCCGTGTGACTGATTTTTTCTGGATGTTCTTTAAACTGCATAGAGTGTAAACGGGCATAAGCCCCGTTTTTTTCTATAAGTTCATCATGTGAACCTTGCTCAATAATACAACCATGATCCATCACTAAAATCTTATCTGCATTTTCAATTGTTGATAAGCGGTGGGCTATCACCAGCGTTGTCCGGTTACGCATGACTTTTTGCAGTGCTGCTTGGATATAGCGCTCTGATTCAGTATCTAAAGCCGAAGTTGCCTCATCCAATATCAAAAGTGGCGCATCTTTCAATAATGCCCGGGCTAACGCTAAACGCTGCCTTTGCCCACCAGATAATTTAACGCCATTTTCCCCTATTTGAGTGTCCAAACCGCTTTCCAAGCTGTTAATAAATTCAAGCGCATAGGCATCTTCAGCAGCCGCTGAAATTTCTTCCCGCGTTGCCGCCGCTAATGAGCCATAAGCTATATTATTGGCTATCGTATCATTGAACAATGTGACTTGTTGGTTCACCAAGGCAATTTGCTTCCTTAAGTTTGCCAATTGATAATCATTTATCTCCACACCATCCAAGAATATTTCCCCCATCTCATGGGGATAAAATCGTGACACCAAATTAGCCAATGTACTTTTGCCACCACCCGATGCTCCCACTAAGGCGATGGTTTGCCCTGGATCAATTTTGATTGAAATATTTTTAAGCGCTAACTGATTGGTGCCTGGATATTGAAATGACAGGTTTTTAAACTCCAATGCCCCCTTACAATTCTCAGTCTGATAAGTGCCATCATCGACTTCACAAGGTTCGTCCAATACATCAAATAAGGATTTGGCCGCCACTATACCCTTTTGGACATCACCATTGGCATCACTAAGCTGCCTGATAGGTCTAGGCAACAAAAATGCCGCTGTCAAATAACCTACAAATTCGCCTACACTGGATTTTTTCAAAAAAAACAAAGCCATATACATTAAAAAAGCCAGCGCCAAGGCAATAATGAATTGCATTATGGGGTTATGCACAGCCGTAGTCGTGGCTAACTTTAAAGATTGCCTACGGTTATAGAGGCTGCTTTGCAAAAACCGCTGGGACTCATAGGCCTCGCCGCCATAACTGCGCACCACCCGATGCCCGGTCACCAGTTCCGATGTTATATGCGTCATGTCACCGATAGATTCTTGGATGTTCTTACTGATGGCACGTAGCCGCCGACTAACATAATTTACCAGCACGACGATAATTGGTGCTATGCCAATAAAAACTAGTGACAACATCCAGTTTGAATAAAACAAATAGCCCAACAAGCCAACCGTAGTCAAACCCTCGCGCATAAATGTCCGCAGCGCATCAGTGGTGGCTTTCGTCACCTCACCAACATTGTTGGTGATCCGTGAAATCATATAGCCGCTGTTATTAGAATCAAAATAAGCCGTCGGCAATCGGGTATATTGGTCAAAAATTTGGCATCTCAACTTATGCACGACATTGACAGAAACCTTAGCCAAAAAATAATTGCCTAAATAAGCGCCTGTGCCACGGACAACCATCAAGCCACAAAATAATAAAGGCAAATAATACATACCTTCCCGGGCTTCTGTTTGCAAAGTATCGATGATGTGCTTAATCATTATTGCAAATAATGATTCAGTCATTGAATAGAGAAAGAAACCGATGATGCTAATAACAAATAGCCCGCGGTGAGGTCTGACATAGCGCAACAACCGCTTATAAACTTGGGCGCTGACTGGGGATTTTTTTTTCATATTTCCTGGATGGTCATGGCAACAAAGGTATTACCTTGCTGCGGCTACTACAGCATTACCCAAGATACTGGGAAACGCCTTGCTTTGCCAGAACAAAATCTTTCTGTAGCAAACGTTCCAGTAATCGTTGATAATTCAAGGCTTGCTTGGTTTTGTCATTATGCGTGTGCCATAAATGTAGTACAGGCACAGCAAAGCGCCCTTCCTTACGCACTATCCCTGCATGGATTAAACGAATGACCAAATCAGAATCTTCAAACCCCCAGCCTTCAAAGAGCTCGTCGAAACCGTTGACACGAACAAAATCAGCCTTCCAGGCCCCAAGATTACAAGTCATGGCTTTTTGCCATTTTTTTGCTTGCAGCCGCCTTAAAATCCCTAAAGGCAAACTGATTAGCCCCGTCACCCGGTTAATTTTTCCTTGTAAGAAAAGCCTTACAAAACTGTAAAAGGACTGGTTAAATATCGGCAACTGCTGTTCTAGCACTTGTTGGGTATACGCCTGGCTTAACAACACCCGGTTTCCAGGAACAAAACAGCCCCTTTCAGCCAATTGCCGATGTTTGGCAATAAATCCCGGTAACAGCACGCAGTCACCATCAATAAAGAGCAAATAGTCCCCAGAACTTTTGGCAACCGCCTTATTCCTAATTGTGCCTGCCCTAAAGCCCAGATCTTCATGGTGAACATAGCTGATTGCCACCGGACTATTTGCGGCATAACTTTGCGCCACACCATAGTTATCGACACTAGAGCCATCATCAGCCACGATAATCTCAAAATGCTTGTCAGATTGGGCGTATAAACTGTCCAAACAAAGCCTGAGTGCTAAGGGCCAGTTATACGTTGTCACAATAACCGATATTAGCTTCATTCTTGGAAATGCCGTGGTTTTTGTAATTCCCACAACTTAAGGTATTTATAATAAGCACCCTCGGCGTTGGCGATTGCAAGAATCAGCCCTTGCTGTCCGTCCAAAAAACCGGCCTGTAAAAAATAAGTGCGGATAAACGTCCAAAGGCCATGGCCAATAGCGGTAGACAATGAGCTACGCCGACCCTTGGCATTTAAATCATGGGCACTGCCACTCGAATAGCGGTTCATTTTTTCCACAACGGCGTGGTAATCGCGAAAACTATAATGAATCATAGGTGCTTGCAAATGTCCGACCGGGCTTTCTGCGACGAGACTTGCATGAATCAAGTGCTCAGAAAACCGGGCACAGCCTTTTTTAAACAAACGGCGGGTACGATCCGGCCACCACCCCGAATGCGCCATAAAACGGTTGACGAATAGTGACTTGCGCGGTACATCAAAAACAGTGAACTTATTTTCTACCATAACCTCACGGATTTCTTGGGCAAGCTCAGGTGTAATGCGTTCGTCAGCATCCAAAGAATAAATCCAATCACCGCTTGCCGCATCTATAGCGCGATTTTGCTGTGGCCCATAACCCGGCCAATCGGTTTCAATAACGCGTGCGCCTGCGGCGCTGGCCAAGCCCACGGTATCATCGAGGCTACCCGAATCAACTACGATCACTTCATCAGCCCACGCAGCAGATTCTAAACAATCAACAATATTATGGGCTTCGTTTTTAGTGACAATAATGATGCTAAGCATGTGTCCTTTCCTTAAAATCTGTTTGTAATGACGCGAAACATAAGGCGATCATCATGGCAAACCAATGCCCTTCACCGTGATCCATCAATGGGCTATTAAATAAACTTGTCACCACCAAGGACACCAAAAGCCCTTGCGCCAGCCATTTTTCCTGATCCGGCAACCGCTTGGCCACATAAAGCTGGCTACCCAGAAAGCAACAATAAATAAGCAAACCAACACCCCCCAATTGCACAGTGACCATTAAAAATTCATTATGTGGATTATTGGAAACTAAATGCTCACTGCGCGCGATGCGTTCGTATTCTTGCCGATAGCTGCCAGTGCCTTGTCCCAACAAAGGCTTTTCGGCTATCAATTTTGCTGAATATTTCCAAAAAGTTAAGCGCTCACCCATAGAGAACTCTGATTTTTCGGGATGGGCTTGCAAATAAGCTTGGGTGCTCACTATGCCCCTGTTAATACGCGCCGCCTTGTCTGAAAAGTTCAAGAACAACCCCAACAAAACCGCCAATGCCAACACACCAATTATCAGCGCATTTTTGCTAAACCGCTGGAATCCAAATAATAGTGCCAAAATCAACATGGTGAGTTGCCCAGTACGTGCATCGACGACAAAAAATAAGTTGTAGACGCTAATTAACGCCATTAGCCAATACAACTTAACGTGGCTTTGGCCTTGGTAAGCTTTGTGGGCACAAAAAAAAGCAAAAAAAGAAATATAAATACTATGGGTTATCCGGCTCTTAAAGGCAAATGCCCCTTGATTGTTTGCGGCAATTAAGCCCGCCTGCATTAAATAAGAAATTGCAAGTATCACCAAAGAAGCGATGATGAAGGCCCGCCAAACCCAAGTCTGCGCCTTGGTAGCACTTAAAAATGCCGTGAATACAGGGATAAAAAACAGCTCGCGGTATTTCATGACCATAGATAAGGCGACATCATAACTGACAGAAGTATAACTAAGCCCTAAAATGAACCACAAAAACAACAATAAAGCCCAGCCAGTGACCGGGTTTTTCAAAACCACGTCAGGTAACGCTTTAAATTCCCCCGCAAGCAACCACATAAAGCAAAGCAAGCTGGATAAAATAATGGCTAAACTTGTTGATAAATAAATCGCCATCACTAATAAAACAGCGACATAAAGCCCATAATCAAGCAAACAAAAACGTATGCGTTGTGCGGAGTTCATTTCAATATTCATATCTGCTAAAAATATGGCTAACATCAGGAATGCCACCAAACTAGGGTGGTTCTAGCCACTATCTTTACATAATAAAGATAAGAGGCGGGGACATTCGGAATTGGTTTGCTTTGCAGGTGCTAAAGAAACTTTCTATCTAAAGTGGATATAAACACTATACTTACTCAGCAAACACTTCCACCAAATCGATTGTTAAGTCGGGAAATAAATAAGGGCTTGCATGATCAGCCCCTGAATGCATTTTAAACAATTTATACTGTTGCGTTGTGTCATCCAAGATAAATTGATAAACCAACCAATATTCCAAAACGCCATTTTCTTGGTACAGGTCAAATTTGATCTGCATTTCTTTTTTAGAATTCCCTTTCGATAAAATCTCAATGATCCAATCGGGCGAACCCAAACAACCTTGGGCATCCAGTTTATTGGTATCGCAAATGACACACAAATCAGGCTGGACTACCGAGTAAATACCGCTGTTGGCAACCTCGGATTTATTTTTATCAAATAACCGTACGTCAAAGGGTGCGGCAAAAAGTCGGCAATCCTTATGCTTAAAAAACGGGTACAAAATTCCAGTTAAATGCACAGAAATGCTCTGATGCGTAACATTTGGCGCAGGCGACATCAGCATTATTTTGCCCTTGATTAATTCTAGAGTATCATCGAACTGCCAAGTCAAATAATCCGCGTAAGTGTAAGTCGCATTCAAATCCAGTTGCGATAGTTGCATTATTTTTGTCATTTTCTTCACCTAACTTGCATCAGCTTCGCTAAACTAGTTTTTAAACAACGCCCTAGTCATTTCCCGTACCTTGATAAGCGGCTTTTTGCGCTTTTAGGGCCTTCAACCAAACCTGTCCGTTTTTAAAACCATTAATCAGTACAGGCGCACCGCCTATAGCGACCGCATCAACCAAACAATACCATGCCGCAACTCCACTAGGCGGATTACCTTGTGGCCAGCCTAAAACTGGGTCAATAGGTGCCCAATGCCACGTCCCAACGGCAGTGCCAATTAACTCCAACCAAGTGGTGATAAAAAAGGCCGCAAGATATACCATGGGAGAACGGCCTTTAAACAAATAGACCAAAAATACACAAAATAACATCGCCCCAACGGCATCGCCCTGCTCAGCCAAACCGCTAATCCCCCACAACGACCATAAGCCACAAACGCCTATCACCAAGCCGGTAATTTCCCTAGCATACCTTAAAAACAAACCAGAACGCGCCAAAGCCACCGCAGTCAGATAAACCATACCGTGACCTGGCGGCACATAAGCAGGCACATTGCCAAACCGATAAGTATATCCACCCATAAAAGGTGAAGCGAAATGCTCCCCGATTGTCGCAAAAATAACCGCGATAATCACCTGCACCCGCACCTCTTTATTTTCACCTAATAACAGGCCAATTAAAAAAACCCAACCACTAACCCCTAGGGCATTTTGCTTTTCCATACTGGCACTGGCATCACTGATCAAACATACCGCCACACAAAAAAAAGTAAACGCCGCGATGAAATAATCCCGTTTTTTATGGGGGTATGCGACATCTCTACAAGGAAAATGGCGTAACACAACAACCTCAATCAATTAAATTTGAAAAATTTCTTAAGTCTACCATTGGGCAGGGCAATTTCCTAACCTCAAGCGAACATCCAAGCTATCACTGCATATCGGCCTAATTTACCGGCCATAATGACCAGACCCGCAGATAACAAAGGAAGCCGCAGCCAACCTCCCGCAAAACATAAGGCATCACCTATCAAAGGCAACCATGAAAAAAGTAGTGCCCAGACACCCCACTTTGTTACCAAATCCAATGCGTGTTGTTTTTTTTCAGGCAACAAGTTTGCAACAGGGAATTTTTTTGCAGCCAACAAACCCAACCCCCACGTAGTCAAGGCCCCCAAAGTATTGCCTACCGTTGCCACTAATACTAAAATCTGGGCGCTATAAGCGCCTTCCGACACCATATAGGCCAAAACAGCTTCAGAACCACCAGGCGCAATCGTAGACGATATAAATGCACTTAAAAATAAGCCCCATAAACCCCATATCTCTTGCATTTATTTTTCTCAAAAAAAAACCCTGCGGTCAAAGATCACAGGGTTTTTAATAGCGTGGAATTTTACTTCTCAGGCAAAACCTTGTTTTTATTCATACCCATCACGCGGGATAATAGCTGTAGACCCAAGCCAACAATTGACCTTAGTAAATCAAAGATTGTGGCAACAACTTCTGAGGCGCTCATGCCTTTAAATTTACGTGACAAGTAAGGTGCAGCGAGCAGGCCTAATGCCAAGCCAATCACCGTAACGCCTGAAATCACCGAATCGTCCTTTTTTACGGGCGCGGGAATAGTGGTAGGCGTAGTAGCGGCAGCCTGGGCAAGTACGGCTGGCGCTTTAAGCGCATCAGCTGCCGCCTTAACGGCCAACTCTGGCAAAGTTGCCTTATAATCGTCTGCAACAACAAGCGCAGTTAGTCCGGGAATACTGGGAAGGTCACCATCGCCTTTACCGACCTTTAACTGGGCCTTCATGCCTTTTTCCATGTGCTGGGCAATATCGCAATGCACCAAATAAGTTTTATCGCCAGGCGGTAAAATCAAAGTCCCTGAAATTTTAGAAGGGCCAGAGGCTTCCAAATGAAACATGCCCTTAGGGTATAAATATTTAGGCAGACCATGCATCATCCATTGATGCCGAATATTGTCCTCATTGACAAAATGGACAGTCAATTTAGTACAGGGCTTAAAATTAAACTCTTGGGTATCAAACGCAAACATCCTGCCTGGAAATTTTTCTGCATACTTATGGCCAGCATGCACAGTAATTTCTTTGGTCTCAGAAATGCTATCGCAACCACCAGGCAAAGTGTCCTTATTCTGCCCCATCACCATACCGCCAGCCATGTCCATCAAGTGGCCATCACCGTGATCCATAAGCATACCGTCATGCTCTTCATATTCCAAGGCCATTACAGGCACAGAAAAAAGAACACTCAGCACTGCAACCGATAATAACTTCACCATTATTTGTTTCCTCATTTACTTGAAATCATCAAGGGATGGCCGCACCAAGTAAAGTGCGCCAAACCCCTGAACCCACATGACCAAACACACCAGCGGATTGTACCGATGTTGCGCAAACGTCAAAAAGAATTTGGTTTTCAAAAACACCAGCCATTTATTGAAAACCAAAGGCGTATGCGTAACATCTGAGGTATAACTAGTCTTTAACTTTACCAATGATCTCATCGACTTTAGTTTTAAAGCCTTGGTTAGACAAATACAATACATACAAACCCGCCAACGCAAAGAAAGCGTAAAGCATCAGGCTGTTATTGCTGACTGGTTGACCACCACCCGCTTTAAAACCCATGTGTACATCCAGCCTTTCGCCTTGGGTACGGTTTTCTGGATCAGCTGGATCGGGTACCAATGTGATGTGGATCAAATATTGGCCTTCTTCCGCCACACCGTTAGGCAGCTCTAAATTTACAGAGCCTTTTTTATGTTTCGCACTTGGTAAGAAAAACACCTGTTTGCCTTCGGGCTCTTTTGTCACTTCAAACTCAACCAACATGTTCCTGTACTTCATGTCCTGATAATCAAAAACCAATTGGGTCAAGGTGTTTATACCAGGAAGTTTGCCACAAAACTCTTCCGCTGGAAATGCGTTAGGTTGATAAGCCGTATAGTGAATCCAATGGGTAGGTTGCAATTCAAATTTGCATTGGTCTGTGTCAGTACCCGCCGCACCACCGTGCGCCCACAAAGTCGCTGAAAATAGCAGACCCAAAAGACCAAGGGAACCCTTTTTTATTAATTGTGTTGTATTCATAATTCCTTCCCGTTTTGATAAAAAATTATTATTATATGAACCATTTTATGCCCTTTGTTAAATTTGATCCCGTCAAATTTAAGCGGCGCTGCTACACACCTTAAAGCTATAGCAAAGCCAACTCTAGCACACCCCCTTATCTAAATAAAGGAATTGATGGGAATCTCACCGCCAACCCGCATTATATAAGCAAATGATAATGCGCTTATTGCGCCCTTGCTATCCGAGCGCCCTTTTCGTAGACTTAAACCAATTAATTTTAACCGGAGCCTAAAAACATGTCATCTTTGACCACTTCAACAGCGTGGACTGCTTTACAAAGCCATTACCATCAAACTAAAAATGATTCCCTACGCGAAGCTTTTAAAAGAGACACGAACCGGTTCACTAAGTTTTCAGTTAATTTCAATGAAATTTTGTTTGATTATTCAAAAAACAGAATAACAGAAGAAACCTTACCTTTACTCATCGATCTTGCCCAACAGGCCCAACTTAAAGAAAAAATACAGGCCATGTACGCGGGTGAAAAAATCAACACCACCGAACAAAGGGCTGCCCTGCATACCGCCTTACGCAACCGCAGCAACACCCCCGTTTACATGGATGGCGTTGATGTGATGCCAGAAATCAACCGTGTTCTGGACAAAATGCGCGTCTTCTGCAACCGGGTCCGTTCAGGCGAATGGTTAGGTTATACCGGCAAAACCATTACTGATGTCGTCAATATCGGCATAGGTGGCTCAGGTTTAGGCCCAAAAATGGTGTCCATGGCACTCACACCTTACAGTTCACCCAACCTAAAAGTCCATTACGTTTCCAATATTGACCAAACCAATATAGTTGAAGTCTTAAAAAACTTATCGCCCGAAACCACCCTATTTATCATCGCCTCAAAAGTGTTCAACACCCAAGAGACCATGATGAATGCAAAATCGGCCAAAAATTGGTTTCTGGCCAGTGCCCAAAATCCAGAAACTATCGCCAAACATTTTGTCGCCATCTCAACTCATGCCGAAAATGTCGCCAATTTCGGCATCGACACCAACAATATGTTTGAATTTTGGGATTGGGTGGGTGGACGTTACTCGCTATGGTCTGCCATCGGCCTATCCATCGCTTTATATATCGGCATGGATAACTTCGAAGACCTGCTGCAAGGTGCGCACGAAGCCGACATACACTTTCGGGATACCTCTTTTGAAACCAATATCCCGGTCATAATGGGTTTGCTTGGCATTTGGTACAACAACTTCTTTGGTGCCGAATCCCATGCCTTACTGCCTTACGACCAATCCATGCGCTACTTCGCCGATTACTTCCAACAGGGCGATATGGAAAGTAACGGCAAAAGCATCACCCTAACAGGCGAAAAAGTTGATTACGACACCGGCCCCATTATCTGGGGACAACCCGGCACCAATGGCCAACACGCCTTTTTCCAGCTCATCCATCAAGGCACCAAACTCATCCCCTGTGATTTTCTGGCCGCTGCAAACAGCCACTACAACCTGCCCGAACATCATGACATCTTAATTTCCAACTTTCTTGCGCAACCCGAAGCCCTGATGAACGGGCTAACTGCCGAAGAAGTTAAAGCGCAGCTCAGCCCTGAAGAACAGGCTGACGCAGTGCTGGTCGCCTCCAAGGTGTTTGATGGCAACAAACCGTCCAATTCCTTTTTATTTAGAAAAATGACCCCTAATACTTTAGGTTCATTACTGGCATTTTACGAACACAAAATCTTCGTCCAAGCCGTGGTATGGAACATAAACCCGTTCGATCAAATGGGTGTGGAATTGGGTAAAATCTTGGCCAAAGTCATTTTGCCCGAACTCTTAAATGATGAAGTCATCACCAGCCACGACTGCTCAACCAACGCGCTGATCAATCAATACAAAAGCCTACGCGAAGCATAGATTAAAGTTGCCAGCCAAATAGACACAAATAAAGCACCTGGACCTTTTTTATCAGAAAGGTCTGTGTGCCGCCCAAAATAGCCAAGCAGCATTAGATATAACACGCAATTTTTCCAAGTCAAACTGGCCCACCCACCTAAAAATGCGTGATGTATCGCTAGCAAACCTTATCCCATCGGTTATTAATGCCCCAAAGCAGCCAGAATCGCCCTGCCTATAGGCCATCGCATCCCCACATCCAAAATGGATTGTTTGCCAATTCCAAAAAATCTTATTGGACAATAATCGCTGCACTAGGCTTGAAAAAAGATGAGACGCCCCCATTAATTTGCTATTCACACTAACTTTAGGAACCATACCGTGACTGTTGAAGCAAAAAAAGAAACCTTGGGTTTTGAAACTGAAGTAAAACACCTATTACATTTGATGATCCATTCCTTGTACAGCAACAAGGAAATTTTCTTGCGCGAGCTGATTTCCAACGCCTCAGACGCGGCGGATAAGCTACGCTTTGAAGCTTTGTCCAACGACAGTTTGTACGAAGGCGACAGCGAACTAAAAATCCGTTTGGCATTTGATAAAGACAAACGCACCATCACCATTACTGATAACGGCATCGGCATGACCCGCGCCGAAGTGCAAGAACATATCGGCACCATCGCCAAATCAGGCACCCGCCAATTCTTTGAAGCCTTAACAGGCGAACAAGCCAAAGACAGCGAATTAATCGGTCAATTTGGTGTTGGTTTTTATTCGGCTTTTATTGTCGCCGATAAAGTCACATTGACCACCCGCAAAGCTGGCGCTGATAAAAACGAAGGCAGCCGTTGGGAATCCGCAGGCGAAGGTGATTACACACTGGAAACCGTGGAAAAAGCCCAACGCGGCACAGAAATTGTCCTGCACCTGAAAGAAGCTGAAAGCGAATTTTTAGACGGTTACCGCATCCGCTCTATCGTCAGAAAATTTTCTGACCATATTTCTTTGCCTATCGTTATGGACAAAGAAGCCATGCCTGTCATGGATGCTGACGAAGAAGGCGAGGAAGCTGAAGCGGAAAAACCCGTCGCCCAAATCGAAGAAGAAACCATTAACAGCGCTTCCGCCTTGTGGACTAAAGCCCGCCAAGAAATTTCAGAAGACGACTACAACCAATTTTACAAGCATGTCGGCCATGATTTTCAAGATCCGCTGGCTTATGTGCATAGCAAAGTTGAAGGCACCAACGAATATACCTTATTGCTTTATCTGCCCGCCCGCGCCCCCTTTGATTTATGGGACCGGGATGCCAAACACGGGGTAAAACTGTACATCCGCAAAGTCTTTATCACTGATGATGCTGAGCAATTGATGCCGCGTTATTTGCGATTTGTGCGCGGCATTATTGATGCAAACTCTTTGCCGCTGAACGTGTCACGGGAAATTTTGCAACAAAGCAAACAAATCAGCGCGATAAAATCCGGTGCGGTTAAAAAGGTGTTGGGCTTATTGGAAGGCTTGGCTAAAAATGAACCAGAAAAATACGAAACATTCTGGTCGCAGTTTGGCATGGTGATCAAAGAAGGCCCGATAGAAGACCACGCCAACAAAGAGCGCGTTGCCAAGTTATTGCGCTTTGCCTCCACCCATGCGGACACTGATAAGCAAAGTGTGAGCTTGGAAGATTATGTAGGCCGTATGAAAGAAGGCCAAGACAAAATCTATTATGTCACCGCAGACAGTTTTTCAGCGGCAAAAAACAGCCCGCATTTGGAAATTTTCCGTAAAAAAGGCATAGAAGTGTTGCTGCTGTCTGACCGTATCGATGAATGGTTGGTATCTAACCTCGACGAATTTGACGGCAAGCATATCCAATCTGTTGCCAAAGGCGATTTGGATTTAGGTACGCTAGACAGCGAAGAGGACAAAACTGTCCAAGAAGAAGTCAACAAAGACTTTGAAGCTGTCATCACCCAAATAAAAGAAGTTTTGGGCGATAAAGTCAGTGAAGTCCGTTTAAGCCATCGTTTGACTGAATCCCCCGCTTGTTTGGTTGCCGACGTTTATGGCATGAGCCTTAACATGGAACGGATCATGAAAGATGCTGGCCAAATGATGGGTATGGGCATGGGACGTAAGCCAGTATTTGAAATCAACCCGACCCACCCTTTAGTCGTGCGTATGAAAGCCGAGCAAGACGACAGCCGTTTTGCCGATTTGACCCACATCCTCTTCGACCAAGCCATTTTGAGCGAAGGCGGCCAATTGGATGACCCGGCAGCTTTTGTCCATAAGCTTAATGGTTTGTTGCAAGGCTTGTTAAACTAAGCCGCCCAGATGGTGTAGGTAACACCCACCTCGGAAATTTAAGGTGACAACCCAAAAGGCCGGATTTATCCGGCCTTTTTTTTAAGCAGGTAGTGGGGTGCAATTACATCGCCATGACAAAGTATTGCTAGGATTAACTGGTCGCGATTGACCAAGCTACCGCCAAGCCTGTTATAGAGTACGAAGTTGGTAAGGCGACACAAGATTCCCTCTCCCTTTGGGAGAGGGTTAGGGTGAGGATTTCAAATGTCGCTTTACCAGCTTCGGCTCCTATATGTGTTGTCAAAAGGCAGCTGATTTCGTCACCAACACCATTCCCCTTCAAATTGGAAAATAATATTTATCAAGGCTAGGATATTATGGCTACAAACCCGAAAACACAATGACCGAATTACAAAACCTCACACTATTGGGCACCGCCTTGGCAATTGGTTTGCTGATAGGATTGGAGCGGGGTTGGCGCACCCGTAACTTGGATGAAGGGATGCGCGTTGCAGGCCTGCGCACTTACGGGATGATAGGCTTGCTAGGTGGATTGGCGGGCATCTTGTCCCAACAAGCTGGCGGTTATGTGATGGGCGTTGTTTTTTTGTCCCTATCCTTGGTTTTATTACTGGCCTATAGCAAAAGTGTCGATAAATTTGCTGACTTTAGCATCACTAGCGTTATTGCAGCCCTGATAACATTTAGTCTGGGTGCGCTAGCAAGC
This sequence comes from Methylococcales bacterium, assembly GCA_026399075.1. GTDB lineage: Bacteria > Pseudomonadota > Gammaproteobacteria > Methylococcales > Methylomonadaceae > Methylobacter_C. The sequence goes on from JAPLRR010000039.1 coordinate 16,466, forward strand.
TACGGCCACATCACCCTAGCTTCAGCATCCGCCGTCGTTATCACCTCGCTGCTGGGTTTTAAGCCCTTGCTCCACAGTTGGCTAAAAAAACTGGCGCAGGAAGAGCTAAATGCAACCCTAAAGTTATTGCTGATTTCAGTGGTTGTACTGCCGATACTCCCCAACGAAAGTTACGGCCCTTGGAATGCCTTTAACCCTTATCATATTTGGTGGATGGTGGTGCTAATCGCCAGTATTTCCTATTTGGGTTATTTTGCCATCCGGCTAGTCGGCAATCAACACGGGCCTGTTTTGACAGGCGCTTTAGGCGGCTTGGTGTCTTCGACGGCGGTAACGCTTAATTTGTCAAAATTGTCCAATCTACGCCCGGATATGGACAATGTGCTGGCGGCTGGCATTTTAACCGCCTGCGCCACTATGTTCGCCCGCACACTTCTCCTGGCGTCGCTTATAAACCCCCACTTATTTAGGGTGCTGCTCCCAGCACTGTTGGTGATGGCCTTGACCACTTACCTAGCCGCATTTTTGTTATGGAGGAACAGGCAAGGCTTCCGCCCCATAGACGAAATGCCATTGGAAAACCCTTTCCAATTAGGGGTGGCAATAAAATTTGGGGCGTTTTTGGTGGCCATCATGCTACTGTCTAAAGTGCTTAATGTGTATTTTGGCGATATCGGCACTTATTTTCTGGCGGCGGTATCTGGCTTGGCTGACGTAGACCCCATCACCTTGTCCATGTCAAAAATGAGCAGGGAAGGCTTGGCGGTCGGCGTAGCCGCCAAGGCAATATTGATAGCTGTGACAGTAAATTCAAGCATCAAAAGCTTATTATCATTGCTAATCGGCGGCAAGAAATTGGCACTTAGGGTCGGTGGTACGTTGCTGGGGGCTGCGGGTGCGGGGCTGTTGCTGATGTTCGTAGTAAGCCATTAGTGATGTGGGTTATTACTGGGGACGGCATCGTATTTGTTTGCACCAAGGTTCCGTTTAACCTCAACAAGACTTTCCCAATTCCAGCTATTAACCGTATTTCATAGGCCATGACAACAACACAACAGGATACCTGACAAGTACGCCGATAACACCAACTGTACCAATTCATCAGGGCATCCCGAAAACACCTGGTCAAGTTTGGCGGCAGGTTAAATACTTGCTGAAAATACCGAAGAATCGTGTTTGCTTATTGATGCTGGAAATTGGTTAAAAACAGGAAATCTTGTTACAGCTAGCCCCCGAAAAATAAGGCCGTTGCCTGTATTGGGCAAGTGTAATATTATAACATCTCAAGTTTTATGGACGACAATCCCCATGACCCATTCCGCACCTTCCCAAAGCTCTAAAGAGCATAACCACAGTGTTTGTGTCAGCACGGCCTTAGGGACGGCTGAGCAGCTATGCGGCCAGCGTGGTGTGCAATTGACCCCTATCCGCCATCAGGTTTTGGAACTGATTTGGGCCAGCCACAAAGCGGTCAAAGCTTACGAATTGTTAGACCAGCTTAAGCCCTTGCTGCAAGCTGCAAAGCCCGCAACAATCTATCGCGCCTTGGATTTTTTAATGGAGCAGGGTTTTGTCCATCGGGTGGAAAGCCTGAATGCGTTTGTTGGTTGCCGTTGTTCAGCGCTACAACACGAGCAATTATTGCTGATTTGCAAGCATTGCCATGAAGTCGAGGAGCGCCCAGCCCCCGAAGTGATGTCGACATTGTCGGCAGAGATTAACCAAGCGGGCTTTATGGTACACAGCAAGTCCATCGAAATCCAGGGGGTATGCGCGGCCTGCCGGCAATTGCCCGCCGTCCAAAACACCTAGTACCTAGGATTTGGGGTTATATAGCCTAGAACTTTCTCCAATGGCTTAGGCTTTACTACACGTTAATAGACGGCAGAATTGATGTCCTTAGGCTTGCAATGTGTTATGTTATAACATATCTTAATAACCCTGAAACCTCAGTTAGGGTTTAATGGTTGCTAGGCAAGCTGTTAGTTAGCTGACCTAATAATGATTTTTACTGTGTAAGCCTACGCTTACGTTTAACCATGTGGACTGATCCAATTATGGCGAATAAACTCCCCCTCTTTATTTTATCGGCAACGCTAAGTTTTAACACCTTGGCGACGGAAGACGACGTCTATGCTTTAGACGAAATGTTTGTCACTGGCACAGGTTTAAAACATGCGTCGCCAAAATCCGCCCACCCAAGCACCGTATTGTCCGGCGATAAGTTACGAACCAAGATGGGCAACACGGTAGGCGAAACCCTTGGCAATGAATTGGGCATTAACAGCCAATCATTTGGTTCCGGTGTCGGCGCACCGGTAATCCGTGGGCAATCAGGGCCACGGGTACGGGTGATGCAAAACAGTGTGGGCAATAATGATGTGTCGTCGTTAAGCCCTGACCACGCCAATGCCGTCAACCCCATCATTGCCGAACGCATAGAGGTGTTGCGCGGGCCATCCACATTGCTCTATGGCAACGGTGCGATTGGCGGCATAGTCAATGTCATCGACAACCGCATCCCTGAGCAAATCCCAGACAAACTGCTGGGCGGTGCGTTGGAACAACGCTATGATTCGGCCAGCACCGAAACTTCCACCGCTTTAAAGCTGGAAGGCGGCAAAGGTTTGTTTGCCTATCATGCCGATGGCTTTTACCGTGACCAAGGTAACACCTATATTGGCGGGCAACCGATAGACGAAGCGGCGGCACGGGCTTCCGACCCAACCCTGGAAGGCACGGCGGTATTGGATAATCCCGAGGGTTTACTGCGTAACTCCAACGCCCGCTCTAAAGGCGGTTCCGTGGGTGCATCATTGGTTGGCGAGGTCGGCTTGGTAGGCGCGGCCATTAACAGTTTGGACAATAACTATGGCATTCCTGACAATGGCACGGGTAGTCCGCCAGTCAGGGTACAAATGAACCAAACCAAATACGACTTTAAAGGCCAACTCAACAAGCCGTTTGCCCTTGCTGAAGAACTACGGATGAAATTTGGCTACACCGATTACAAACATGTAGAACTTGATGACGGAATGCCAGCCACCACGTTTTTAAACGAATCCTATGAAAGCCGCTTGGAACTGGAACATCAGCCCATAGGCATCGTAAAAGGTGTGCTGGGATTCCAATCGGTCAACAGCCAATTTTCAGCCCTAGGTGCAGAAGCGATCGTGCCAAAATCAGACATCGACAGCTACGGCTTGTTTGCGGTGGAATCATTTAACGTCGGCAAAGTCACTTACGAACTAGGCGTACGCGGCGAATGGCAAGGCATTAAGCCCTCAGAAACTTATAACAGCGTTTCTTATGTGCCATTAAGCGGTTCAGTTTCGGCATTGTGGGACATCACCAAACAGCACCAGCTAAATTTTGCCGTCACCCAATCACAACGCGCGCCGCAAATCCAAGAATTATTTTCCAAAGGCGTTCATGAAGCAACCCGTAGCTATGAATTGGGTGATGCCGGGCTTAACAAAGAAGTTTCATACAATTTGGATCTAGGCTACCGCTTTAATGCTGATTGGTTGACCGCCGAACTCAACCTTTTCCATAATTGGGTGAATGATTATATCTACCAACAACAAACCAGCGCGGTGTACAACGAAACGGCGGAAGCGATTGAGTCCAGTTGTACGGGCGGCCCTGGCGCTTGTTTACCCATTTTGCAGACTACCCAAGCGAATGCGATTTTTCGGGGATTTGAAGCCAAAACGTTATTCCCATTAATGGAAAACCGTTACGGTGCGCTGGATTTGACTTTGTTTGGCGATTACACGCGCGGCACGTTTAACCAAGGTGGCGATGTGCCGCGTATGCCGCCGCTACGATATGGCCTGCAACTGAACTACGAAAAAAGCGACTGGTCAGCTGACCTGCGCCTAACCCGTGGCGAAGCGCAAACACGGGCAGGCGACAACCAAACCAACACGCCCAGTTATGTTTTGCTTAATCTCGGCACACAATATCATCTTGCCAGTTTCGATGATGCTGATGTCATGCTGTTTGCCAAAGCCAAAAACCTGCTGAACGACAACATCCGCAATTCCACGTCATATTTACGTAACTTTGCCCCCGAAGCCGGGCGTAGTGCAGAGATTGGGTTTAGGGTGGATTATTGAGGGATGGTTAAGGGTTTAGCCTTATAATGGCCCACCTGCATCGTTTTGCAAGAACTACCCTCACTAGAACTTGTAAGCCAAGTGCATTTACCTGATACTTAGCGCTTTTAAAAAGCGCACATCATAACCGGAAACCATTATGGACATCATTTTTTTAGGCGGGCTTGAAATTGAAACAATCATTGGGATTTATGATTGGGAACGGGAGACCAAGCAAACCATCGTGCTGGATATTGAGATGGCCTTTGACATCCAAAAAGCCGCAGAAACCGATGACATCCAGTACACGCTAGACTATAAAACCGTCTCCAAACGCATCATTTCATTT
>JAPLRR010000072.1 GCA_026399075.1 Methylococcales bacterium
GGGTGAAGATGAGTAAAAAGGCATTCAAGGCTATGGGCGACAGAATTGAAAGGGACGCGTCGTTGCCAAAATACTACATGACTATTCAACCTCAACTATAAGGAAATTTGATGGGGGTTATTTATTGCGAGTTACCTTAAAGCGTGGCAGCAATTCAATGGCGGTTAGTATTAACCCTGATAACAGGGCCAACTGTGCTAGCAAGCGTTTCCAGTATTTTGCCATGACCACGGTGATGATGGAAATGCAACCAAACGTTAGGTTTGGATGGGCTGCCGATGTTGGTCATTTTTTGATTGGTGCACCCCGCTATTTTCCCTTCATTGTGGCGGGGTGTTTTGGGGGCTTTGTAAAAAGCAGGTAAACTCAACGGGGGTGTTAAATTACTTGGTAAAGGGATGTTCTGACCCAATTCCGTCAATTTTTGGATTTAAGCTAAGTAAAGGTATTTTAACAATAAAAAGCCTATCCCCTTGTCCATAAAGGAGAAATCCGTAACTTCGCGCCCTTGGTGGTGGGAAAAGATGTCAACAGATTCTTGAACGGCTGTTTGCCGCAATCGTTATACTTTCACTGCTGTTTAGCTAAACAGCTTATTTATTCCTCCTGTTTATAACTGGGCTTTAGTTCCACAACAAGGGTGGTGAGGCCAGTTTTAATATCCAATGCTATGAATAGAATTGTTTCCAAGTTATTTAACATAATTTATCTGCTCAGTTTGAGTGCATGTTTGGGGTGTTTTGCCACGCGTCCTGCCACTCGCCCTGGAATTTGTTGGTCGGCAATCATTAGGGCCTTGTCAGATGTTGCTGGCTTTACCGTGCTGTATGATGGCTTTTTACCAAATATCAAGATTAATTTAAAAGCAATGCGTTTCAGCTATCTGGGTTTTATTGTTTGGGGCATCAAATTTAGTGTACACCCCAATAGCCTTGAGTCTAAGAAACTCATGCCTAATGCCTGAGGTATTGATTGATGTCACACGGCTTCTGGATCGCAAGATGCAGGGTCGCCTGCCGACAGGCGTTGACCGGGTTAGTTTGGAATATGTCCGGCATTTTAGCCGTCGCTCCACGGCGTTGGTGCGGCATGCTGGGCAATGGGTGGAACTTTCCCATAGGGATTCGCAACGGATATTCGAGGGTTTGCTGTCACCGGATAGCTTGTGTAAAGCATCGGTTTGGGTTGCTGTGACCAAGGCTTTCCCTACAAGCTTCTACGCACAATTCTCTGCACCACGTTTCTTGTTTAATACTGGCCATAGTGGGCTGGAGAAATTGGATTATACCAACCGATTGCAAAATTCGGGGCTTAAGCCGCTATTTTTTGTGCACGATTTGATTCCAATAACCCATCCCGAGTATTGCCGTTCAGGGGAGGCAGGTAAACATCGGGTGCGGATGAGTATGATGCTCAAAACGGGACATGGGGTAATCGCCAATTCTGCCGCGACCTTGAAAGCATTGTCCGCTTATGCCCAAGACAATGGTTTACCCATGCCGCAATCCGTTGTGGCACTTCTTGCCCCCACCAGATTACCTTTGCCATTACCAGAAGCACCCTTAGGCCAGCCTTATTTCGTTATGCTGGGGACAATAGAGCCCCGAAAGAACCATTGGCTAATGCTACAGTTGTGGCGGCAATTAATTGAGCATATGGGGTCAAATGCCCCTCGGTTGGTGATTATTGGCCAGCAGGGATGGGAATGTGAGAATGTGCTGGATTTACTGGAACGGTGCGAGATTTTGAAAGGTTTTGTTATCCAGCAACAAGCCTGTTCGGATACTGAGTTGGCTTCTTGGCTGCACCACTCACAGGCGTTATTGTTCCCTTCGTTTGCGGAAGGTTACGGCTTGCCTTTGGTCGAGGCGCTTGCGCAAGGTATACCCGTGATTGCAAGTGATTTGCCAGTGTTTCGGGAAACCGCCGGGGATATACCCGAATATGTTGACCCACTAGATGGGATGCGCTGGAAGGCATTGATAAGCGACTATGCCCAAGTGGACAGCCAAGCCAGGATTCGGCAATGCCAGCGGTTAAAGAAGTTTATAGCCCCGACTTGGGATACCCATTTCGAAAGGGTAGAGGCATTGATGGAGTCTTTGAGTGTTCCAGCACGCTAGATTGCCCAGCACAACAGTGGTTTATGCACTGGCTTTTTCCGCTTGGAAAAGGTCTGCAGTACGCAAGTGCTTTCTAGGTGCGAGCGTGGAGTTTGTGGCAGATGCAAACAAGGTTCCTGAAAACAGTGTTTTGGCTGTTTGGGGGATGAAGCCCTTGCCCGGTGTTGTCGCCAACGGCGTGAAAATTTTGCGTTTGGAAGATGGGTTCCTGCGTTCTGTCGGTTTAGGCACCGACCTTTCCCAGCCTATGTCTTTGGTGGTGGACGGGCAGGGCATTTATTATGATGCTACGGGACCATCAGATCTGGAACAGATACTTGCCGAAACACAATTTTCCCCGGAGCAGCTAAAGCGCGCCCAGTTATTGCAGCAACGGATAGTTGCTGGAGGATTGACCAAATACAACGTGGGCCTTCCTGGTTGGCGGCGGCCTGCTGGTGTGGATAAGGTCATACTGGTGCCGGGGCAGGTTGAGAGTGATGCCTCTTTGCGTTATGGCGCACCTGCTATCCGCACCAATATTGGCTTATTACAAGCTGTGCGCTTAGCCAATCCTAACGCTTACCTTGTTTACAAACCGCATCCTGATGTTTTGGCCCGATTGCGGGCAAAAGGCGCGGGTGAGGAGGATGCCTTGGCTTGGTGTGATGAACAGTTGGGTGATGTGTCCATGGGTGATCTACTAAAGGATGTTGATGAGGTTCATGTGCTAACTTCCTTGGCTGGTTTTGAAGCCTTGATGCGTGAAAAACCGGTGACTTGTTATGGCCAGCCTTTTTATGCAGGTTGGGGTTTGACTACTGATATAGTCACTAACCCTAGGCGGTACCGACGGTTGTCTTTGGCTGAATTGGTGGCAGGAAGCCTGATTGAATATCCCTTTTACTTTAGCCGCACCAGTGCCAACCGGATTACTCCAGAGCAGGCTTTGGCCGAATTATTGGAAAAGCGAGCCAAGTCCAGTGGCATTGACCCTTGGTGGCGGGAGCTTTTTAGGATGGTTTTACGCCGTGTCGTGGGGGTCAGATGAGCCAGTCCAGACGTTTTTTATTGCTGCAAGGTGTTTGTTCGCCCTTTTTTTTACGGTTGGCCGATCAGCTGATAGTAAATGGACATCGGGTCTTTAAAGTTAATTTTAACGCGGGGGATCTCCTGTACTGGGGCGGTCGGCCAGCCAGTAATTTTCGGGGGGCTTCGGGCGGGGACTATTTTGATGCCTTACATCGTTTTTTTGGCCAGCACTACCGTAGCCACGGCATTACCGACCAAGTTTTGTTTGGGGATTGTCGGCCAGTTCACCGTCCCGCTTTAGAACAGGCTAAAGCCTGTGGAATACGCACCCACGTTTTTGAGGAAGGTTACTTTCGCCCTTATTGGGTGACCTTGGAACGGGAAGGGGTCAATGGCCATTCATTGTTGCCCCGTGACTCGGATTGGTTTCGCGCGGTGGGGGCAGGGTTGCCAGATTATGGTGACGGGGTAGCGTTCCCTTCGCCTTTTATCATTCGTGCAGCGCACGACGTGGTTTATCATACGGCGGGTTTATGGAATCCGCTTTTGTTTCCCCATTACCATACCCATGCACCTGTAAACGCAGCGTTTGAATATTTTGGGTATATACGACGATTGCCCTTATTGCACTTCCTTAAGCCACGTGACCAGGCTTTGGTGGAAACACTTCATAGCACAGCCACCCCTTTTTACTTGTTGCCGTTGCAATTAGGGAGTGATGCCCAAATCCGTGAGCATTCGCCTTTCACCGATATGGCGGGGGTGATGGCTTATGTTATGGCATCCTTTGCAAAGTTTGCCCCTCCTGAATCCAAACTATTGATCAAAAATCATCCCCTTGACATGGGCCTAGTGAATTACCCAAAAGTGATCCGTGGATTGGAAGCCCGTTTTGATTTGGTTGGTCGGGTAATTTATATAGAAACTGGGGATTTGGGAAGCTTGCTCAAGCATGCACTCGGCATGGTTACCGTCAACAGCACGGCGGGCACTTTGTCCTTGGCCTATAATTGCCCCACCATCACCTTGAGTAACCCTGTCTACAATTTACCGGGATTAACATTCCAAGGTGAACTGGATGATTTTTGGCAACAGGGCCACAAGCCGGATGACTTCTTGTTCAGGTGTTTTCGTAACACTGTCATTCATACCACCCAAGTCAATGGGGGATTTTATTGCCGTAAGGGGATCGCGTTGGCGGTTAAAAACAGTGTGTCTAGGCTGGAATCGGAACGCTCCCCGTTGGAGGACTTATTATGGGCTTAACCGTTTTGATTACTGGTGCGACGGGAGGGATAGGCTCAGCCTTGGCAGAAACTTATGCCGAACCAGGTAATACCTTGATTCTGCAAGGCCGTAATGCATTGCGCTTAGCCGAACTGGCGGCAAGCTGCGAAGCACGGGGCGCAAGGGTGTTGACCCGTGAACTGGATGTCCGTGATCTCAATGCGCTTTCACAATGGCTACACAATTGTTGCCTACAGGAATCTATCGACTTAGTGATAGTGAATGCAGGCGTCAATACCAATATTGGGGTTGATGGCCAAGGTGAGCGCTGGGAGGATGTCCACGCGTTGATTGAGGTCAATGTCTTGGCGGCAATGGCAACTGTTGATGCGGTGTTGCCTTCCATGCGGTTGCGCGGGCAAGGTCAGATTGCCCTGATAAGTTCCTTGGCGGCTTATTTCGGTTTGCCGATCACGCCCAGTTATTGTGCCAGTAAAGCCGCTTTAAAGGCTTATGGCGAGGCACTACGGGGCTGGTTGTCGCCACTGGGCATCCGGGTCAATGTGGTAATGCCCGGTTATGTGGAATCCCAGATGTGTTCTGATATGCCCGGCCCCAAACCTTTCCTGTGGCCTGCCAACAAAGCGGCCGCCAAGATAAAGCGCGGTTTGGCCCGTAACCAGGCCCGCATCAGTTTTCCTTTCCCTTTGAATCTGGGGACATGGTTTCTGGCAGTCTTGCATCCTAGCCTTTCCGAAGCGATTTTACGCTGGCTGCATTATCGTGTTTGAGTTGTTTACTCCCCTCAGTTTGCCAATACTCCTTGGTATCGTTTTATCTTTTTTGTTTGAGTGGCTGTTACAGCCTAGGCTGATGCCGTTTTGGCAACGCCATTGGGCGACTTGGGCCATCCACATCGGCCTCTACTTTATGTTGTTTGCGTTTGAACTGGCCTTGTTCCAACGCCCTTGGTTTGCCACCATAAACGTGTTGTCGTTGATAATGCTGGTGGTACAGGTCAGCAATGCCAAATTTAAGGCTTTGCGTGAACCTTTCATCATGCAGGATTTTGAGTATTTTACCGACGCACTCAAACATCCCCGTTTGTATATCCCTTTTTTAGGTATAGGCCGCGCGGCTATTGCCGCTTTGGGCTTTGCCCTGGTGGTTTATGCGGGCTTAAGCCTAGAGTCAGCCATTACCGACACGGCGACGATGTTAGCGTTTCTGCAAACCTTGTTGGGGTTGGTGCTTGTCGGCATGGTGACAGTGTGGATTGGGGCAAAGCAATTATTGCCTGTTAGTTTTGATCCAAATGCAGATTTACAGCAATTAGGCTTATTCAGCAGCCTATGGCGTTATGGGGAACAGGAACGGATACAGCCGGAAGTGGCCCCTATCTATGGCCGGCTTAACCCCGCGCAGATGGCGGCGGACGATTTGCCGCATCTGGTGGTTGTCCAAAGTGAGTCATTTTTTGATGCAAGGCAATTGTCTGCGTGCATTAGGCCTTCTGTATTGCAGGAATTTGACCGTTTAAAAAGCGAAGCACTTTACCATGGACGGTTGGCCGTTTCAGCGTGGGGGGCCAACACCGTACGCACAGAGTTTGCCTTTTTATCAGGGCTGTCGGCTGCAACGCTAGGTGTGCATCGGTTTAACCCCTACCGAAAATTGGCGAAGTTAGGTTTGCCAAGTTTGGCGCTGTTCCTTCAAGCCCAAGGTTATCGCACAGTGTGTGTGCATCCGTTTCATGCCAGTTTTTATGGCCGTGATCAAGTCATGCCAAAACTGGGTTTTGATGAGTTCATCGATTTGCAGCAGTTTGGCGGGGCAAAAAAAGCGGGCCCTTTTATCGGTGACCAAGCGTTGGCTGACAAAGTGGCCGCCTTATTGTCAATCACCAGCCAGCCATTGTTTATCTTTGTCATTACCATGGAAAACCATGGCCCTTTGCATCTGGAAAAAGTGACGGAAAGCGATATACAGCGGTTTTATCTAAGCCCACCGCCGACTAGCTGTGAAGATTTGACCATTTATTTGCGCCATTTACAAAATGCCGACCAGATGGCGGCAAGCTTGCGTGATTGTCTTTTGGGCTTGGAAAGGCCCAGTTGCTTGTGTTGGTATGGCGACCATGTGCCAATTATGCCTTCAGTTTATCAGGCCTTGGCAACCCCTGATGGCAACACGGATTACTTTATTTGGCATAGCCGAGATAATTCAGCAGGAGGGCAGCCAGTGGATGCGACAATTGAAAATCTAGGTTTGGGGCTGTTGGTTGCGGCAGGTCTGGCGGCTAAAGACAGCAACACAAACCATGGCTAAGCATCCCAAGCTTGGCTATAAGTTTATTGTGGGCGTCGTACGCCACTATAATGTTTTTGCCAATAAGGGGTTTTAAGGTTGGACACTAAAACCCTGCCCGTGCGCTTACTGGGTGCATGGATAAACTGGTCATCTTCGATATAAATACCAACATGGGAGTACGCCCTGCCATTGGTGTCAAAAAACACCAAATCACCCGAATGCACCTCGTCCATGGACACTGGTGGCAAGGCTAGCGCCATGGCCTTGGTGGTGCGTGGCAAACGGATGCCCTGTTTTTGGTAAACATGCCTGACGAAACCACTGCAATCGAAACCTTCTTCTGGCGAGTCTTTACCATAACGGTAGGGAACGCCTTGCAAGCTAAGGGCATAATTGACAATGGCTGAGCGGGATTGCCCAGGCGCTGGGGTTTGTACAGCGGGCTTGATGTCAGGCGTACTTGCGCAACCGGACAATAAGGCAATAGCCAGCGACATCAGGGCTAAAATGAGGGTGTTTGATTGGCGTTTAAAATGGTGAGTTTCCATAAGCCTGGTTGGGAATGCCCGCTAAATTGACCATTGTAGTTGTAATTTTTGTTTATTTAATGCCAGCCACTGGATGGCGATAATGGGGATTGCCGATTCTATTTCGTTGTTTTCCACCATTTGATAGGCTTCATCAAAATTCACGGCACGCACTAAAATGTCTTCATCTTCATGATCCAGGCCATGGATGCCACCGACTTTGGTGCTGTCTATCTTGCCACAAAACAGCGTGATGCGTTCTGAAGCCCCGCCTGGTGTCGTGTAAAACTCATTGATGACCATCAGCTCCAGAATTTCACAGCCCGCTTCTTCAATAGATTCGCGGTAAGCGACTTCCCTAGCGGTTTCCCCTTCTTCGACTGCGCCCGCCACAATTTCCACCAGCCATGCCCTATCTGGCTGCAAAATGGCACCTGCCCGAAATTGCTCGATCAACACCACTTTGTCGGTATGGGGATCGTATAACAGGACGGCGACACAACTGCCGCGCACGAACAACTCACGGTCAAGTTCCGCGCTCCAACCACCTGCGTAGAGGGTATGTTGCAAGCGGTATTTTTCTAATCGAAAAAAACCGGAATAAACGATTTCTTTTTCAAGGATTTTAAATTGCTTGCTCATGGTTTGCCTTGGTAATCAACTTTATAAATCACACCGAGTTTGTCGTCACTGATCAACAGGCTGCCATTAGCGAGTGTTAAGATATCCACAGGACGGCCAAGCACAGTGCCGTCTTTGGCCAACCAGCCACTGATAAAATCTTCTTCGGCAACCGGTTTGCCATTGTTGAATTTGATTAGCACCACTTTGTAACCTTGCGGTTCGGTACGGTTCCATGAGCCATGTTGGGCGACAAATAACTGTTTTTGGTAGGCCGTAGGAAATTGCTTGCCTTGATAGAAGCGCAAACCTAAAGGCGCGATATGGGCCTTAAACTTCCAAGCAGGGGCGACAAATTGGCTACATTTTTTGTCCGCACCAAATTCAGGGTCAACAATTTCCCCACCATGGCAATAAGGGTAACCAAAATTATCGCCTTTTGCAGCCCATTGGTTAAGCTCATCTGGCGGGATGTCATCACCCAAATGGTCGCGGCCATTGTCGGTAAAAAATAAAGCGCCCGTATCCGGTTGCCAATCAAAGCCTACGCTGTTCCTGATGCCATGGGCAATGATTTCAAAATTGCTGCCGTCTGGGTTTAGGCGGACTAATGAGGCATAAATTTCCTTATCGGGATCACAGATATTGCAAGGCGCACCCACCGCAGTGTAAAGCTTGCCATCTGGGCCAAAGCGCAGGTATTTCCAGCCATGATGGGCGTCTGTGGGGAGTTGGTCGTAGACCACGGTTGGTTTGGGTGGATGTGCCAATTGTTGGATGATATGGTCAAAGCGGATGATGCGGCTGATTTCCGTGACGTACAGGGAGCCCTCTTTAAAGGCTACGCCATTGGGCATGGTCAATTGTTCGGCAATGGTATAATGGACATCAGCGACACCGTCATTATTGTTGTCTTGGAGTGCATACACCTTGCCTTCACGGCCTGTGCCAACAAACACCACGCCGTTGTCGCCCAACGCCAGGCTGCGGGCATTAGGCACATTATCAGCAAAAATGGAGAGCTTGAAGCCAACAGGCAAATGCAACTGCCCTAACACGGATTTGGGGGCCACTGTATCAGCAACTGACAAGCTGGCGTTCAGTAAAATCAGGGCAAGCAGGGTAGTTTTAGTAAAATACATAACAAAGACCTTTATAATAAACTTAGCGTTATATTATCATTCTGGTTGCAGGATTGAATTTATTTATTCAAGCCCCATATTGTGCTTTCATCAATTCACCCGAGGCTACTCCCCATGATGCGAATTTTTCTGTTTTTAGCGACCAATATCGCCATAATGGTCGTCGTAAGTATTATTTTCAGCCTGTTAGGCTTAAGCGGCACCTTAGATGCCCAAGGCATGAACCTTGACCTCAATGGCTTATTATTTATGTCTGCTATCATCGGCATTACCGGCTCCTTCATTTCCTTGGCCATGTCCAAATGGTCGGCCAAACGGGCGATGGGCGTACAAGTGATAGACCAGCCACAAAACCAAACTGAACGCTGGTTAGTGGAGATCGTTGCCAAACAAGCGCAGTTGGCGGGTATCGGTATGCCCGAAGTGGGTATTTTTTATACACCTGAATCCAACGCCTTTGCCACTGGCATGAACAAAAACAGTGCGCTGGTTGCCGTCAGCAGCGGTTTGTTGCAAAACATGAACGCCGATGAAGTGGAAGCGGTCATCGGCCATGAAATGACCCATGTTGCCAACGGCGATATGGTGACCATGGCCTTAATGCAAGGGGTGGTCAACACTTTTGTGTATTTTTTCGCCACCATCATCGGCCACTTTGTCGACCGCGTTGTCCTGCAAAATGAACGGGGACGCGGTTTCGGCTACTACATCGCCCAAATGGCGGCACAAATTGCCTTGGGTTTTCTGGCTTCAATGTTGGTCATGTGGTTTTCCCGTTATCGGGAGTTCAAGGCTGATGCAGGTGGTGCCAAATTAGCGGGGCGTGAGAAAATGATCGCTGCGTTACGGGCATTGCAACGTGGGCAGGATGCACCCGATTTGCCGGGGCAATTGGCCGCTTTTGGCTTTAATGGGGGTATGGGGCGCTTATTTATGAGCCATCCGCCGTTGGAAGAACGTATAGCGGCCTTGCAAAACAGCCGCTAAGCATAAACTGATGTTATCATTCTGGCTGGACAAGCAATAAGGCCTATTTGTGTGGTCACCCCCAAGGGGTCGGGTAATGTCCCGTACCCCTTGTTGTTGTGGTGGGCTTGTACCCTATTTTATCAATTGGATAACCACGCTTTACCTTGTTTAAAACCCTAGGCGTAACATCAAGCGCATTAGACTCCACCCAACTTCGTCAAGGAATTCCATGAAAAAATTATTTCTCCTAAGTCTCTTATTATGCGCAGGGGCCGCCCATGCAGAAGCGGCAAAAAATGAATGGCAAAACACCACGCTCACAGAAGCCACCATAGAAAAAATTCAGGCTGGCAAATATGAGTATAAAAAATGTGTGGGCAGTGAAATGCAAAAACCAGCTTATCAGCAACTTGACTCCCGCAAAGCCACAGAAGCGATCATAAAACAATGTGAACCCTTTTTGGCCAAGATGCGCGAAATATACACCGAAGCCAGTGTCCCAGGAGTTGTAGCTGACCGTCATTTAAAACAAATGCGTTTGCAAACCACCCGTGACGCATTGCAGGGCATGATGCTTTCCGAAGCCGCACGCAAAGCTGGTAATCCATAATAACAACTATATAGAGCCTCCCCCGATGAACCCTACTTATGCAATTGATTTATCCCTAAAGCCCACCACATTTGACTTCTGGCATGTGAGCCTTGTGGCCACCGTCGTTATATTGTCCTTGATACTGATTTTTGTGTTGGGGCTATTGGTGGTCACCTTATTACGCGCCAAAAACAAACCCGCCGAACAAGTTATCCACTATGTCGATGGCCCTACCCCTGAACCCGTTGTGACCATTGTCGAGAAAATTGTTGAAGTTGAAAAACTGGTGCATGCCCTTGCACCTGAACCCGTGGTGTTAAAAGAATCCAACGCAGATGCCGCTTTGCAATTGTTGGGTATATTGCAATCCGAAGCCCGTTTCATCGACTTTATTAAAGAAGAAATCGCTGGCTATAGTGATTCTGATATTGGCATTGCTGCGCGGGTAGTCCATGAAGGTTGTAACAAGGCCATCAATGAACATTTTACCTTGGCACCTGTACGCAGTGAAGATGAAGGGGGTTTTGTCACCTTGCAAGATGGTTTTGATGCCGCCAGTGTGCGCTTGACCGGGGATATCATCGGTTCTGCACCTTTTACCGGCACCTTGATCCATAAAGGCTGGAAGATCACTGCCAGTAACTTGCCAAAATTGACACTAGGCCATAACGCGGCGATTATTGCGCCAGCAGAGGTCGAGTTATGAGTTTGTTTGACCATATAAAAAAAAAGCAGGAAATCAAAGAAGAGCCTAAGAAAACAGAACCTGAGCCCGTTCTTGAGCCAGCCATTGCTGAACCCGTTAATCTCGTGCCTGAGCCTGTTAGCCCCGAACCTGAAAATACCCAGGACATTGCCCAAATTGATGTAGCAACGGCGGCAATAGCGCCTAGCACGGAGACTGTTACAAACGCCAATGCCCCATTAGTTGGCCAGCATTTTTCAGTGGGCATAGACTTAGGCACTACCCACTGTGTTTTGTCTTACGCTGAAATCAGTCAGAGTGATGACGGCGAATTTTCACAGCAAGTTATGCCTATTCCCCAGTTATCAGCGCCGGGTATGGTGGAGGACAGCCTGCAATTACCTTCATTTTTATATCAGGCGCACCCTGCCGAACTGGCGGAAGGCTCTACGGCACTGCCATGGAATGCCAAGCCAGACTATCTGGTTGGTGAAATTGCCCGCAATCTGGGCAGCAAAACGCCCATACGCTTAGTGTCCAGTGCCAAAAGTTGGTTGTGCCATGCGGGTGTCGATTGTAAAGCCCCGTTGTTGCCAGCCGACGCGCCCGACGAAGTGGTAAGGGTATCCCCGTTCCAAGCCACTACGGCTTATCTGCAACATATCCGTGATGCTTGGCAAAGCCTGCACCCCAACGCGCCTTTGTCTGAACAAGATTTGGTGATCACCGTTCCGGCCTCGTTTGATCCAGCTGCGCGCGAATTGACTGTCGAATCAGCCCGTGCCGTGGGTTTGGGCCAAGCCATATTATTGGAAGAACCACAGGCCGCCGTATACAGCTGGATAGAAAAAAGCCAAGGTGATTGGCGTAAGCAAGCCAATTGCGGCGATATTATTTTGGTGGTTGATGTCGGCGGTGGCACCACCGACTTGTCCTTGATCGCCGTCACTGAGCAAAACGGCAATTTGGAATTGACCCGCGTTGCCGTCGGCGACCATATTTTATTGGGCGGTGACAATATGGATTTGGCCTTGGCTTACACAGTCAAAGCCAAGCTTGAACAAGACGGCAAACGCTTGGAACCTTGGCAAATCCAAGCCTTGACCCATGGCTGCCGTGAAGCCAAAGAAAAGTTGTTCAGCAATGCCGATGTCGATAACATCCCATTGGTGATAGCCAACCGGGGTTCCTCTTTATTATCCGGCAATCTGCGCACTGAATTAACCCGCGCCGAAGTCAACAGCGTCTTGGTGGAAGGCTTTTTACCCAGAGTAGCCGTCAGCGAAAGGCCAATCAGCCGCCCTCGGGGTGGTTTGCGGACAGCGGGCTTGCCTTATGCCCAAGATGCCGCCATCACCCGGCACTTGGCGGCATTCTTAGCCAAACAGCAAAAAGCCACGGACGACATAAAAGACATTAAGCTGCCAGAACATGCCACCTTTTTGCATCCTACCGCCGTTCTGTTCAATGGCGGCGTATTAAAAGCCGGTGCCTTGGCGCAACGCCTGATGGAAGTGTTAAATTCATGGTTAGCTGCCGAACAAGCCCCAGCCGCGCGCTTATTGTCCGGTGCTGACTTGGATCTGGCGGTGGCACGGGGTGCGGCCTATTATGGCTTTGTCCGTAAAGGCAAAGGTGTGCGTATTAAAGGCGGCACAGCCGCTTCTTATTATGTCGGCATAGAAAGCGCCATGCCTGCCGTCCCCGGCATGGCGCCAGAAATTGAAGCTTTGTGCATCGCACCATTCGGTATGGAAGAAGGCACCCAAGAAGAACTGCCGGATGATGAATTCGGCTTGGTGATAGGCGAGCCCGTGCGGTTCCGTTTTTTTGCGTCCAACACCCGCCGTGAAGACAAAGTAGGCACACGTTTGGACTATTGGACAAATGAAGAGCTTGCGGAATTGGCTGAAATTGAGGTCACCTTATCCGAAGAAGGCAGACGGCCCGGCGAAGTGGTGCCCGTACATTTATGCGCTGCCGTCACCGAAGTGGGTACCTTGGAATTGCAAGCCGTCTCGCAAAAAGACCAAGGCCGCTGGAAGATCGAGTTTGATGTGAGGGCAGGGGAATAGGTTCTTGCGGCGAAGGGGCATGGTGTAAAGTTTGCCTAGTCTTATTAATCGGAAGCATTCAAGCCCCCCTCTTTGGAAACGAGGGGGATTTGATCAGCTAACTCCCACTATCATCCTTTTCAGCGGTTCTCTTAGCATGTGGATAATTCTGTTTGTTGTGGCCTTATTGTTCGTTTTGGGCAGTGCTTTGATTTTGTTAAGGACGGCCAAATTGCCCAAGATTCCCGATACGGTAAAACCCCAGCCTTATCAGGATGAGGATGATGGCTGAGGTTAGGGTAAAATAAGGTAAGCCGCAAAAAATAGGATGAAGTGAACAAAGTGAAGCGCATCGGATCCTCGAAAGATGCGCTTCCTAGCGTCAGCACATCCTATGGGGTTGGCTTATCGTGTAGCTTATTTATTGCGAGTTGCCTAAAGCAAATTTTGCCGGTTCAACCTGTGTGAGCCGTATTGCATCCAGCTACATTTCAACTTGACCTACACAACTGACAGCATATTTTCCAAAGCCAGCTTGGCCAAGCGGGACTCATCAGCTGACACTGAGATTTGGTTAATGACATGGCCAGCGGCCAAATTTTCCATCACCCAGGCCAAATGTTGCGGGTCAGTCCTGAACATGGTGGAACACATGCACAGCGTGGGCGACATAAAATGCACGTTTTTACCATCGGCTTTGCATTCTTCATGTAGGCGGTTGACCAAGTTCAATTCGGTGGCGACCAACCAGCGGGTGTTGGCTTCTGCGGCGCGGACAGTGCTGAGTATGTACTCAGTGGAACCGACATAATCGGCTTTTTGACAGACATCAAAACAGGCTTCTGGATGGGAAATCACCTTGGTTTCAGGGTAGCGTTCGAGAAAATTATCGATTTGTTCAGGTTTGAACACTTGATGCACCGAACAATAGCCATTCCACAAAATGATTTTGGCGTTTTTAATCTGCTCCACTGTCAAACCACCTTGCGGCTGGTTGAAATCCCAAGTGACCATTTCTTCCAAAGGGATGCCCATGCGGTAGCCGGTATTGCGTCCCAAATGCTGGTCAGGGAAAAACAGCACCTTGGGGCGTTTGGCAAAACTCCATTCCAAGATTTTTTGCGCATTGGATGAGGTGCATACGATGCCTTCATGTTCGCCACAAAAAGCTTTGAGGTCGGCGGCGGAATTGATATAAGTGACTGGCGTGACCTCGTTGTCCACATCGATGATGTTTGCCAATTCTTGCCAGCATTTTTGCACTTTGAGTAAGTTCGCCATATCCGCCATCGAACAACCTGCCGCCAAATCCGGCAAAATGGCGATTTGTTCGGGGCGCGACAAAACGTCGGCGACTTCGGCCATAAAATGCACACCGCAAAACACGATGAACTCGGCTTCGGATTGCGCGGCATCACGGGACAGTTTTAACGAATCGCCAGTAAAGTCGGCATGTTTGAACACTTCATCACGTTGGTAATGATGCCCCAAAATCACGCACCGTTTACCGAGTTTAGCTTTAGCCGCGCCAATGCGGGCAGCGCATTCTTCGTCGTCAAGTAAGGCGTAGTCTTGGATGGGAAAGGGGGTATTGGTCATGATAGTTGGCTCAAAGTAAAGTATTTAAATGTATTGATGGATAATGCAGCATTAGAAACGCAATAAAATCTTCCACTTGGCGATGCGCCTCAGGCACGCCTTGATTTATTTTAATAAGGGCCTAAAAACTTATCACCATTAAAATGTATCAAATGGTCAGGATTATCGGCTATCCATACCTCAGTTTCCCAAGCAATATCTGTAATCCATTTTTTAAACTCTATTTTGTTTAAAAAAGCAGTGACATAAACAATATCAGCCGTGCAACTCTCAGTTAGTTTTTTTAATTCTAACAATCTAGTTTCATTAATTGCACCACTACTGTGAACGGCTTCAATTAAATAAAGCCAGTTATTGTGTGCATGATAGGCAATAATGTCCGGTAATTTGTCGTGTGATAATTCAAAAAACTTGAGTAATTTTAATTGTGTTTCATCAACATAAAGTAATTTATTCGCTGTATCACCCAAGTATAAAACCTGAGAGCCTTTTCCATATCGCGGTAGAAATTCTTCAATAATAAGTTTTTGTAACACATTATGAGAACCAGACGATAACTCGAAATTTTCTCCTGTAGAAAAATTGACAGGTATTTTTTTAATTTCTCGTTCTCTGGCAAGTTGATTTTTTAACGACACTTTGCCCGTTAAATAATGTTCAAGCGCGTTATGCCAATGAGGTGACTGATAATGCTTTATTAATGCCATAAAATCGCTTTCTAAACTATAACCTCTGGTAGGATCATTCGTTGCGGCGTTTATGTTATCGGCACTATTTACAATTAAGCCCGCTAACACTAATAATTTTAAATCCTTACGGCGAACCTCATCATAAGAACCACTGGAGATATTTTCTTCTAAGTAGGTATTATGAAAATTAATAATATCTCTGGTTTTTAAGTTTTGTTTACCAGTAGCTTGTGTCCATTCGCTGGTTACATTTGCAACGGCTAAGAAGGCCATTGCCATACGTTCTAAATTGCGTTCTGTTTTGTCAATAGTTGGAATGCCCACAGACTCTAAAATGTCAATTGCTTCATTAATTAATTTTATGGTATTTGGCGATTTTTTGCTTTTATTTAAAAATCGCATAATAAGCTCATTTGTCTAGTGGGCATTTTCTTTTGTGGCTTATTAAATACATGCGTGTGTTCATCACCCATTAAACAATTTTTTACTGATTCGGCAAGCTGAAAAGCTAATAGCGGTGGTACAGCATTACCAATTTGATAAAACTGCTGGGTTTCTGAACCCATAAATTCAAACCAATCTGGAAAGCTTTGTAATCGTGCTGCTTCTCTAACTGAAATACGTCTACGCCTACCATCGGCTAATTTAACGCGTTGCATATCACCCGTAGAACCCGCAATATTACGGCAGGTTAAGGTTCTGGCTGGTTTGTGTAAATATAAATCTCTTGGGTTAATACAATGCGAAGCTTTTTCATATTTGGCAATATAAGTATCCATTGAGGAGGTTAATATTTTGCTTTCGTCATGGATGGTATCAATTAAATCACCTATGGCATCTTGCACTGTCACTTTAGATAATCCTAATTTTGGAAAATTAAAATGATTACGATGCCCAATAACAAATAAGCGTTCTCTGTTCTGAGGAATGCCATAATGCACTGCATTCAATAATTGATAACTTATTGTGTAACCCGTAGCAGATAAATCATCCAAGATTCTTTCAAAATAAGCTTTATTTGAATAAAGCATTCCACGCACATTTTCAAATAACCATAACTTGGGTTTCAATTCTTGAATAGCTTTAATAAATACTGGAAAGCCATTTCTTTCATCACTGATGCCTTTTTGCTGCCCTCCCACACTGAAAGGCTGACAAGGTGGACCGCCAACAATAATGTCAATAGCTTGTTGATAACAAGTGTCTACGGTTAATTTTTGGGCAATACAATGTCCCTGTAGATTTTTGTTATAAGTATCAACAGCCGCTTGTTCCATTTCATAAGCAATCGTCTCAAAACCAGCTGCTTCAAAACCTAATGACAAGCCACCACAGCCCGCAAATAAATCTAATACTTTATAAGTGCCGTTTATTTTAGGATGGAGATGTTCGTTTATTGTTTGAATATATTGATTCATAGAGATTATGTTTTATACCCGTGTTAATTCGGCTTTATTTGTTTGGTTGCCAAATTGCTTCTGGAATTTTGTTTAAAAAATCAATAATCAAATATGTTGTTTTCTCCAATGAAACAGCACACTTTTTATCTGCTTCAAGGCTGATGTCAAAATCAAAACCAACACCGAGTTGCTCTGTCTTATATGAGGTAATCATGATAATGCCATCGTGGTCATGCTCCAGCGTCTTTGGGTAACGCTGGAGCGTGGGGGGCGCTAATAATCCAGCTTAAGCTTTTTCTTTGCCCGCAGGTTTAATCAAGCATATCCCCAATTCTTTCAGTTGCTCATCAGTCACAACTGCTGGCGCACTGACTAATGGACAAGCAGCGGATTGGGTTTTTGGGAAGGCGATGACATCGCGGATGGAAGTTGAGCCAGTCATCAACATGACTAAACGGTCCAAACCAAATGCCAAACCACCGTGCGGTGGCGCACCGTATTTTAAAGCGTCCAACAAGAAGCCAAATTTTTCGCGGGCTTCGTCTTCGCCGATGCCTAAAATTTCAAACACGGTTTGCTGCATGGAAGTGCGGTTGATACGGATAGAGCCACCGCCGACTTCGGTGCCGTTCAGCACCAAGTCATACGCGCGTGACAAAGCTGCGCCAGGGTTAGCCACCAAGTCTTCAACGGAACAGCTAGGGGCGGTAAACGGATGGTGGATGGCGTTGAAGCGTCCGGCTTTTTCGTCCCAATCAAACATCGGGAAATCGACTACCCACACCGGTTTCCACTCGCCTTGCAACAAGTTGAGGTCATGGCCCAGTTTAACACGCAACGCGCCGATGGCTTCGTTGACGATGTTGGCTTTGTCGGCACCAAAGAAAATTAAATCGCCTGTTTGAGCGCCGGTTTTTGCCAACACGCTGGCCCAGACTTCGGCAGGGGCGAATTTGACGATAGGTGATTGCAAGCCGTCGATACCTGCTTCCAAATCGTTGACTTTAATATACGCCAAACCTTTCGCGCCGTAGATGCTGACGAATTTGGTCAATTCGTCGATGTCTTTACGGCTTAAATCGCCTGCGTTGGGGACGCGCATGGCGACTACGCGGCCTTTAGGGTCGTTGGCGGGGGCGGAAAAGACTTTAAAATCGACTGCTTTCATGTCTTCGGCAATATCGACCATTTCCAGCGGGATACGCAAATCAGGGCGGTCGATACCAAAGCGCGACACCGCTTCTTGGTAGCTCATGCGCGGGAATTGGGCATCCAACTCGACGTTTATCACTTTGGCGAACAGTTGGCGGATCATTTCTTCCATCACGTTCATGATTTCATCTTCATTCATGAACGAGGTTTCAATATCCAGCTGAGTAAATTCGGGTTGGCGGTCGGCGCGCAAGTCTTCGTCGCGGAAACAGCGCACGACTTGGTAATAGCGATCCATGCCCGCAATCATCAACATTTGTTTGTATAGCTGCGGCGATTGCGGCAACGCGAAAAAGGAGTTTTCGTGGGTGCGGCTGGGCACGATGTAATCGCGTGCGCCTTCGGGCGTGGCTTTGGTCAAATACGGGGTTTCAATTTCAAAAAACTCGTTGTCGTCCAAAAAGTTTCTTAACACGCGGGTGACATCACGGCGCACTTTCATTTTTTCTTGCATCGCGGTACGGCGCAAGTCGATGTAGCGGTAACGTAAACGCAGTTCTTCGTTGACTTCAATGTCACTTTCCACAGGGAAGGGCGGGGTTTCGGACTCGTTTAACACGACGATGTTTTTCGCCAGTATTTCAATCGCGCCAGAGTGCATATTTGGGTTGACCGTACCCGCGGGACGGTCGCGTACCAAACCGGTAACTTGTAACACATACTCACTGCGGACATGCTCGGCGGTGGCAAAGGTTTCGGCGACATCAGGATCGACGACAATTTGCACTAAACCTGCACGGTCACGCAAATCGATAAAAATAACCCCGCCGTGGTCGCGCCGCCTATGCACCCAACCACAAATGGAAACGGTTTGGCCTAGCTGTTGTGTGTTTAATTCTCCGCACTTGTGGGTACGCATATAATTTCCCTGTGTAAGTAAGTTGTATTTTAGTTGGTGGCGCAAGGATGTCCGCTTGCGCTATGAATGGTTATTGGCCTTTGCAGCCGCCCGCTGGACAAGCGCTAGGCTTAGGGGCACTGCTTTCCCCTGCAACATTTTTTTTGTTGCCGCTGCCTTTAAAGTCAGTCTCGTACCAGCCTGTGCCTTTTAACCGAAACCCGGCCGCAGAGATTTTTTTCATCAACTCGGGTTTGCTGCAAGCAGGGCAGGTCAATAAAGGCTCGGCACCGAGTTTTTGTAAAGCTTCGTGTTCATGGCCACAAGATTGGCATTGGTATTCGTAAATTGGCATAGCCCACTCCGATTAAAGTAATTGATAACAGCCTGTAAGGTACAAATCACGTACCTTTTTGGCATTGGGCCTAATCATGCGACAGGTTGCTAACCCTGCTATGAAGGTGATCCAAGGTGAATTTGGCGCACGCTAAGGCTGATAAAAATAGCAGATATAAAGTCTAGTGTTAGTATTTCAAGGCACTTACTATAAAATAACCGACTATTTTACGACTTACGCCTTAATAATGAAAACATTAACCATAACTCGACCTGATGATTGGCATATCCATGTCCGTACAGGGGCCATTTTAAAAACCGTATTGCCCCATACGGCGAGGCAATTTGCCAGGGCGATCATCATGCCCAACCTGAAGCCACCCGTGACAACCGTGGCACAGGCCTTGGTTTATCGGGATGAGATTTTAGCGGCTTTGCCCGAAGGTGCAGATTTTATGCCCTTAATGACGCTGTACTTGACCGCCGCAACAACGCTGGCTGAAATCCAAGCCGCCGCTGCGTCTGCCCATGTTTATGCGTTTAAATTGTATCCCGCAGGTGCCACCACCAATTCTGACGCAGGTGTTGCCGACATTAGGGCAATATACCCGTTATTGGCGGAAATGGAAAAATTGGCTATCCCTTTGCTGATCCATGGCGAAGTGACGGACGAACAGTGTGATATCTTTGACCGCGAAAAAGTGTTTGTCGATAGCCAACTTAGCGCGATTACGGCAAATTTTCCGGCCTTGCGCATCGTCTTGGAACACGTCACCACCGAAGAAGCGGTGCAGTTTGTCTTGGCAGCCAATGCCAATGTCGCCGCCACCATCACCCCGCAGCATTTGTTGTTCAACCGCAATGCCGTGCTTGCCGGGGGCATACGCCCGCATTATTACTGTTTGCCGATCATCAAACGCGAAAGCCATCGGCAAGCATTATTAAAAGCCGCCACTAGCGGCAACCCCAAGTTTTTTTTAGGGACGGACAGTGCGCCGCATAGCACCGCATTAAAAGAAACCGCTTGCGGTTGTGCCGGTTGTTATAGCGCTTATGCCGCCTTGGAATTGTATGCCGAAGCCTTTGAAAGCGTGAATGCCTTGGATAAACTGGAAGCCTTTGCCAGTTTTTATGGCGCGGATTTTTATCGCCTGCCCAGAAACACCGGCACTATCACTTTGGCAAAAACCAGTTGGCTTGCGCCGGCCAGTTTTGGCGCGGACGATTTGCAGATTACGCCCTTAAAAGCCAATGAAACCTTGGCTTGGCAACTAGTGGCACTGTAATTTTACGCACTATGAAAATGAGCGGTATAAAATAGTGCGCCGTTACGCCCAACTTTGGCGTAACATGACTTATCTTTTCGATACATTTGGATAAAAGCCCACACATGGACCAACCCGCAATTCCATTAGCCCAACGATTTCGTGGCTACCTCCCTGTCGTCATCGACATAGAAACCGCAGGCTTTAACCCAAAAAAGAACGCCTTGCTGGAAATTGCGGCGGTTATTGTGGAGCTAAACAGCAACCATGAATTGGAAATCACCGAGCGTTATTCCACCCATGTTGTGCCGTTTAAAAATTCCGAATTGGATGCGGCGGCGCTGAAATTTAATGGCATAGACCCTTACCATCCTTTCCGTATGGCCATTGATGAAAAAGACGCCTTGGAACTGCTTTTTAAACCCATTAAACACGCCGTGAAGCGCAACAACTGTACCCGCGCGATTTTGGTGGGCCACAATCCGGCTTTTGACATCGGCTTTTTAAATGCGGCCATCCAACGCACGCAAATAAAACGCAGCCCGTTCCACCCGTTTAGCACCTTTGATACGGCCACCTTGGGTGGCTTGGCCTATCAACAGACGGTATTGGCAAAAATTGCCCAAGCGGCAGGTTTGGCGTGGGACAATGATAAAGCCCATTCGGCTTTATATGACGCAGAAAAGACCGCCGAACTGTTTTGCAAAATTGTCAACCGTTGGCAGCAGTTTGAAGGCTTGATGGGTGAAGCACAGTCTGAATTAGCGGGATAAGGTAGGCGGATTGGCTAATGGTGGCCGTGGCCGCCACCATAACTGCCTCCGCCGGAATATCCGCCATTCCCACGCGAACCACCATAGCCTCCGCCGGAATGTCCACCATTGCCATGTGAACCACCATAGCCTCCACCTCCGCCGGAATGGCCGCCATAGCTATGGGAACCACCATAACTGTGTTGCCTATCAGCATGGCCTCCATAGTGATGTGAGCCGCCATAACTGCCGCCGGCATGTCCACCATAAGCATAATGGCCACCACCGCCATAATGTCCCCTGCTGGCAATAATGACATTCGGCTGGTAGCTGTAATAGGGATAGCCATAGCCGCCATAGCTATCGGCATAACTGCTAGGATAAACGGCGCAACCTTGGGAAACTAAGGCGACCCCTAACAATCCTAATAACACTAAATAATTTTTCATTACCTACTCCAATAAACTAAACGGTCTACCCCAAGCAGCCTGTAAGTTAATGCTAGGCTTGAAGGGATGGCTTTAATTTACTGGCTGGCGATGAATGCAGGCTTAATGGAAAAAATTTTTGGTGGGCAATCAGCCCTATTGGGGGCGAATGGGTAAGTGGCTAAGCTTAGGTTTTCAGGCATTAAGGGCCGGTGCACTAAGCATCTTTAGCCAATGGCCGCGTCCTGTGGCCGGATTTGGTGGCTATCACCGCTAACCCTAAAGGCGGCGACTGCCAACAAGCACAATGCCATTAAGTTAGCGCATTGTGTCCGTCACGTCCTTACCCGTGCCCCGATAACCTGTAAAACGGCCTAAGGCATCGAACATCGGCTCACCGCTCACCATTAAAAATTGTTTAGTCCCATCGGCATTGATCCGGGTGTAGACAAAATCCAAAAAAGGCCGTTTGGCGGCCAGGTTTGCGTCCAAAGTGTCACGCTCGCTTTCTATCCATTGTGGCCCTTGTTCATCGCGGCTTTTATGCAAATCATCATCAATTTCGATGCCCAACATTTCCAGTACCGGCCCGTAAATTTCTGTGAACCGCCCATTTTCATCCTGTTCCCAATACCAGTCAGATGACAGCTCAGTCAGGCGGCGAAACCGCGCTTCACTAAAACGCAGTTGGGCGGTGCGTTCCAGCACGGTTTGTTCCAAGTGCCGGTTATGCTGTTCAAGTTTTTTGTACAACAAGCGCACTTCCAGCATATTTTGGATGCGGGTTTTAACTTCAAGCAAGTCAAACGGCTTGGCGATAAAATCTTTTGCCCCGATGTTAAGTGCGCGTAGCTTGTGGTTAGGTTGGGCGGTGATCACCAGCACCGGCAAGTAGCTGTCGGTTTCTAGGGGTTTAAGGGCTTCCATGACTTGGAAGCCATCCATGCCCGGCATCAGCAAATCCAACAGGATCAGGTCGTAGTGGTGGTCGCGGTGCAAGGCAAACACCGCTTTGGGGTCTGTGGTCGAGGTAACGCTGGTATAACACGCGGCCCTGAGTATTTCTTCCAGCAACAGCACATTGGCTGGCTGGTCGTCTACGATCAGGATACGGGCGTTGAGAATCTCTTGTTTGCTAATCATGGGGGTATCCGTACTAATGGAACTAATTTTGAAAAGTTCAGGGCATTGGGCAAAGCGTTTAGTCGTTCATTTTAGGTACGCTGTGCGTACCGTTTATAACCAGTTCTAAATCAATTAAAAGGTACGCGCAGCGTACTCTACGGCAGTTCATTATAGGTTCAACAACGCCCAGCCAACGGTTTAAGGTAACAGGGTTGGCGATTGGGGCAAGTTCAGCGCCAAATCTAACGTATCCATAAATTCATCAACTTTGATCGGTTTGGTCAAATAACGGAAAAATCCGGCTTCCAAGCCTGTTTCGATGTCCAAGGGCATGGCATTGGCACTTAGCGCAATCACTGGGATATGTCCGGTCAGCGGGTCTTCGATCAGAATTTCCAAGGCTTTTAGGCCGCTGATGCCGGGTAAGTTAATGTCCATCAGGATAACATCGGGCAAGGTGGTACGCGCAATGCTTATGCCTTGATGGCCGTCCCGCGCGGTTAGCAAGAGGATATCTTCGCGCCTGGCCAGCAGTGTTTCCATTAGCATTAGGTTGGCGGGGTTGTCTTCTATACACAGCACCGTGCGCCGCCTCCCGTCCGGCGCGATTGCCAGTTTGGAACTGGCCTTAGTTGGGGGTGCAACAAAATTGAAGCGGGGCGTCGCCATGGCTTTCAGTTCTATCCAAAACACGCTACCTACACCAACGGTGCTTTCCACGCCAATTTCCCCGCCCATCATCTCCACCAGCCGTTTGCTGACCACCAAGCCGATACCCGTGCCTTGTTTGGTGCCGACTTCTTGGCCAAGTCTGTTAAAGGGTTGGAACAGCTGTTTTAGTTTTTCCGGGGACAAGCCTTCGCCAGTGTCATGGACGCTGATGCGGATATGACCGCCGATATTGGCGCTGCACGCCACTTCAACAATGCCGCCTACACGATTGTATTTGATGGCGTTGGACAGCAGGTTAATCAGCACTTGTTTCACCCGGGTGCGGTCGGCGCTGACAAAACGGGGGATTTCAATATTTGGAAAACTGAGCAGGATACGGCTTTTTTCCGCTTGTGGTTCTATCATGGCATGGCAATCGTCCAGCACATCGCTAAGCGACACCGGTTCCCGCGACAAAGACAGCCTGCCTGATTCGATTAAAGCAAGGTCTAAGATTTCATTGATCAATTCCAGCAAATACCAACCCGCTTGAAGAATTTGGTCGATGCTGGATTTTTGGCTGGGCGTTAGCACAGGCAAACCGGATTCCAGCAACTGCGAAAACCCCAAGATGGCATTGAGCGGCGAGCGCAATTCATGGCTCATGCTGGACAAAAAGTCAGATTTGGCGAGGTTGGCTTTTTCCGCGACAATTTTGGCATTGACCAAGGCGGTATTGGTTTCTTGCAGTGCAAGGTCCAAAAGTTTGCGCTCGGTGACATCGCGGGCGGATGCAAACACGCCTTGTAAGCTGTGATCTTGGTCATAGAATGTGGTGGCGTTGTAGGACACCACGGTTTCCTTGCCATCTTTGGCTCGTGCCGTCAATTCGTAGTTAGTGACTTTTTTATCGCTAAGTGCCACTGTAATGGCCGTTTCGGCCCGTTCCGGTTCGGTAAAAAAGTCTTTGAACGCTGCGCCTATCAGCTCTTCACGCGTACAGCCCGTCAGTGCTTCCATCTGTTTGTTGACATCGGTAATAATGCCGACTGGGTCAGTGGTCATCATCGCATCGATATTGGCCTCAATGAGTGAGCGCGTATAAAACTGCTGGTTGCGTAGTTGAAGATCCAGTTTTCTTTGGGTTTCTTCGGCTTGTTTACGCACGGTGTTGTCTATGCATATCAACAGATAGCCGATAATGGCGGCTTGGTCGTCATGTAGCGCCGTGACTGACACCAGCGCAGGGAAGCGGCTGCCATCCTTGCGTAGGTAGCTTAGCTCATAAGTGTCCTCGATGTTGCGTGAGGCTTTAAACACCAATGCCTCAAAACCGGGGGCTATGGTAGTCCCCAACTCGACGCTGAGGGCATGGGCGCGGGCTATAATTTCTTCCGGGTCGGAAATTTCGGCGGGGGTGATTTTGTTGACCACCTCTTCGGCGGTATAGCCCAGCAAACGTTCCGCACCCACATTAAAAATCTGGATGACACCCTTGGCATCAGTGGCAATGCTGGAAAAATTGGCGTTATTAAAAATGGCCTTTTGCAATGCGCCTGCTTTAACGAGTT
Source organism: Methylococcales bacterium (assembly GCA_026399075.1). Classification (GTDB taxonomy): domain Bacteria; phylum Pseudomonadota; class Gammaproteobacteria; order Methylococcales; family Methylomonadaceae; genus Methylobacter_C. The sequence goes on from JAPLRR010000072.1 coordinate 25,128, forward strand.
CCGCCTCTATCTGCTTGCGCAGGCTAATGTCCCGCAAAATGCCGGTAAAATAGCGTTGTCCATCCAAATTCATTTCGCTGATGGTCATTTCTAAGGGAAATAAGCGGCCACTTTTGTGTTTGCCCATAATTTCACGGCTAAGGACACCATGCGGATTGTCATTGAATGCATAGTCCACGCAAATGGTGCATTTTTCCTGATCCAGTCCAGGTATCAGCAAACTGAAGTTTTGTCCTATCAATTCGACAGCGGTATAGCCAAAAATCCGTTCGGCGGCCGGGTTGATAGTTTCAATCATCCCGCCACAATCATGAAAAGTGATGATGCCGTCCGCCACGGTGTTCAAGATGTTTTGCACCCGCGCCGCGCTGTCGCGCATGGCCTGTTGTATGGCATATTCTTTGGTGACGTTGCGGAACACCAACACCGCACCGACCACATCGCCTTCCCGGGTGCGGATTGGGGCGCAGCTGTCCGCAATGGCGTACTCGGAGCCATCACGGGCAATCAATGTGGTATGGTTGGCTAGGCCTTGCACCGTACCATGGGCCAAGGTGGCCATAACGGGTATGACAGCAGGTAGACGGGTTTCTTGATTGATGATGTGGAAAACATCGTGTACAGGTAAACCCAATGCTTGGGCTTGCGTCCAGCCGGTCAGCTGTTCGGCCACATGGTTTAACAGTGTCACCCGGGCGTTGATGTCGGTGGCGATGACGGCATCACCGATGGACTTGAGCGTCACCGCCAGCTTTTCTTCATTTACCGACAAGGTAAAGTTGGTTTGCAGCAATTGTTTGTTGATTTGCTCCTGGAGGTCAAGCAAGCGCTGGGTTTCGAGATGCAGGCGATGGTTGTGGCGTTGTTGGGTTTCTTGGGAGAACCAAAAGGCAAATATGAGTGCAAACAGCAGCGTCAATAAACTGGCAAGAACCATGATGACAAACAGGCTCTGCAGGGTGGACTGGAACTCGGCATTGTTTTTTTCCAAGGCGGATTTTTCTATGCCGATATAGCCATCCATTTCAGCACGAATAACATCCATCAAGTGCTTGCCTTGGCCGCTGGCGACCACCGCCAGAACCCCGGTCAGGTCTTGTTGGTGGCGCAGGCTTATCACTTGCGCCATTTCGGCCAATTTGGCCTTCATTAGCGGGGCTAGGTTATCCAAATGTTGTTGCGCTTTGCTGTCTAGCGTCAGGTGGCGTAGGTTTTGTAAATGGCTTTCCAGTTTGGCGCTAACCTTGGCATACGGCTCCAAAAATTCATCGTTGCCAGTTAGTGCATAGCCGCGCTCGCCCGTTTCGGCATCGGACAATTCTGTCAATAACTCGCTGGCATGGTTGATTAGCGTGTACGAAAACGCCCGGGCTTTTGCGGCAGATTCAATTTGCCTGAACGCAGTGAACACCAAAGCCACGCCTAATGCCAGCAGCAACAGTGCCACCGCCAGCGTCCCCCGGATTTGTTTGCTAGGTTTCATAAAGGCATGGCAGTGCGCTTGCTTGGCGTCGGCATAATCATTAAGGGACTAGACATAGTAAGCCTCAAGCAGGGGTTAGTGGGTATTAGGGAGTAATACGTAGGCATCACCCAGCAAACGCTGGAATTCTTTTTTGACCACATGGTAACACTCGCAAGCGCTAGCCTCTAAGGTAACTCGCAATAAATAACCCCCATCAAATTTCCTTATAGTTGAGGTTGAATAGTCATGTAGTATTTTGGCAACGACGCGTCCCTTTCAATTCTGTCGCCCATAGCCTTGAATGCCTTTTTACTCATCTTCAC
>JAPLRR010000022.1 GCA_026399075.1 Methylococcales bacterium
TTTAATCGTTGCAATATGTTGTTCAGATATATGGGTCATGCTCTAGGTTGCGATGTGTCAAATTGTGTTTGTAGCATATATCGATTTTGAACAGTATTGTTAAAAAATTAGTGTGGGGTATTTTTTGCGAGTTACCTAAATCTTCAATATCTTTAAATGCGGCCTTCTGTAAATCATTGCGCTTTCGCGTAGCCTCGCCTTTTTGCTTATTTTTAGTCTCAATTTCCTGTCTTTTTGCCACACCTTGTGCGCCAAGCACAAACGAGCTGAAATTATCCTTGGTTTCTCTGGAAAACTGCTTTCCTGAAAAAAGGTTGTTGTGATAAAAACCGTCGTCAAAAATTTTTAGCTTAAACCCTGCCGGTATTGACGGCTGCCAAATATCGTTTTGATACTTAATTTTTTGTTCACTTTGACATACGTCCGTTACAAATGAAATTTCAGCTTGCTGAGATTGTTGGTCGTTAGGTATTGTTTTTCTCTGTTTTATAGCATCGGTATTGCCACTTTCCAAACTGGATAACAAATCACCCAAGGTTGATTTTCCATAAGTATTTCTGCCAAATATCAAGGTAATTTGCTCAAATTGAGCGCTGTTTGGCGTACAGAGCCTAAACCGACCAATATTTTGAATTTTAATTATTCTTTTTAGCATTGGGAATCTCGAAAAATGGCATTTTGGGCAAAAATAACATCGCTATTTTGGTGAGCAGAAAAGCGTTGCCCACCTTACCTATACACTTTCAGATAAATAACTTCCATCTAAAACAAATAAAGTCACTGATTTTTAAGGATTTTAATGGGAAAAATTGGAAATTTAATTTCTGAAAGTCTATAGCTACGCCTACAATTGGGTTAAGCAACCTACGGAGACCTACCCCTGCAACTTCTCCTTCAACATCTTATTCACTTCCGCCGGATTGGCTTTGCCTTGCATTTCTTTCATCACTTGGCCGACAAAAAATCCAAACACTTTGTCTTTGCCGCTGCGGTATTGTTCGACTTGGCCTAGGTTGTCGGCGATGATTTTGTCGATGATGGCTTCGATTGCGCCGGTGTCGGTGATTTGTTTTAAGCCTTGTTCGGCGATGATGTCGTCGGCGCTGGCGGTGCTTTGCCAGAGGGCTTCAAACACTTGTTTGCCGATTTTGCCGGAGATGGTGTTGTCGCTGATGCGCACCAGCAAACCTGCCAAGCGTTGGGCGTCTATCGGCGAGTCGGTGATTTCCAGCCCGGCTTTGTTCAACGCGGCGGACAATTCGCCTGTAATCCAATTGGCGCACAATCGGGGTTCTGAGCCTGATGCCGCGAGTACGGCCTCAAAGTAGTCGGCGAGTTGCCGTGATGAGGTCAGGATGCCCGCGCTTTCGTCGTCGAGTTTGAAGCTGTCTTTAAAACGTTGTTTTTTGGCATCGGGCAATTCCGGAAGTTCGGCTTTGATGTGCGCTTTAAACTCGTCGCTGATGATGACGGGCAACAAGTCGGGGTCAGGGAAGTAGCGGTAATCGTTGGCTTCTTCTTTGCTGCGCATGGAGCGGGTTTCGTCTTTGACGGAGTCGTAGAGCCGCGTTTCTTGTACGACTTTGCCGCCGCTTTCGATGAGTTCGATTTGCCGTTCGATTTCGTGGTTGATGGCTTTTTCGACAAATTTGAACGAGTTGATGTTTTTGATTTCGGCGCGGGTACCAAACGCGACTTGGCCTTTGGGGCGCACGGAAACGTTGGCATCGCAACGGAATGAGCCTTCTTGCATATTGCCGTCGCAAATCCCTAAGTAACGCACCAGTTCGTGCAATTTGCGCATATAGGCCACGGCTTCTTTGGCGGAGCGCATATCGGGTTCGGAGACGATTTCCAGCAACGGCGTTCCGGCGCGGTTTAAGTCGATGCCCGACAGGCCATGAAAGTTTTCGTGCAGCGATTTTCCGGCATCTTCTTCAAGGTGCGCACGGGTAACGCCTATGCGTTTGCTGACACCGTCAACGTCGATGTCCAAATGCCCTTTGCCGACTATCGGCAAATCCATTTGGCTGATTTGGTAGCCTTTGGGCAGGTCGGGGTAGAAGTAGTTTTTGCGTGCAAACACTGAATACGGGGCGATATGCGCCTCTATCGCCATGCCAAAAATAACGGCCATGCGCACGGCTTCTTGGTTTAACACGGGCAATACGCCCGGCAAGCCAAGATCAACGGCACAGGCTTGGGTGTTAGGCTCGGCACCATAAGCGGTGGCGGCACCGGAAAAGATTTTTGATTGTGTGGCTAGTTGGGTGTGTATTTCTAGGCCGATCACTGTTTCCCATTCCATTTTTAGGCTCCTTTAAGCAAAACCGTGTGGGGTGTGTTGATGATGAGCGGTCAGTTGTTGATATTGGTGGGCGATGTTCAACAACTGCGCTTCGGCAAAATAATTACCAATAATTTGTAAACCGACGGGCATGTCCGCTGCGTAACCCACAGGGATGGACAGCGCGGGTACACCTGCCAAGTTGATGGCGATGGTGTAGATGTCGGACAAATACATTTCAATCGGGTTCGCCATTTTTTCGCCGATGCCAAACGCGGTGCTGGGCGTGACTGGGCCCATGATGACATCGACTTCCGCCAAGGCGTTTTTAAAGTCTTGGGTAATCAGGCGGCGGACTTTTTGGGCTTTTATGTAATAGGCATCGTAATAGCCTGCCGATAAGGCATAAGTACCCATCAGGATGCGGCGTTTGACTTCTTTGCCAAAACCTTCACCGCGTGAACGGGTGTATAAGTCGGTCAGATCCACAGGGTTGGCGCAACGGTAGCCATAACGCACACCATCAAAACGCGATAAGTTGGCGGAACATTCAGCCGGGGCGATAACGTAATACGCAGGTATCGCCAGTTTCAGGTTGGGCATGGAAATGTCTTTAACGGTTGCGCCCAGTTTGCGGTATTCGGCGATGGCTAGTTCCAACGTGGCCGCAATAGCGGGGTCTAAGCCTTCGCCAAAAAACTCTTTGGGCAAACCGATAGTCAAACCTGTCAGCGGTGCGTTTAATCCGGCGCTATAATCGGGTACGGGAACATCGACGCTGGTGGAGTCTTTGGCATCAAACCCTGCCATTGCTTGCAGCATAATCGCGGCATCTTCGGCGCTATGGGTCATTGGCCCGCCTTGATCCAAGCTGGAGGCGTAAGCAATCATGCCGTAACGCGAAACCCGCCCGTAAGTGGGTTTTAAACCCGTGATGCCGCATAAGGCCGCAGGTTGGCGGATAGAACCACCCGTATCCGTACCCGTCGCGCACACTGCCAAACGCGCGGCAACCGCAGCGGCAGAACCGCCTGACGACCCGCCCGGCACTTTGGTTTTATCCCACGGGTTTTTGACTGCGCCGTAATAGCTGGTTTCGTTGGACGATCCCATTGCAAATTCGTCCATGTTCAGCTTGCCTAAAGACACCGCCCCGGCATTGTTGAGTTTTTCAACCACGGTGGCGTTATACGGCGCGATAAAGTTGTCGAGCATTTTCGAGCCGCAGCTGGTTTTTACGCCGAGTGTGCAAAAGATGTCTTTTTGGGCGATGGGGATGCCAGTCAATAATTCTGCCGTGCCGTTTGCCAAGCGCACATCGGCGGCTTGTGCTTGTTGTAAGGCTTGTTCTTCGGTGACGGTGATGAAGGCGTTTAGGTCTTGGTGTTGCTTGATGCGGTTTAAAAATGCCTGGGTCAGTTCGACGCTGGTGACTTCACCTGCGCGTAAGCTATGGGCTAATTCGGTGATTGATTTGCTGTGCATGGGAGTTCCTTTTACTCTATCACTTTGGGGACAAGATAAAGCCCCGCTTCAACTTGCGGCGCAATCGCCTGGAAGTTGTCGCGGTTATTGGCTTCGGTGACTTTATCGGCCCGTAAGCGTTGTGCCTGATCCATGGGATGCGCCATAGGCTCAACATTATCAGTGTCCAATTCACTCATCTGGGTCATCAATTCCAGCATACCGGATAAATCCTGCGCATAAGCCCCAACATCGTGTTGGTCTATCCCCAAACGCGCCAAATGCGCAATTTTGTTTACATCTTCTGCCGTTAACGACATGTAGGTCTCCAAATTTAAAACAGTGGTTGTTTTCGCCGCCTTTAAACGGCATAAAAAGATTTGTGGGCGGTAAGCCGATTGCTTATAAGGCATGGAAGGTGGATATGCCTGAAACTGCACCTTTCGCTATATTACTACAAATATCCCACTTATAGCTTGCCCAAATACCTGCTTGATTGATAAAGTAATACAATTTTTTATCCCTAAAAGGAAACCGATAAAAATGTTCAAAAAAATTCGCGGCCTTTTTTCCAACGATCTTTCGATAGACCTGGGCACCGCTAATACATTGATCTACATTCCAGGGCAAGGCATTGTCCTGAATGAGCCGTCAGTAGTCGCCATTAAAGAGGACAAAATCCGCGGCTCCAAGACTATTGCGGCAGTGGGTGCAGATGCCAAACAAATGCTGGGCCGTACGCCGGGCAATATCACCGCCATCCGTCCGCTCAAGGACGGCGTTATTGCTGACTTTGCCATCACCGAGCGCATGTTGCGGCATTTCATTGAAAAAGTGCATAAGAAAAACCGTTGGCTAAGGCCTAGCCCGCGCATTTTGATTTGTGTGCCCTGTGGTTCCACCCAAGTTGAGCGCCGTGCGATCCGTGAATCGGCGGCGATGGCCGGGGCGAGGGAAGTGTATTTGATTGAGGAGCCCATGTCAGCTGCCATAGGCGCAGGTTTGCCTGTCGAAGAAGCCTGTGGGTCTATGGTCTTGGATATAGGCGGCGGCACCTCCGAGGTTGCGATCATTTCCATCAACGGGATTGTGTATTCTAATTCTGTGCGCATCGGCGGCGATCGATTCGACGATGCTATCATCAATTATGTGCGCCGCAATTACGGCACCTTAATTGGCGAAGCCACGGCGGAGCGGATAAAGCTGGAAATTGGTACCGCATACCCAGGCAGCGTCGTCAGGGAAATAGAGGTGAAAGGCCGCAATCTTGCAGAAGGCGTACCGCGCAGCTTTTCCTTAAACAGCAATGAAATTTTGGAGGCCTTGCAAGAGCCATTATCCGGCATTGTCAGCGCTGTCAAAGTGGCTTTGGAACAAACCCCGCCAGAACTGGGTTCGGATGTTGCCACTCGGGGTATTTATTTGACGGGCGGAGGCGCCTTGTTGAAAGATATAGACCGTTTGATTTCTGAAGAAACCGGATTGCCTGTGCATGTGGCCGATGACCCGCTGACCTGTGTGGCGCGTGGCGGTGGCATGGTGCTTGAAATGCTCGATAAAAAAGGGATTTCCACCTTTTCATTGGAATAGGCGCCAAGCTCATACATCCTTTATTTCGGCCACAAATTTCGCTGTTTAGGCTTGGTTTGTGGTATTGCTAACTGATACGGGGCCGCCGCCATAAAACTGTTATTTGCCACTGGGCCATCAATCAACACCCGGCTATTGGTAGCCGTCATCGCGTCTATTGCCTTATTGGCGACTGAACACCGCAGTCCGCGATTGGAGCCGTTGCGCATGACTTTGTCTTTTTTTGTAGACCCCCTGAAATACCTGGTTGATCTGCCCAGCGCTTTGCTGGAACAAACCAGCGGTGCGTTTAGTTCCTACGGGGCCTTGAAGAAAGAAAACCAGATACTGCGTGAGGAGCAACTTACCCACCAAGCTAGATTGCTAAAGTTTGCTGCCTTGGAAAATGAAAATATCCGCTTGCGGGCTTTGCTGGAAAACTCGTTTAAATTGGGTGAGCAAGTGCTGGTGGCCGAATTGTTGGCGATGAACAGCGCCCCTTATGAGCATATTGTCGTGGTCAATAAAGGCACACGTTTTGGTGTGCATCCCCAGCAGCCCGTGCTCGATGCCAATGGCGTGGTGGGGCAGGTGTTCCGGGCGCTGCCGCTCACGGCTGAAATTATGTTGATCACCGACCCTAACCATGCCATCCCGGTGCAGGTCAACCGCAATGGTTTGCTGACAATTGCCGTGGGTAGTGGCCAGATGAACCGTTTGTTGTTGCCATTTTTACCTAGCAATGCAGACATTCGCCCTGGTGATTTACTGATCACATCCGGTTTAGGGGGCACTTTTCCGCAAGGGTATCCGGTAGCCGTGGTGGATGAGTTCACTACCCAAGCCAATAAGGCTTTTGCGAGCATTACCGCTACGCCAAAAGCCCAGCTAGACCGTAACCGCGAGCTAATGATTGTTTGGAGCAATTCAACGCCGATACCACTGACGACTGTCAAGCCCACGCCCCCAACAAACGAGGTGCAACCCCATGCCGCTAAATAATCCGGTCGGTTTTATTAGGATCTGCTTGCCGCTGTTGGTGGCCATGTGCCTAAGGATTGCGCCTTGGCCAGGCGAATTGGCCGTGCTTAACCCAGATTGGGTGTTGTTGGTGCTGATTTACTGGTCGCTTGCAGTGCCTGAGCGGGTTGGGATTTTCCATGCCTGGTCGTTTGGCCTGCTGACTGATGTATTGATGGGGCGGTTGTTGGGGCAGTATGCCTTGGCCTACTCGCTGATTATTTACGGCTGTCTGAAACTGCATAAACAATTGCGCCAATTTCCTTTGTTGCAACAGGGCTTGTTTGTGTTCTTTTGTTTGTTGTTGTCGCAACTGCTGCTGTTTTTTATTAAAAACTTGCAACACCCTGCACAACTCCATGCGTCTTTTTGGCTGCCAGTTTTTACCGGTACTTTGTGTTGGCCTTTGGTTTATGGTGCGCTACGCTTTGTGCATTTGTCCCCGCGCCTTAGATAGTTAAGCGCCCATGTATGTTGTTAAAGACCATTCCGTAGAAAGGCGTTTGTTTATAGGCCGCATTGTTGCCGCGTTTATCGTGGTTGTATTGCTCAGCTGTGGTTTGGTTGTACGGCTCATTTATCTGCAAATTGTTGGCCACGAGCATTATTCGTCGCTGGCAAAAGACAATAGTATCAAGTTGGTGCCGCTAGTCCCTACCCGAGGCATGATTTATGACCGGCATGGCAAAGTGTTGGCTGAAAACACACCTTCTTATAGTTTGGAAATCATCCCTGAGCAAGTCAGTAATATGGACGACACTTTGTCACGGTTACAGGCTTTGTTGGCGATACCTGACGAAAAAATCAACCAATTCCAGAAATTGCGCAAACGCCAAAAGCGTTTTGTCAGCACACCCTTGTTGTTAAGCATGAATGATGAGGAGCTGGCGAAATTTGCGGTTGCCAGGCCTTATTTTCCGGGGGTGGATATCCATACCCGCTTGGTCCGGCACTATCCTTACGGCGATTTGGCGGCGCATGTGGTCGGTTATGTCGGGCGCATTAACGAGGCCGACCTGAAAGTGTTGCCGGTTGCTGAATACCGGGGTTCTACGCACATTGGCAAATTGGGCATAGAAAGCTCCTATGAATCGGTGTTGCATGGTAAAACCGGATACGCCGAAATAGAAACCAATGTCCAAGCCCGCTTGCTCAATACTTTGAATGAGGTTGTCCCCGATGCCGGTGGCAATCTGTATTTGACGCTGGACATTGATATGCAAAAAACTGCTTACGATGCCTTGGGATCATACAATGGCGCGGTGGTGGCCATAGACATCAAAACTGGTGGGGTATTGGTTTTTGCTAGCCGCCCTGGCTTTGACCCCAACCCATTTGTGGTCGGTATCGCCAATGAGGCTTACCAGGCCTTACAAGCTTCAGAAAACCAGCCGCTTTATAACCGGGCTTTGCGGGGTTTGTATCCGCCAGGATCGACGGTTAAGCCTTTTATTGCCTTGGCAGGCTTGGAATACAATGCAATTAGCCCCTCGCAACGGCTTTTCTGCCCAGGCTATTACCAATTGCCGGGGGTTAGCCACCATTATCGGGATTGGAAAAAATCCGGCCATGGTTCGGTGGCCTTAAACCAAGCGATTACAGAGTCATGTGATGTGTATTTTTACCGTTTGGCATCCATGTTGGGCATAGACCATATCCACACATTTTTGCAGCGCTTTGGTTTTGGTGAAAAGTCCGGCATAGACTTGAATGGCGAAAAAGAAGGTTTGCTGCCATCGCAGGAATGGAAGCGTGAGAAAAAAAATCAGGCTTGGTATCCTGGGGAAACCCTGATTACTGGCATAGGCCAAGGTTATCACCAAGTCACGCCCTTGCAATTGGCAAGGGCCACGGCCACCTTGGCCAATCGGGGGGTGGTTGTCACCCCGTTTTTAGTGGACAAAATCGTCGGTGCGCATGAAACCCGGCCCGGCCCTGAAGCCCATAAAGGCACGATTGCCCTCAAACCTAAAAATATCGATGCGGTGGTTGATGGCATGATCAATGTGGTGCATAGCGCCCACGGCACAGCCAAAGGCATCAACACCGACATTAATTACCGGATTGCTGGCAAAACAGGCACGGCGCAGGTGATGGGCATTAAGCAGAACGCAAGGTATAACGAAAACAGCATCGACTTTAAGTTTCGTGACCACGCCTTATTTATTGCTTTTGCCCCGGCTGATGCGCCCCAGATTGCCGTGGCTGTGGTGGTGGAAAATGGCGGGCACGGCGGTTCAGTGGCCGCACCTATCGCAGGGCAGGTCATCAAGCAATTTTTACAGGAAACAAATGAAAACTGAAACCCGCAGCGAACAATTTGAGCCGCCCTCATTACTTGGCAATGTGCTGAGGAAGCTGCACATAGACATTCCGCTATTTATCGGTTTACTTCTGACTTCGCTATTGAGCTTTGTTATTTTGTACAGTGCTGGCGGGCAGGATATGGATGTGCTTGCCCGCCAAGCGGGTCGGGTCGGCTTGGCCTTTTTTATCATGACGGTGTTGGCCCATATCGACCCTTATCAGTTTAAGCGTTATTCCACTTTGTTGTTTGGTCTTGGGCTTTTCTTGCTGGTTGCCGTGTTGATTATGGGGCAGATAGGCAAGGGCGCACAACGCTGGTTGGAACTGGGTTTGTTCCGCTTTCAGCCATCAGAAATGATTAAGATCACCACGCCAATGATGATTGCCTGGTATCTGGCGGAACACCCTTTGCCACCCAAGGCAAAGGAATTGGCCATTGCCGCCATCTTGATCATTATCCCGACGCTCTTGATTGCCAAACAACCTGACTTGGGCACGGCCTTATTGGTGGCTAGTGCAGGGGCGGGGGTATTGTTTTTCGCCGGGCTGTCATGGTTGTTTATCGGTGGCATTATTGCCGCCTTGGCTGCGCTCACCCCTATTTTGTGGCATTTTATGCACGGCTACCAACGCGACCGGGTGCTGACTTTCCTTAATCCTGAGGCGGACCCTTTAGGGCGCGGCTACCATATTATCCAATCAAAAATAGCCATTGGGTCGGGTGGCGTTTATGGCAAAGGTTGGTTGGGCAGCACCCAATCAGAACTAGATTTTTTGCCGGAAAGCTCCACAGACTTTATTTTTGCGGTATTTGCCGAAGAATTTGGCTTGGCAGGTTGCTTAGGTTTGTTGGCGCTTTATCTGCTGATTATTAGCCGTTGCCTGTATATTGCCACCCAAGCCCAGGACACTTATTGCCGGCTTTTGGCCAGTAGTTTGGCTTTCACTTTTTTTGTCTATGTTTTTGTCAATATCGGCATGGTGATTGGCATTTTGCCGGTAGTGGGTGTCCCATTGCCGCTAATCAGTTATGGCGGCACCTCTATAGTCACTTTGTTGGCGGGCTTCGGTATCCTGATGTCCATACACACACATAAAAAATTCCGCTAGTAGCAGGCTTACATCCATGTCCACACAACTAAAAACAAGCTTAATGAACCCACTTATCTTATTCGTATTCATCTTGGGGCTACAGGCTTGCACCAGCAACATCAACAGCAGCAAGCCCGTCCAGGACTTCATCAGCAATATGGTGGTTAAGCACCAATTTAATGAAGCTGAGCTTAACCAGTTGTTTGACGGCGTGGAAGTCAAAGAGGACATCATCAAAAAAATTACCTCGCCTGCTGAAGCCATGCCTTGGTACAAATACCGGAAGTTATTTATGACCGAGGCGCGCATTGATGGCGGCGTAAAATTTTGGCAGGAAAACGAGCAGGTTTTGGCGGCGGTTGAGCAACAATCGGGTGTGCCTGCGGAAATTATTGTCGCGATTATTGGTGTAGAAACACTGTATGGCGCAAAAACAGGCAAGCATCGGATTATAGATGCCTTGTTCACATTAGCGTTTGCGTATCCGCCGCGCAGCCAATTTTTTCAAAGCGAGCTGGAAAATTTCTTGCTGCTGTGCCGCGAGGAACACAAAAATCCCTTGGAGGCGACCGGTTCTTATGCGGGTGCCATGGGGATGCCGCAATTTATGCCCAGCAGTTTCAGGGAGTATGCGGTCGATTATGACAAAGATGGCCGTAAAGACATTTGGCATAACAATGGTGATGTGATTGCCAGTGTTGCCAATTATTTTGTCAAGCATCAATGGCAGACGGGACAGCTGGTTGCCGTTCCTGTGACCGCGATGGGGGAAAACTATAAAAGTGCATTGGCAGGCGGACTTAAGCCGGACTTAAGACTTGACGGGTTAGAATCGCTCAACTTAAAAATAGCGAGGAAGCTCCCTTTAGACCGTAAAGTAAAATTGCTTAGCTTTGAACAGCAACCGATAGCACAAAAACCAAGCACAGAGCTTTGGTTGGGATTTGATAATTTTTATGTCATTACCCGTTACAACCATAGCCCTTTGTATGCCATGGCTGTTTATCAGTTAAGCCAATCTATTTTAAATAAAAAAGGCAATACCCATGAACAGATTTCTACTGATAATTTTAATTATCACCCTAAACGCGTGTTCTACTGAACCGGTTATGACATCCGGTGCCACATTCGACCCCCAGTTAGTGGATGAACCCGCCACTTACACCTCACCCAAGTTAGTTTTAAAATACCATTCAAAAGTGCCTTTAACACGTAAAGGCACAGGATACGCGCAACAAGAAGACCTGTTTCCGCGTATCGCCAAATACATCAAAAAAGGTGTGGCTTCCTGGTACGGCCCAGGATTCCACGGCAGAAAAACTGCCACTGGCGAGATTTTCGACATGTATGCAATGACCGCCGCGCATAAAACCCTGCCTATCCCCTCTTACGCACAAGTCACAAACCTCGAAAACAACCGCAGCATTATCGTCCGCATTAATGACCGTGGGCCTTTTGTCCGTAATCGGGAATTAGATTTATCTTACGCCGCTGCAAAAAACTTGGACATGATGCAAGATGGCACGGGCAAGATAGAAATTAAGACCATCCCGGAAAGCCAAGCCTTGCCCCAACTGCAACAGTTGGCTGAAGAGCAGGAACAAGACCTTTATTTACAAGTAGGCAGTTTTGGTAGCCAAAAGAAAGCCTTGCAATTAAAAGATAAAATTACTGCCTTCCAGCTGCCAGAACCCGATATCCGTTCTTCGACCTACAAAAGGTCTACGCTCTATAAAGTGCAAATTGGCCCGATAGACTCGGAGTCTTCAGCGAAAGAATTGAGCGAACAGTTGGCCAAAATTGGCATCAGGGATACCCAATTTGTTACTGAATCCAAACAATCAACTGGCTCACGTGTTATAATGTAGACAGCAATATTGTTTTACTGTCTACTTTAAAGAGCGATGAACCCTTTTAAAAAAATTACCCTGATTTTATTTTTTGGCCTCCTGTTTCCTTTCGTCGAAGCCCATTCAGAAACCGCTGAAATTACCACCCCGCCTGTTCCAACCATAGCCGCCACCGCTTTTATCCTACAGGATTACCATACCGGTAAAGTGTTGGCGGAAAATAACGCCGATGCCAAACTCGCACCTGCCAGCCTCACTAAAATCATGACGGTTTATGTGGTATTTAGGGAGCTAAGCAGTGGCCGTTTGCATCTGGACGACAAAGCCACCATTAGCGAAAAAGCCTGGAAAACGACTGGCTCCAAAATGTTTGTCGAATTAGGCAACCAAGTTAGGATAGAAGACCTGCTTAAAGGGGTCATTATCCAGTCTGGCAATGATGCCAGTGTCGCCTTGGCCGAACATGTCGCCGGCAATGAAGAGACTTTTGCCGACATGATGAACCAACATGCCGCCCGTTTGGGTATGAGCAACAGCCATTTCAAAAACAGTGACGGCTTGCCCATCGCCGACCATTACACCACGGCGCGTGATTTAGCCAAGCTGACGACAGCGGTAATCAAAGAGTTTCCTGACTACTACCGTTGGTTTTCCCAAAAAGAATTCACCTATAACAAAATCACCCAGCAAAACCGCAATAAATTGCTCTCGCGTGATGAATCCGTTGATGGGGTGAAAACTGGTTTTACCGATGATGCAGGCTACTGCTTGGTCGCATCGGCCTTACGCGAAGACATGCGCTTAATTTCAGTCGTAATGGGCGCAAAAAACGCCAATGCACGGGCTAACGAAAACCAAACCTTATTGAATTATGGCTTCCGGTTTTTTGAATCGCATCGCTTATATCAAGGCAAAACAGCCTTGAAAGAAGCACGGGTCTGGAAAGGCGACAGCAAAACCTTGGACTTGGGTCTGGCCGAAGACCTGTACGCCACGATTCCGCGTCGGCTTTACAAAGACCTTAAAGCCGTCATTACCGTTGACCAAAAAATCACCGCGCCTATTAAAGAAGGCACCAAACTGGGTTCAGTCAAAGTTAGCCTTAACAATGAAGTGGTTAACGACATAGACTTGATCGCCTTAAAATCGGTTGAGCAAGGCAATATTTTCCGTAGATTGTCGGATAGCGTATTGATGTTGATGGAGAAATCAGATGATGGAAAATAAAATTGTCTATTTAAACGGCGATTATTTGCCATTGGCTGAAGCCAAAGTTTCGGTGTTGGACCGGGGCTTTTTATTTGGCGATGGCGTTTATGAAGTTATCCCATCCTATCATGGCCATTTGTTCCACTTGCAAGCCCATCTTGAGCGTTTGGAAAATAGCTTGGCGGGTATCCGGCTGGCCAACCCCCACAGTCGCGAGCAATGGGAAGCCATTTTTGCGCCTTTGTTGGACAGCAAGCTAAACCAGTATATTTATTTGCAGGTCACCCGTGGAGTCGCGTCTAAAAGGGATCATGGGTTTCCTGAAAACATCCCGGCCACCGTGTTTGTGATGTGTTCAGAAATCGTGCCTTTTGCTGGCCTAAACGACGGCGTAAAAGCCATCAGCATGGATGACACCCGCTGGCAATTTTGCAATGTCAAAGCCATCACCTTGCTGGGCAATATTTTGCACAGGCAAGCGGCGATAGACCACGGTTGTGCCGAAGCCTTGCTGGTAAAAGACGGCAATGTGGTTGAGGGGGCTGCGAGCAATGTGTTTGCGGTTATCGACGGGGTGTTATGCACACCGCCAAAAAGCAACGCAATTTTGCCGGGCATTACCCGCGATGTTATTTTGGAATTGGCCATCAGTAACAACATCGCTTGTAGCGAGGCGGATATCCCCTTTGCTGCATTACAAACCGCCAGTGAAATTTGGGTGTGCAGCTCCACACGTGAGATCATCCCCATTGTAGAGCTGGATGCCAAACCCGTGGCCAACGGCAAGCCCGGCCCAGTATGGCACAGCATGAACCAAATTTTTCAAGCTTATAAGCAATCCTTACTATGAGCGAAGAAACCCTGTTTGAATTCCCTTGCCAATTTCCTGTCAAGGCCATGGGCAAGGCCGATTTGGAATTGGACATACTGGTGGTGGAGATTATCCGCCGCCATGTCCCAGAAGTTGGCACTGTCACCACCCGCGCCAGTAAAGACGGTGTTTATCTCGCCGTCACCGTCATCATTGAAGCCACCAGCAAACCCCAACTGGATGCGATTTACCAAGATTTGACCGACCACCCGCATGTATTAGTGGCTTTGTAGGCTACTTAGCTGCTGTATGGCATTGACAACGTGGAGCTAGCGATGAAAACCAGCCAATACGAATCTGATGTTGTCGCTTGGGCCAACCAGCAGGCGCAGTTCATCCGTGCCAAGCAGTTTGATTTACTTGACTTGGAACATATCGCAGGGGAAATAGAGGACGTGGGCAAAAGCGAACAACGGGAGTTGGCTAACCGCATGGTTTTACTGCTTGCGCATTTGCTTAAGTGGCAGTTTCAGCCGGAACGGCAAGGGGCCAGTTGGCAACTGACTATCCGTAACCAGCGCCGCGCCATTGCCTTGCACCTAAAACAAGTACCTAGCTTAAAGGCAAAGCTAATCGATGCAGAGTGGTTGGAAATCGTTTGGGGCGATGCGGTATACCAAGCATCCAAAGAAACGGGTTTGGACTGTTTCCCAGAAACCTGGATTTGGACAGTTGCAGATAGTTTAGCGGATGGTTGGTTGCCCACTGCTAGCAACTGAAACTGAAAGCCACCATGCAAAAATAATGCTTGTAGTGTTGCTTATTCGGCGGCTACAAACATCTCAACCTGAATCAATAACCCTATGGTCATCACGCGACAGTTAGGCGTACAGGATTATGCCCCAGTCTGGCACGACATGCAGCAATTCACCCAAAACCGCAGCGCAGAAACTGCTGATGAGTTGTGGGTAGTTGAACATCATCCTGTTTACACCTTAGGCCTAAACGGCAAACGCGAGCATTTGCTCAACGTAGGCAATATACCTGTCATCAATACCGATAGGGGCGGGCAAGTCACTTATCATGCACCCGGACAAGTGGTGGTCTACACCTTGCTGGACATTAAACGCTTAAACATCAATATCCGCGAACTGGTCACGCTACTAGAAGGCGCAATGATCAGCACCTTGGCGGATTATGGTATTATGGCAAAGGCTAGGGCGGAGGCGCCTGGCGTTTATGTACAGGATAAAAAAATTGGCTCAATCGGCTTAAGGATTAAGAAAAATTGCAGCTATCATGGCTTAAGCCTGAATAATGCCATGGATTTAACGCCGTTTGACGGCATCAACCCCTGCGGCTACCAGAACCTTAAAGTCACCCAAGTCTCTGCTTTAGGAGTCAACCTAAGCAGCCAGCAACTTGCAAGTTCGATTACCCAAGCGATTATAAAGGCACTCTAGCAATGACTATCCAAGCCCCCTCCCGCTCGACCCCCGGCTCACACCAGCGCAGCACCGAAAAATTGGCGCGTATCCCCATAAAAGTCGAAGTTACGGATACCGTGTTGCGAAAACCTGATTGGATACGCGTAAAGCTGAGCGCCAGTGATGAAGTGACCAACATTAAGCGCCTGTTACGTGAGCATCAGCTGCATACGGTGTGCGAAGAGGCAGCTTGCCCAAATTTGGGCGAGTGTTTCCAGCACGGTACGGCCACGTTTATGATCATGGGCGATTTATGCACACGCCGCTGCCCTTTTTGTGATGTCGCGCATGGCAAACCTTTACCCTTGGATGCCAAAGAACCGCAGAATCTAGCCGATGCCATACAGGCCATGGCCTTAAAATATGTGGTGATCACCTCGGTGGATAGGGATGATTTACGGGATGGTGGGGCAGGGCATTTTGCCGAGTGCATCAAAATAATCCGCCAGCAGACACCCAGCACCAAAATTGAAATTTTAGTCCCCGACTTCCGTGGCCGCATCGACAAAGCAATAGCCTTGCTTGCCGAACAACCCTGCGATGTGTTCAACCACAACTTGGAAACTGTGCCACGGCTTTATAAACAAGTGCGTCCCGGTGCGGATTATGCCGGATCTTTAGCGCTGTTAGACAAATATGGCAAAGCCCAGCCCAACACCCCGACCAAATCAGGGCTGATGCTAGGTGTCGGCGAAACCCCCGAAGAAATCCAGCAAGTGCTGGAAGATTTGGTAGCACATGGCTGCACCATGCTGACCTTAGGTCAATATCTCCAACCCACGAAAGCCCATCTGCCTGTCAAAAGCTATATCACCCCGCAACAATTCGATGACTATGGCACCCTAGCCAAACAATTAGGCTTCAAACAAGTCGCCAGTGCGCCGATGGTCAGGTCGTCTTATCATGCCGATCTTCAGGCGAAGGCGATGATTTGAGTTGATTAAGCCTTTCAGCTGGTGTGTGTGGTGAAGGTTTTCAATTGGTTGATCTATGGCAGCCTTTGTATCCTCGGCTTGTCCAGTTGTGCGACGTTCAAAACGTTGGATGCCCATCTTCCTTTGGAACAGCGGATGTTTGTTTATAGCGGGACACGGTTGGATTGGGCGGCAATAGTGGAAAACGATGCCGCCCTTAGGAAGTTTAAAGTCAGCCCGCCAACTTATCCAGTCATTGACCTGCCTTTAAGTTTTGCTTTGGATACGATATTTTTTCCATTGGCGGTTGGTGCGGAAGTTTTTCATTGAGAGGGGTTTGTTTGCTGCGCGTGATGGCTTAATATTTTTAGGTATTATGAGCTTAGTGCCGCGCCAACGGTTTACATTGCTAAAGCCGACATTTCGTGCCCCTCCCAGTTAAAAAATTAGTTACCGGCACATAAGCCTGGAGACTAACGCTTGTTTGCTAGCCTTGTTAGAGCATTGATGTAAAGGCGTTATAGATCAAAGGGGCATTTTTTCGGCCCACATTTTGAAATTTGTTGCTGTCGTGTCAACCGCAAGTTCGGTAAACGCTAAGCCTGAGTGTGGCTAGGATTGGCCAATAAGTCCTCAAGCTCTTCTAACGGCATTGGTTTGCCGAACAAATAGCCTTGGTACAACAAGCAGCCATTTTCTTCCAAGAAGCGCCGCTGGTTTTCGGTTTCCACGCCCTCGGCGATAACTTCTATACCTAAGTTGTTGGCCATGTTGATTAGGGTTTGCACCACGATTGCATCGGCATCAACATTCGCCATGTTGTGGACGAAACGCTGGTCTATCTTGAGCTGGTCCAGCGGCAATTGGTTAAAATACGCTAGTGAGGAATAGCCAGTACCCAAATCGTCTAGGGAAAAATGCACGCCGATAATTTTAAGCATCTGCATTTTTGCGATGGTGTCATCAATATCATTGAGCACCATGCGTTCTGTTAACTCCAGCTTGAGGCGGCTGGGGGTTATGGCAGTTTTTTCCAGCACCTTGCAAATTTTCTCAAAAAAGTCGGGTTGGTGTAGCTGGTAGGCGCTGACATTGACGGTCAGCTCTAAATGTCTGGTATGGGCGGTATCTTCCCATTTTTTGAGTAGCCCACCCACACTTTCCAACACCCATTGCCCGATAGGCAAAATTAGCCCAGTTTTTTCGGCCAGTGGGATAAAGTCTATGGGTGAAATTAGTCCATGTCTGGGATGTTGCCAACGGATCAGCACCTCCGCACCGACTATTTCACAGTTTTGGTTAGCCTGTATTTGGTAATAAAGCTTAAACTGGTTGTTTTCTAGGGCAAGGTGCAAATCGGCTTCCATTGCGGCCCGCTCGGTCACCACAGTGCGCATTGCCTGATTATAAAAGAACAAGCGGTTGCGTCCCCCTTGCTTAGCACAATAAAGGGCAATATCCACTTGCTGTAGCAGCTCATCCTCGGCCACCTCGTGGTCTGTAAATATGACGGCACCGATGCTGGAGGTGCAACGGTAATCCTGATCGACAATGTGATAAGGTTGATTTAGGCATACTAATAATTTTCTTGCGGCAACCTCCGCATGAATGGCCGCGGCTTCGGGGTCTTCGCTCAAGTCGCCCATTATCACGGCAAATTCATCTGCCCCCAGACGGGCAATCGTGTCTTCTTCGCGCACATTGCTGGCCAGGCGTTGGGCAACTTGCTGCAATACCATATCACCTTGGTTGGGGCCAAAGCTGTCATTAATCGCCTTAAAGTTATCCAAGTTAATAAACAGTAGCACGCTGGGGCGTTTGCTGCGGCTGCTGTAGGCTTGCGCCAAATGCAGCCGGCCCTTAAGTAGCCGTCGGTTAGGCAAATGGGTCAGCGGATCGTAAAACCCCAGTTGCGCAATTTGCAGGGTGGCGGCATAAGGTTGGCTGATGTCAGTTTTGTGGGCAACATAATAGCGATCATTGTCATCGCTGCCTCCAGAGGTTATGGTCAGGTGTTCCGGATAAATTTCGCCATTTTTGCGGCGGTTCAAAATTTTACCCTGCCAAGCGCCAGTGCGGTTGATGCTTTCCCACATGGCGGCGTAGAAAGCGGCGTCATGGTAACCAGAATTGAATAGGCTGGTAGTTTGGCCTATGCTTTCTGCGGCGCTATAGCCAGTGATTCTGGTAAACGCTTGGTTGACTTCCACAATGGTTTTGTTGGCATCGGTGATAACAATGCCTTCATGGTTTTCAAAGGGGGCGGTGGCGGAAAAAATATCTGGATTCGCTTTGCCAGGTTGTGATCGGTTGGCAAATGCAAGGCGCAACACGGGGGCGCCGCCAACACCTGGCTTATGCCGGCAATCAAAATAAGCATACCGGATGCTGCCATCAGCATGTTTTAAGAGCAGGTCAAAGCAGTGTTTTTCACAATCGGCATCTGCGGTCATGTTTAAAAACAAGCGGTACCAATGGTCTTTGTCTTGGTCAGCGACAAACCGTGCAAAGCGCCTATGGATAAGATGTTGCCGCTCCATACCCAGTAATTTCACACCCGCCAGGTTGATCGTTGAGATCAGTCCTTCCGGGGTTAGTGTGAGAAAACCAATCGGCGCAAATTCAAAGAGGTCAGTATAGCGGTGACGCGATGCTTCCAAGGCATCATGTGCCTGCCGCAATTCCTCGATTTTCATCTCAGGCTCAATGGCATAAGCCAATATATCGGGCGGTGTCGGGGTAGTGCCGCTTATTTCCGCTTCCATTAGCGAGTGATGGCCCCGGTTTGCCTCTGCATTGGCTGCTTGCCGTTGTTCACGCGGGGGCTGTATATTGCTCATCTATTTACCTTTATCGACTGTAAGTGGGTATGGCCTAGGTCATTTGCCCGATTAGGCTTAAACTGGGGCAATCGCGATCTGGCGTGCTGTTTTGCAATCGGGTTATGGGATGCGGAGAGACTACGTACACTAACGGAATGGCTGGCTGCATTTTAGCGTCCACTGATAATTTCTGACGTAATTGTAAGCTATCATACCGTATCTAATTATGACATACCTAGGCAATTCGCCTTTTGGAACGCTGTATTGTAAAGCTCAACAATTTTACCCGACACGTGTTAGGTTGGTAAATAAACTTGGACGTGTACCTTATTAAATTACAAACATTCTCGCGTGTAGCTTTGCATACGGATAGAATAAGCAGTTTTAACCACTGCGGGTAGGGTAGTTTTTATGAAGTTTACTGTTTTTGTTATTAGCCTTTGTTTATTTCTATCATGTAGCAGTTATGCTGCGGAAAAAACCACGCTGCGCATTGGTGTCCAGGCTTCCGGCACGCTTGAATGGGAGTTGGCGGCACTGCCGGATGATCCCCGGTTTGCCGTGCAGATAACCCCTGTTGCCACGGCTGAAGCAGGCAAAATTGCCCTGCAATCCGGTGCTGTCGATATGATTGTCTCTGACTGGATTTGGGTGTCCAACTTACGCGCCACAGGCAGTGATTTTACTTTCTACCCTTACTCAAGCACTTCAGGGGCCTTGGTGGTGGCTAATAACAGCCCTATCCACACTATCGCCGACCTTAAAGGCAAACACTTGGGGATTGCTGGCGGGGAATTGGACAAAAACTGGCTGTTGTTGCAGGCCTTGGCACTGAATGGCCAGCTGGATTTGGATGATGCGGTGGAAAAAACCTTTGGCGCACCGCCGTTAATCAATGAGCAGCTCAAACAAAGCCGGGTGGATGCGGCGCTGACTTATTGGCATTTTGCGGCCAGGCTTACGGCGCAGGGCTATCGGCAAATTATCGATGGCAAGGGTATTTTAAAAGGCTTGGGCATTACTGAAAATGTACCGACCATTGGTTATGTGTTCAAACAAAGCTGGGCTGACAAACATAAGGCTGCCGTCAATGGGTTTTTTAATGCCAGTAAAGCGGCTAAAAACCGATTATGCACATCAGATGCCGATTGGCAAAAAGTGGTCCCCCTAACCCACGCCGACGATTTACCAACACAAACCAAACTGCGCCAAGGGTATTGTGAAGGTAGCATAGGGCAGTGGGGCGCCCCTGAACAGCAAGCGGCGGCACGTATTTACAACATGTTGCGCAGCATCAGTAACAGCCGTTTAACAGGCTCATCTGAAAGCCTGCAAGACGGTACTTTTTGGTCGCAAAAATAACTTGGCGTTCACTAAGCATTTTTTGCCAGGCCTATCAGTTCTGGCATTATTAGCGCTATGGCAAGTTTTAGCCGTTGTGGTGCACAGCAATTCGCTACCCGCGCCCGCTGTAGTGGCCCAAGTGTTTTGGTTGGCTTGCACCACGGGGCAATTGCCATTTCACTTAGGTGTCACCTTGCTGAGGCTGGTGGTGAGTTTTTCCATTGCGATGCTTTTGGGCTGTGCAATCGGCATTGTGCTGGGCCGCAATAAAAGGTTGGATGCTTTTTTTGACAATTGGCTGGTCATTTTTTTAAATGTACCGGCTTTAGTGACGATTATTTTGTGTTATGTCTGGTTTGGCTTGGTTGAATCAGCCGCCATACTGGCCGTGGTGATCAATAAATTACCCAATGTCATTGTCACTATCCGGGAAGGCACCCGGATGCTGGATCAAGATTTGCTGGATATGGCGCGTTGTTTCCATTTTAGCAAACGCAAAACTTTGGCCCATGTAATATGGCCGCAGTTGCACCCGTTCGTGATGGCGGCGACACGTTCGGGTTTGGCCTTGGTTTGGAAAATCATTTTGGTGGTGGAGTTGCTGGGGCGCAGCAATGGCATGGGTTATCAGCTGCATTTGTTTTTTCAGATGTTTGATGTGGCCAGTATTTTGGCTTATACCATAGCTTTTGTGGTCGTCATCCAGTTGCTGGAACTGCTAATTTTAAAGCCGCTGGACACCAGGTCACAACGGTGGCGGCGATGACTGACATCCATATCGACATTCATGGCAAAACCTATCCGGCCATGGGTCAAGCTACCAGCCATCTTGCCATAGCAGACCTTAAGCTAGTCTTGAAGTCGGGGGAGTTTATTTGCTTAGTGGGGCCGTCAGGCTGCGGTAAAACCACCTTGTTGAATATCATTGCGGGCTTGGATCAAGATTACGCAGGTAACATCCGGGCCGGACAATTGCCTAAGCTACCTAAAATTGGCTATATATTCCAGAACCCTAGGTTGCTGCCTTGGCGCACGGTGCGGGAAAACATAGAATTGGTATTGGCCGAGGATCAATCAACTGCGGCCATTACCCCTTTGCTGAAAGCCATGCAATTGCTGGAATCGCAACACGCCTATCCTGAACGGTTGTCATTGGGGATGAGCCGCAGGGTGGCGATAGTCCGCGCATTTGCGGTTAATCCCGAGCTTTTGCTGATGGATGAGCCGTTTGTCTCATTGGACGCGCCAACTGCGCGGCAAGCGCGGGTATTGTTGTTAAGGCTGTGGGAACAGCGCCCGCATACGGTGCTGTTTGTCACCCATGACTTGCGTGAGGCGATTGCCTTGGCGGACAGGTTGGTCTTTTTGACCGCCCCGCCCATGCGGGTGGCCAGTGACATCTGCGTGCCCATAGCAAGGGCTGACCGCCACGATGAACAAGTGATAGAGGCTTTCCGGCAACAATTGCTAAACGATTATCCTGAAATAAAACAGTTGCTGTAAGTTGGCGCTAAGCACAACCCCCGTCGGTTTTTTGCCCAAAAAAAAGGCCGTAACCCAAAAAGTCCGGCCTCTTGCAAATAAAAGCCTAGCGGATTACGCGATGGCTTTTACTTTTGAATTCAGTCTGCTTTTACCGCGTGCGGCTTTGTTTTTATGGATAATGCCTTTATTGACGGCAGAATCGATAATTGGCACGACAACCTTTAAGGCCGCTTGTGCTTTTTCTTTGTCGCCAGCATTAACGGCGGCGATAACTTTTTTGATGAATGTCCGTAAGTTGCTGCGTTGTCCTGCGTTGCGAATACGGCTTTTTTCCGCTTGTTTCGCGCGCTTTTTAGCTTGTGCTGTATTAGCCATGGTATCTCGTGCTTAAGTTTGAGTTTAGAGCCCTACATTATCTTTTTAAATGCTATTATTGTCAAGATACATAGAATATAAAACGGAGTTGCCTTGAGCCGCCAGCTATTTAAATCCACCGCCATTGTTGGCATTATGACGCTAATTTCCAGGTTGTTGGGATTTGTGCGGGATATGCTGATCGCCCGAATTTTTGGGGTTGATCTGGCAACAGATGCGTTTTTTGTTGCCTTTAAATTACCCAATTTTTTACGGCGTTTGTTTACCGACGGGGCGTTTGCCCATGCCTTTGTGCCGATACTGGCTGACTATAAGGAACAAGGCAAGCCAGCGGCACTCAAGTTGTTCGTAGACCGGACAGCCGGTAGTTTGGCGCTTATTTTGGCGTTAATGACGTTGGTCGGCATGGTTGCTGCGCCTGTGCTAATTTTAGTTTTGGCGCCCGGTTTTGCTTGGCAAGGTACGCAACATGAGTTGTCCGTGCTGATGCTGCAAATCACCTTCCCTTATTTGCTGTTCATCGGTTTGGTGGCTTTTGCTGGCGGGATTTTAAACGCCCACGGCAAATTTGCAGTGCCTGCCTTAACGCCCGTGTTCTTGAATCTCAGCATGATAGCCGCTGCAATTTGGTTGGCGCCGTTGATGGCCGAGCCGATAGTCGCTTTGGCATGGGGAGTTTTTGGTGCGGGCGTTGTGCAATTGGCCTTTCAAATCCCCGCATTGCTGCGCTTAGGCTTAATGCCGCGTTGTCGGTTGGGCTTTGCCGACCCCAGTGTAAAACAACTGATCAAACAATTGCTGCCCGCCATTTTTAGTGTTTCCATCACCCAGATCAACTTATTGCTAGATAGCCTTTTTGCCTCATTTTTAACGGCTGGCAGCGTATCTTGGCTGTATTATTCCGACCGTTTGGTGGAGTTTCCCTTGGGTATCTTGGGGCTGGCGCTGGGGACGGCCATTTTGCCCAACCTGGCCAAAAATCATGCGGCAAATGATCCGCTGGCGTTTTCCGAAGCCTTGGACTGGGGCTTGCGCTTGGCCTTGTTGATTGGGATGCCCGCCACGATTGGTTTAGTGCTATTGGCGGAACCCATGTTATCAACCTTGTTCCAGTATAAAGAATTTAGTGTGCAAGATGTCCATTTTGCCGCCATGAGCCTCAGGGCTTATGCAGTGGGCTTGCTTGGTTATCTATTGATCAAGGTGCTGGTGCCGGGATTTACCTCACGACTAGACATGAAAACCCCCGTCCGTTACGGCATCTACGCCATGGTGACCAGTTTGGCGCTAAATGCGGTGTTGATATTTCCGTTGGCCCATGCCGGTTTGGCTTTGGCGACATCGCTAGGGGCTATAATCAATGCCGGCTTGTTGTTGGTAAAGTTGCGGCAACTAAAAATCTATCAAGCCAGACGCGGCAGTGCGGTATTTATAGTCCGTGTCTTGCTGGCTAGTGCGGCCATGTCTGCGGCGCTGTATTATTGGGTGGATGCCAGTTGGTGGGACCAATGGGGTGCAACGGCCCGGATGGTCAATTTACTGAAATGGATAGCGGTAGGTATGGCGGTTTACGCGGCGACCTTGGTGCTGACGGGTTTAAGACCGCGGCATTTGTTGGTTGGAGGACGTTGATTTAGCCACTGTTATTGGAGCAGCTTTAGCGGGGCTTTTATTCATCATCCCTTTTTACATCAACAACCAATTCGCCATTCCCGTCTTCCTGCACGATAAATAAAATCGGCGCACAGCAAACGGCGCAATCTTCATAATATTGCTGCCCGCCCGCCGAGGTGTCAACCAATACATCCAAGGCTTCGCCACAATAGGGGCAGGAGATGATAAGTTCGTCCAGTTCGCGCATGATTAAACCTTTCTGGTGAGGGCATCTAGCCATGATGTGGGCAGTATACGCTTAAGGAAGCCAAACAGATAGGTGGGGAAAGTGACGTAATAACGCAGTTTGGGCCGCTTGGCCTCCACGGCATGCAGCACTTTGTCGGCAACGGCTTGGGCAGGCAGGGTAAACGGTGCGGCAGCCCCCTTTTTTAGCAAACGGGCTTCCATGGCTTCATACGATTGTTTATGGAAACTGTGCGTAGGGTCAATATTGGCTTTATACAAAGCGTAAGAATTTTGCCTAAAGGCACTTAAGATAGGGCCGGGTTCTATCAGTGAAATATGGATATTCGTGCCATAAAGCTCTAACCGCAAAGTGTCCGCCAGCCCTTCCAAGGCAAACTTGCTGGCGTTATAGGCGCCACGGTATTTCATCGCGACCAAGCCCAACACCGAGCTGTTATAGATAATCCGGCCATGGCCTTGCTGGCGCATAACGGGAATCAGCAAGTTAGTTAGCTCAAGTGTGCCAAATAAATTGGTTTCAAACTGATGGCGCAATACTTCACGGCTTAAATCTTCAACCGCCCCTGGTTGACCAAAGGCAGCATTATTAAACAAGGCGTCACAGCGCCCGCCCGTTAGCCCAAGCATCGTATTGACCGCATCATTGATGCTGCTGCTGTCCGCCAAATCGAGCTGTAAGGCGGTAAACCCCGCTTCTGCCAAGCGGCGTACCGCTTCTGGTTTCCGGGCCGTGGCTATCACTTGATGCCCCCGCTGTTGTAGCGCGACTGCGGTGGCGTAGCCAATACCGGAGGAGCAACCCGTGATTAAAACCGTTTTCGATGGGCCCATGAGCTTATTTGCTTAATTCTTTATCATTAAAGAAAAAGGATTTGCCGCTACTACAGGTGATATAAAACACCAAGGTGGTGGCGGAACTGTTGGAATGCAATTCAACCGATTCTACGCGCTTGCATTGGTCGGATGCCAAGGCGGTTTCTGCGGCTTTTCTTCTAAGCCGCTCAATTTCCGCGATCCTGGCACGGTGGGGTTTGACTAGCTCCGGAAGCTTATCCGGCGAGTATGGTGGGATGGCATACGCCGAATATTTGTCGGGATTGGTTTTGATGAGTAACTGGTTTTTTCCGCTTTCAATCACCGCTTCACTGTTTATCGCCTGTTGTTTTTTAATGCTTGCTTCCTGATCAAGCTTTTGCTTTTCCAAGGCGGCTTCTTTTGCTTTTTCTGCGGCTTCTAGTTCCCTGGCTTGCTTGTCCAAATCGATGGCAGAACCAGTCCTAACATCGATTTTAACCGTGTCCACCCCGGCTTCACAGGGGTTGGACCCGTAGGTTGTATTGCCATTGGCATCTTTGCATTTATATACACCGGCAGACGCATATATAGAAAATAGGCTTCCTAAAATAAACACTGTCAATCTCATTGCTTTTCCTCAATCATACTCACAAAAAAAGACACCAAAGCAACCATTATAGGTGAAGTGGGGTTTTTAAGGGAATGTCTTCTTGGTAATGCCGGCTTACCCACAAATACAACACCGCCGTTACCATCATCAAACCAGTAAAAAACCAATAATATTGTGCGCCTGCCAGCTTAAGTGTACCGTCGTCATTTTGGATGATGAAGTTGACAGCGCCAGTAAACAAATTGCCTGCCGCCACTGATAAGAAATAAATGGCCATGACCAGTGATTTCATGGTTTTGGGCGCTTGGGTATAAGAAAACTCAAGGCAGGTGATGGACACCATGACTTCCGCAGACGTTAGAATTAAATAGGCCAGCAATTGCCAAGCAATGGACGGCGCCAACCCATTGTCCAACTGCATTTGGATGGCGCTGGGTATGGCAAAGGCGATGACGGTCAGGAATAAACCCAGCCCGATTTTCCGTAAAGCTGTCAGGACAAAAAACCGGCTTAAGCAAGGATAAATGACATACGAAAATAACGGCACCAGCAACATGATCAGTAATGGGTTGGCGGCTTGGATTTGTGAGGGCAGCAACTCAACGCCAAACAGCAAACGATCCATTTTTTGGGCTTGTAAAACCCACGACGAGCCGGTTTGCTCAAACAAGGCCCAGAACACGGTAATAAACACATAAATTGATGCCAGTTTAGCAAGACGGCTGACACTGTCTGGGCTAAACATTGTCTTGACGAAATGGCTGCCAGCTGGGGGGATGTGGACAAAACGATAGCGCCCAGACCAAAATATAAGCGTGGCCATCAGCATCAGGACACCCGGCACGGCAAAAGCCAGCGCCGGGCCATACTGGGCCAATAGCCATGGGATAGTCAGCATGGCGGTGAATGCCCCAAAATTGATTGCAAAATAGAACCAGCTAAACACCTTGCCCAGCAAATGCTGGTTGTTTAGGCCAAACTGGTCACCAATATGTGCGGAAACACAAGGTTTTATCCCGCCAGAACCCAAAGCGATCAGACTTAAGCCAAGAACAAGACCCATGCGGGTATCATCCAGCGCCAAAGCAAAATGGCCCAGACAATAAAATAGCGACAACAAAATGATAGTCCGGTACTTGCCGAGCAAGCCATCAGCCAATAAAGCCCCAAACAAAGGCATAAAGTACACGGCAGAAATGAACAGATGGAAATAGCCTTGGGCATCTTGTTCTGACATGGGGTCAGGTTGACCAGAAGGCGACAGCAAATATTGGCTCATAAACACTGTTAATATGGCGCGCATCCCGTAGTAACTGAAACGTTCAGCCGCCTCATTCGCGACAATATAGGGGATGCCTGTGGGTAGGGTGCTGGTGTTCCCTGCTTGGGTTTGATAGTTGCGCATAGACTTGATTGGGAGATTGAGTAACAGGCCGCGTTATTATGGCATAGCATCAGACGGGGGTAACTTTCGTTGTCAACATTTGGCTTAATTAATGTGGCCTAGGTGCATATCCGTATAGAATAGGGAACTTTTTTGAAAAATGGTTGTTTATGGGGCAGTATAAACAACCTAGCTAGATGTAAACCCACACCGGGACCCACCGGAAAACTTAAGAATTGACGTTTTCGTACTTTGGATTTAAGCATAAGCACATGGCAGATCAAAACAGCAGTACCCAAGCTTTATTAATCACCTTAAAAAATTATATTAACCAGGAAATTATCGGTCAGGATGTCCTTGTCGAAAGGATGCTGATAGGTTTGCTGTCTGACGGCCATATTTTGGTCGAAGGTGCGCCGGGCTTAGCTAAAACCCGTGCCATCAATGTCTTGAGCAAAGGTATCCAAGCCGATTTTCATCGTGTCCAATTCACCCCCGATTTATTACCAGCCGATTTGACGGGGACTGAAATTTATCGGCCCCAACAAGGCACGTTTGAATTCCAAAAAGGCCCCTTATTCCATAACCTGATTTTAGCCGATGAAATCAACCGTTCACCGGCAAAAGTGCAAGCAGCCTTATTGGAAGCGATGGCGGAACGGCAAATCACCGTAGGGCAGGCCACATATCCGTTGCCCAAATTGTTTATGGTAATGGCCACCCAAAACCCCATTGAGCAGGAAGGCACTTACCCGCTGCCCGAAGCGCAGTTGGACCGGTTTTTACTGCATGTAAAAGTGGATTATCCCAAAGCCGAGCATGAAAAAAGCATTTTGCACCTGGCCCGCTCAGAAGCGCGTTCTGATGGTTTAAAAAGTAGCGACAAATTTGAACCCATTAGCCAAAGTACCTTGTTTGATGCCCGTAACGAAGTGTTGGACATCTATATGGCAGAAAGTTTGGAAGACTATTTGCTGCAAATTGTCTTGGCAACCCGTAACCCAGGCGCTTATGGTCAAGATTTGGCAGCGTGGCTACAGTATGGCGCAAGCCCGCGTGCCAGCATTGCTTTGGATCGTTGCTCTAGGGCCAAGGCATGGTTATCGCAACGGGATTTTGTTGGGCCGGAAGATATTCAGGATATGGCTTTTGACGTGTTGCGGCACCGTTTGATTTTATCTTATGAAGCGGAAGCGGAAGGCATCACCACCGACCATGTTATTAAAGAACTGATCGCCAGGATTGCAGTACCTTGATGGCAGCACCTAATAAAGTCAGCACCGCTGCCGAAGAGCGGGTTGCGGTTTCCTTGAAGACACTGATAGGCTTGGCAAAAGCGGCAGGCGGTTTAACGCTGGGCCACAGCCGCAATTACGCCAAACAAAGCGGCGGTTTTGTGTCACGTTTTAAAGGCCGGGGTATGGAGTTTGACGAAGCCCGCCTTTACCAACCTGGCGATGATATACGCAGTATCGATTGGCGGGTTACGGCGCGGACAGGAAAAACCCATACCAAAGTTTTTAGGGAAGAACGCGAAAGGCCGGTGTTTATTTCTGTAGACAACCGCCTAGCCATGCACTTTGCCACCCGTGGCGTGTTTAAATCGGTGTTGGCGGCAAAACTGGGCGGCTTATTGGCCTGGGCTGCGGCCTTACAGAGCGACCGGATCGGCGGGCAGTTGTTTTCTGAACACGAATGCCGGGAATTAAAGCCCCAAAATGGCCGCTTGGCCGTGTTG
Source organism: Methylococcales bacterium (assembly GCA_026399075.1). GTDB lineage: Bacteria > Pseudomonadota > Gammaproteobacteria > Methylococcales > Methylomonadaceae > Methylobacter_C. The sequence continues at coordinate 28,427 of JAPLRR010000022.1, forward strand.
CATCTATTGAACGCCATCGTGCATAGTGGTGGCCAGAACCAAGCTAACAAGGGCTTGCAGGACAACATGGCAACTATCATCACCTTGGAACAGGTTTTGGCAAGGCTAGTGCAACATGCCCGCCCCGGCAGTTTGGTTTATATCATCAGTGATTTTCGCGGCATTACTGTGCAGGCGGAAAGGCATATTGCCAAACTAGCCCAGCATTGTGAAGTGGTGTTGGTGTTTGTCTACGATCCCTTGGAAAGCCAGTTGCCGGATAAAGGCCGTTATCGCTTTACCGATGGGCAACGCGATGTAGTCATGGACACGGGCGATCGGCAACAATTAGTGGCCTATCAACAGCGTTTTGCCACCCGCTTGCAACAACTGGAAAGCCTATCAAAAAAACGTGGCTTGACCCTGATCCAATGCAGCACCACAGAAGACCCGCTAGATTGCCTGCGTTAAGCTTGCTGCGGACTAACCGATAATTTTGTATGCCACACCTGTAAATACAATGCCAACAAGCCCTTTACTCCTTAGAGACATCCATCAGCCCGACGCTATAGGCTGGTGGCCGCCAGCGATTGGTTGGTGGCTGCTGGCGATTTTTATCCCCTTGCTGATCGGTTTTTCGTACTGGTTTTATAAACGCATGACCCGTAAAACCGCCCTTAAAGCCGCCCATAAAAATCTGCTGGCCATTAAATTGTCGGCAGCGGATAACCGTGAAAAACTCCGGGAACTGTCCATGTTAATCCGCCGCGTTGCCATCAGCATCAACCCACGGCAACAAGTGGCAAGCTTGACTGGTCGCGCATGGTTAGATTTTCTCGACCAGTCCTTAGCTGCCGCGCCATTTAGCACAGGCTATGGCCAATTGTTGATTGATGCACCGTACCGGAATAATCCCGTGGACGACCAAGAAATAAGCCAATTAATCAGCCTATGCGAAAGTTGGCTTAAAGCCCAAACCCACTCAGCCAAAAAACCACGATCATGATCCACTTTGAATGGCCTTGGCTATTGCTGGCCTTACCCTTGCCTATACTGATCCGCTGGTTGCTGCCCGCTAGCACCCCGGTAGAACAATCCGCCTTAAAAGTCCCGTTTTTGGAAGATTTTTCAGTCGGCAAGACCCCGCGCGTTTCCCAAAACCAACAATGGCCATTATTGTTGGCGGCCATCGCTTGGTTGTTATTGGTGGTGGCCTGCGCTAGGCCGCAATGGCTGGGCGAGCCGATTGAACAAGCGGTCAGTGGCCGCGACTTGATGCTGGCGGTGGATTTGTCCGGCAGTATGGAAGAACAGGATTTTATAATTAACAAACAGCCCGTGGACAGGTTGACAGCCAGCAAATGGGTGGCGGGTGATTTTATCAATAGGCGGGTAGGCGACAGATTGGGCTTGATATTATTTGGCACCCAAGCCTATTTACAAACACCGCTGACGTTTGACCGAAAAACCGTGCAAACCTTGCTGAATGAATCCGCTCTCGGTTTGGCAGGCGAAAATACCGCGATAGGCGATGCGATTGGCTTGGCAGTAAAGCGGCTTAAAAACCAAGATGCCAACAGCCGGGTGTTAATTTTGATGACCGACGGCGCCAATACCGCTGGCGAAGTCTCGCCCTTAAAAGCCGCAGAACTGGCCGCCCAAAACCAATTGAAAATCTACACCATTGGTATCGGCGCGGATGAAATGATTGTGCGCAGTTTTTTTGGCAACCGCAAAGTAAACCCCTCAACCGATTTGGATGAAAACACCTTGGTCAAAATTGCCGAAAGCACGGGCGGGCGCTATTTTCGCGCCAGAAATGCCGATGAGCTCAACAATATTTATCTGTTGCTGGACAAGCTTGAACCAGTCGAAAAAGACAAACAATATTTTAGGCCGCGCAGTGAATTGTATGTGTGGCCTTTAGCCTTGGCCTTAGGCTTGCTTGCCTTAATCGCCACATCCCGTGTGAGGTTGTCATGAACTGGGCAGAATTCCACTTTATCCGGCCTTATTGCTTGTTGGCCCTGATTCCGTTTGTGGCGATGCTGGTGTTGCTGATAAACAGCAAGCTGAGGCGCGGCAACTGGTCAGCCGTTTGCGACCCTGAATTATTGCCGTATTTGTTACAAGACAAACAGCTACGCCAGTCCCGTTGGCCTTTATCAGTAATTGCCAGTGCGGCCTTTTTGGCTATCTTAGCTTGGGCTGGCCCGACCTGGCAACGCCTGCCCGCGCCTGTATTCAGAAATGAATCGGCCTTGGTGATTGCCTTGGACTTGTCGCGGTCTATGGATGCGGCGGACATCAAGCCCAGCCGCTTGATCATGGCGCGGTATAAAATTGCCGACATCCTCAAGCAGCGCAAAGATGGTCAGACTGCCTTGCTAGTGTATGCGGGCGACGCATTTACCGTCACCCCGTTGACCGATGACACAGAAACCATCGATAGCCAGTTGAATGCACTCAACACCGACATTATGCCTAGCGCTGGCAGCAATACGGAACTGGTGCTAGAAAAGGCGCAAGAATTGTTTAAACAGGCGGGTCTGCAACAAGGCCAAATATTACTGGTGACGGATGGCGTTGATTCGGATAAGGCACTGCCAGCCGTCAAAGCGCTGGACGGTTACAGCCTGTCCGTATTGGGCGTAGGCACAGCAGATGGCGCACCGATTGCACAAGCTGAAGGCGGCTTTTTAAAAGATGCCCAAGGCGGTATTGTAGTCCCCAAACTCAATGCCGACGAATTGGCCAGGTTAGCCCAAGCGGGTAAAGGCAGCTACCAAACCCTAAGCGCTGATGACTCCGACATAAAAGCCTTGCTGGCGGCAATGCCCCAGTCCGCAGCGCAACAAGGCAAAGAAAATGAAAATTTGCGTTTGGATCTTTGGCAAGACCAAGGGCCTTGGTTGCTGTTGCTGGTGTTACCCTTGGCGGCATTAGGTTTTAGGAAGGGGCTGTTATGTTTTGCCCTGTTAGTGCTATTGCCCTTGCCTAAAAACAGCTATGCCCTAGAGTGGCAGGATTTATGGCAGACCAAAGATCAGCAGGCGCAACAGGCTTACCAAAAAAAGGAATTTGATCAGGCGGCAAGATTATTTGAAAACCCGGATTGGAAAGCGGCTGCCCAATATAAGGCTACCACACAAGATATAGGTGAAATAAAAGACCCAAAGACAGCGGTTGGTTTCTATAATAAAGGCAATGTGCAGGCTAAGATAGGTGAATATGAAAAGGCCATAGGTTCTTATCTGAGTGCATTGAATAAAGCGGCAAATGATACTCAACTTATTGAAGATATTAAATATAATAAAGACGTGGTAGAAAAGGCGCTGAAAAAAAAGGAACAGGAACAACAAGATAAAAAGCAGGGCGAAAAACAGCAAGACAATAAGCAAGACAACAAACAAGACGGCCAGCAAGAAAAATCGGGCGACCAATCACAACAATCAGACGAGCAAAAACAAGCAGACCAAAAACCCGAGCAGTCAGAAGAAAAAAAGACCCAGCAGCAACAGGCTGACGAACAAAAATCAGCGGATGAAAAGCAACAGGCAGAAGAACAAAAAGCGAAAGACGAAAAACAGCAAGCCGAAGAGCAAAAGGCTAAAGACGCAAAGCAACAAGCAGACAAAGCCAAACAAACCGAAGCCAAAGAAGACAAGGGCCAAGACCCCCGCAACCGCGAACCCGCTTACACCAAACCCACGGACGAGCAGCAGCAAGCCAATGAACAATGGCTGAAAAGAATCCCCGATGACCCAGCAGGCTTGTTAAGGCGTAAGTTTAAATATCAATACGGCCAACGTGGCCGTCAAACGCAAGGGGATGATGGTGGTTATTAATGCAAGCTGTTTTGCGGGGAGTTGCTGGGAATCCCATGGTGGCGAAACTATTAAACTCCCTCTCCCTCAGGGAGAGGGTCTTACACGTGTAGGTTTTTTCACTCCGCGCACCCAACCGCAGTAACCCAAGCCGCCTGATTGATTCCCGGTAAGCTAGGCCACGCCTCCGGTCGGCCAGGTTTGACAGGGA
>JAPLRR010000016.1 GCA_026399075.1 Methylococcales bacterium
GACAACCCGGTGGCCAACCCCGACCTAGGCGCGGTCAACGAAGATGCCGCCCTCAGCGTCAGCGCCGCCAACGGTGTGATCTTGGGGGCAGGGGGCGATAGCGACGTGGACAACGCCATCACCAGCCTACGGGTCGATGCGGTCGCGGCCGGCACCGTCACCAGCCTGATTCCCGGCAGCGGCGTAGCCACCACGATCAGCGGCACTTATGGCCACCTGACCCTGAACGCCGACGGCAGCTACAGCTATACCGCCGACAACGCCAACGCCCTTTCCGCAGGTGTTACCGCCAGCGAAGTGTTCAGCTATAGCGTCCTAGACCCCGACGGCGGCGTCTCCAACATCACCACGCTGACCATCACCGTTACCGGTAAAAACGATAACCCGGTCGCCAACCCCGACCTAGGCGCGGTCAACGAAGATGCCACCCTCAGCGTTAGCGCCGCCAACGGCGTGATCTTGGGGGCAGGGGCCGACAGCGACGTGGACAATCTCACCACCAGCCTGAAAGTCAATGCGGTCGCTGCCGGTATTGGCATACTAAACCCCAGCAACGTCGGCACCACGATCAGCGGCACTTATGGCCAACTGACCCTAAACGCCGACGGCAGCTACAGCTATACCGCCGACAACGCCAACACCCTGGCCGCGGGCGCCACCGCCAACGACGTGTTCAGCTACAGCGTCGTAGATCCCGACGGCGGCTTGTCCAACATCACGACGCTGACCATCACAGTCACCGGCAAAAACGACAACCCGGTCGCCAACCCCGACCTAGGCGCGGTCAACGAAGATGCCACCCTCAGCGTCAGCGCCGCCAACGGTGTGATTCTAGGTGCCGGGGCCGACAGCGACGTGGACAACACAGCAGCCAGCCTGAAAGTCAATGCGGTCGCTGCCGGTATCGGCATACTAAACCCCAACAACGTCGGCACCACGATCAGCGGCACTTATGGCCACCTGACCCTAAACGCCGACGGCAGCTACAGCTATGCCGCCGACAACGCCAACGCCCTGGCCGCAGGCGCCACCGCTAGCGACGTGTTCAGCTACACCGTGCAAGACCCCGACGGCGGCGTCTCCAACATCACGACGTTCAGTATTAATGTGACCGGCTCAAATAGCCCACCGACAGCTGTCAACGATATGGCAAATACGCTAGAAAATAGTAATCTCAGCGTCTTATCTGAAAACGGGGTTCTAGCCAATGATAAAGATGTTGATAGCAGTGACAGCCATATTGTCAGTGCTGTCAATGGCAGTGCCAGTAATGTGGGGGCTAGTATTTTAGGCAGTAATGGCGGTAGATTTGTTATTGCTGCTGATGGCTCATACCGGTTTATACCCGGTACTAGTTTTGATAATCTTGCTGATGGTGAAGTCAGGGCCTCCAGCATTGAGTATACGAACCAAGACAATAACGGCACTAGCTCCAATGCTACGTTGACCATTTTCGTAAATGGAATTAACGACACACCGATTGCAGTCAACGATACGATTGTCAATAATTCCAGCATTAATGTATTACTTAACGATACTGACCCAGACCAGGCCCAACTTACCGAAATTGACATTAACCCCAGCCTACCGGGCATCCAGCACAGCTATAGTAATGATCAAGGGACGTTCACTGCGGTTGGTGGGGTAGTCACGTTTACAGCCAACAACCCCTTTTTGTCAGTAACGTCCCATTTCAACTATGTTGCTATTGACAGTGCGGGGGAAGTTTCTAATGTTGCTGCTGTGGGTATTGATTTTCAAGGTACACCCAATAATGCCCCCTTGATTGCTATGACTAACCCAAGCCCCACTTTTATTCCTGTGGCATCAGAGTATGAAACTTACCCTCTAAAAAAATTCACCAGCAGCATTACCCCAACTTTTGAAACATCTACCGAATCTTCTGATTTTGGTTATGCCAGTTCTGCGGATGTCTTTAACCAATTTTATGAATTGCGTTTAGTTGGTTCACTGAGTAACCAAGAAGTGATGGAATCCCAAAATTACTCATTTGAGATTCCAAGGGAGTCATTTCAGCATTCTAACCCCAGCGAAAAACTGGAGTTTAAGGCTACGGATGCCAATGGCTCGCCTTTACCTGCATGGTTGGTTTTTGATAGTAATAAGCTTAGGTTTTCAGGTATACCCCCAAAAGGTGCTGAGAGTATTGACGTATTGGTTACGGTTACTGACACCCATGGTAATGAAGTGCAAGCCCATTTTACCGTCAACGTTAAACCATTGCCTGAACCGCCTAAGCTGGTTCAACCCACTAAGCCAAGTTTTACCCAACAAATAAAGGCTATGGTCAAAGAACGTATCGTTGAAGAAAGTGAGGAATTTATTGAAACCCCCGTTATTTTTCCTGATTTTTCAATTATTCTGGATTTTGATGAGGATTAACCATGTCCAAAGGCTGTTTCCCGGTCATCACTAAGCATTATTAACGGCTGTTTTAATGGTTACCCTTTGCCTAAGCGGACACTTTACTTAGACGTTATCTGTTAATTAAATAACAGGTTTCAGCATTTTTGTCTTTATCTAGCCCTTAATCGCAATGTTACGGCATGGCAATGTGCGCAACATAAGTTACAATAAAACCTTACCCCCTTATTAGCGGCTGTTTAGCCATCAATCCGTCGCTTTAAACCCACTTTTCGTTTATGCACTATTCAATATTCTTTAGCTTAGCGCTGTTTTTTACAGTGCTGCTAAGTGGCTGCGCTATCAGGCCGAAACCTATCGGTGTTGATGAGCGGCTGGCTAGCATGATGAATGACCAGGCGGAAATGTACGGTAAGCAAGAACCGATTACCCAACCATTGACGTTTTATGATGCCTTGGCACGTGCCCTAAAATATAATTTTGAAAATCGGCTGGCCATGATGGAAGCTGTGTTACAGGATACCCAACTGGAAGTTGCCACCCTGAATATGTTACCCAGATTGACGGCTAGTGCTGGTTATTTGGGGCGTAATAATGAATTGGCCTCTTCCAGTCTCAGTGTCTTAACCCACCAACAATCCTTGGAGCCGTCAACGTCCCAAGACGTCCACCGGGGTGTGGCTGATTTGACGTTTACTTGGAATATTTTGGATTTTGGGGTCAGTTATTATCAAGCGCAACAACAGGCTGACCGCATTTTGATTGCCCAAGAACGTCGCCGTAAAGTCATCAATAATCTGGTCAAGGAAATTTTGACTGCGTATTGGAGCGCCAATATTGCTGATCACTTATTGCCTAAAATTGAACCGGTATTAGCACAAGCCCAGCAAGCTTTAGTGCTCAGCAAAACCATTGAAAAAGACCGTCTACAACCGGTATTGGACATATTGGAATACCAACGCAGTTTGTTGCGGACTATAGACCAGCTAAAAAAACTTAAGGCAGATTTGTCCATTGCCAAACCAAAGTTGGCCAGCTTAATCAACGCGCCCATGCACAGCAACTTGGTTTTGGCCCGTCAAGATGAAACCCCAGAGCCGCCCCAGCTCAAGGCCTCCACCCTTGAGCTGGAAAATTTAGGCTTATTTTTACGGCCAGAACTACGGGAAGAAATGTATCAGGAACGCATCAGCCGTGTTGAAGCCTGGAAGGAAATTTTAAAAGTGATGCCCGGTTTGACCATACCGCTTTCGCTGAACTGGGACAGCAATTCTTTTTTAGTGCATCAAATGTGGATGGAAGCAGGCGCACGCACCACCTTTAACATTATTAACCTGATTGCCGCACCGAAGATTTGGAAATCTGCCGAAACCCAAATCGATGTGGCCATTGCCCGCCGTAGGGCCTTAAGCGTTGCCGCCTTAGTGCAAATTAACATCGCTTATCAGCAATATATCAAAGCATTGGACAGTTACCAAAGCGCCAATGATTTAAATAAAATCAATGATAGCATTTTTAAGGTGATTACCGACACCACCGAAAATGATACTGGCTCAGAGTTGGAGCGTATCCACGCGGCAACTGCCGCCTTGGCATCACAACTGGAAAGGGAACAAAGTTTGGCGGATATTTATGGGGCTCTAGGTACCATTTATGCGTCTATCGGCCTTGATCCTGCGGTTGGTGCTTTTGAGCATATCACCGTCAGGGCTTTGGCTGTCCAGTTGGAAAAAACCATAGGCCGATGGTATGCGGGTGAATTACCCAAGCTTCCGCAAGTACCCAAGCTTGCCACTGTTGCCAAACCCCCGAAAAAAACAGCGTTGCCCACCGCAAAGCAGGCGGCAAAATGAAGCAGTTTTTTATTTGGCTATTATTGCTGCCAGCCATAAGCTCCGTCATTTCAGCACAAGCAGATACGACCCAAGCCACGTCAGCAAACTCCTATTTGCGTGCCCAACTCAAAGCGCGGCAAAGCACTTTGATTTCCAGCGAAATGAATGCACGCATCAGCCAGCTAAAATTACATGATGGTGAGCGGTTTTCTGCCGGACAAGTTTTGGTCAGCTTCCATTGCACACTCGAACAGGCACAGTTAAGCAAAGCCCAAGCCAGTTTTGACAAAAAGCTTAAAACCTTTGAAGTCGATCAACGTCTGGCAAGCTTGCATTCTATTGGCGGGTTAGAACTTGCTGTCGCCAAGGCGGAAACGGAAGAGGCCAAAGCCGATGTGCGGGTGGCAGAAGCGGTGCTGGAGCGTTGTGAAATTAAAGCGCCATTTGCTGGAAAAGTCGCCGATGTGATTGCCCGCCCTTTTCAATCCGTGCGTATTGGCGACCCTTTGATTGAGATACTTGACGATAAAACCCTGGAAATCGAATTTATGGCGCCTTCGCGGGCCTTATTAAAACTAAAACCCGGAAAACATTTCCAAATCACTTTGGATGAAACGGCGCAAACTTATCAGGCCGAAATTACCCGCTTAGGTGGCAAAGTCGATCCGGTCAGCCAAACGATTAAAGTCTATGGGCGCATCCTTGGCAAATCAGATGACCTGTTGCCGGGCATGAGTGGTGCCGTGGAACTTCCCTCAATTGAATGAATTCCACCGCTAATCCCCATCTCCTTAAATTGACGCAGCTTTTGCAACTGGAGCGCCGCGCCCGTTCAGCCCCTGCCTCCGAATTGCCATTTGTCATTGTCAATGAAACCGCCGATTTGATCCATTATCGGCAAGCCTTGCTTTGGCCGCGTGGGCTGATGCGCCTAGAAGCCGCTTCAGGTGTTGCCAATCCCGAAGCCAACAGCCCTTATGCCCTGTGGCTAGCACCACTATTTAAGCATTTTTCGGCAAGTTTGGACGGCAATGCCATCACGGCTTTTTCTGCGCAAGACTTACCTTTGCCTCTGGTTCAGGATTGGCAAGATTTTGCCCCTGAACAGGGGCTTTGGGTACCTTTGCCTACCCCGCTAGGCAGTGGCTTTGTGTTGATGTTATTTCGGGAAACGCCGTGGAGTGCTTCCGAAATCCAAGTGCTGTCTTATTTGGCGGAAGCTTATGGCCATGCGCTAGCCTTATCACAAGCAGTTGCCCCACCGCGGCCTTGGCGGCAGCGGTTGTTGCAAAAAAAAATCCAGCTCGCCTTGGCAATAGCCATGGTGGTGCTTGCCTGTTTGCCGATACGCCAATCAGTGTTGGCCGAAGCGGAAGTGATCCCTTACCAACCTGCTTTGGTGCGTGCGCCGCTTGATGGGGTGGTGGACAGTTTTTTTGTGCAGCCAAATGCCAGCGTCACTGTAGGTCAAGCGCTGTTTTCCTTGGATCAGGCACAGTTACAAAGCCGTCTTTCGGTGGCGGAAAAAACCCGCGACATTGCCGAAACTGAGTATCTGCAAGCTTCCCAACAAGCCCTGCAAGAACCTGTGATAAAAGCCAAATTGGCGGGCTTAAAAAGCAAATGGGAGCAACAAGCCGCTGAAGTGGATTATGTGCGCACCTTGCTGGCCCGTTGTCTGGTTACGGCTACGAGGGCAGGGGTGGCGGTTTTTGATGATCCTAATGATTGGTTGGGACGGCCTGTTAGCCAAGGCGAAAAAATTCTGGCTGTCGCCGACCCAGAGGCCGTTGAGTTGGAAATTCGCTTGCCTATGGATGATTTGATTGACCTTAAAAGTGGCGACCACGTGTTATTTTTTCCAAATGTCACGCCACAGCACCCACTGTCTGCCACCTTGAGCTATTTTAGTTATAGGGCCAGCCCAAGCCCTGCCGCTGTCATGGTTTACCGGCTTAAGGCCCGTTTTGTGGGGGGCACGTCTTTGCCGCGTTTGGGTTATCGGGGGGTTGCCAAGCTCTACGGTTCGCAGCGGCCATTTTTACTCTGGTTGTTACGTAAACCACTACAGACTGCCCGTTTATGGTTGGCATGGTAGCGACCACTAGTGCTTGGCCTGAACTGCGTGAAGATTTGGCGATTTATCCAGGGCCAAGGTCTTATGACGGGGCGCCAACGTGGACGATTTATGATCCCACTTCGCACCGCTATTTTCGGATAGGCTGGCTGGAATTTGAATGCTTGCAGCGTTGGTATAACGCCAATGCCGAACAGATTGCCCTGGCTATCAGCCAAGACACGCCATTGGCGGTGGATGCCATTGATGTCGAGGCGTTTGCGTCATTTCTCAACAGCCACCAATTGGCCAAACCTTGTGGCCCCGAAGCCAGCCAGCACTTGGCCAAACAACGACTTGCCTATACACCTGGGTTTTGGCGGTGGCTTTTGCATAATTACCTATTTATGCGCATCCCTTTGTTGAACCCTAATCCGTTTTTAAAACGCCTGGCCCCCAAGCTTGGTTTTTTGTTTACCCCGCAATTTTTGGCCTTGGTTTTCCTGCTCGCCAGTCTGGATATCTATTTGCTTAGCCAGCAATGGAGCGGATTTAGCCATGCCTTTATGTATGTTTTAACCCCAGAAGGTTTGCTGACAACCGGGTTGATGCTGTCCTTATCCAAAGTGGTTCATGAACTGGGCCATGCGCTGGCAGCTAGCCATTTTGGCTGCAAAGTCCCGGCAATGGGGGTTGCCTTACTGATGGGTATGCCGGTGTTATGGACGGATGTTTCCGATGCCTGGCGTTTGCCGAACCGTAGCCAACGCTTGGTAATTGATGCAGCGGGTATGCTGGCCGAACTTTCCTTGGCGGCGTTGGCAACATTATTGTGGACACTGTTGCCGGATGGTGGGCTGCGTAGCGGGTTTTATGTGTTGGCCAGCAGCGCATGGCTGGTTACGCTAGGCATAAACCTTAACCCGTTTATGCGTTTTGATGGCTATTATTTGCTCTCTGATAGCTTGGACATCGCCAACTTACAAGATCGGGCATTTGCCTTGGCCCGCTGGCATTTACGCACTGGCTTGCTTAATTTTGATCTGCCACCGCCTGAACAGTGGCCGACCCAACGCCGCCGTTTATTGATCGCGTATGCTTATGGCGTTTGGTTGTATCGCTTGGTGTTGTTTGCCGGCATTGCGTGGGCCGTCTATCATTTTTTTTTCAAAGCATTGGGATTAGGCTTGTTTGGCGTTGAAATCGGTTGGTTTATCCTGCGGCCTATCGCCAAAGAAATCAGTGCTTGGCGGCAATTGGCCAGCGCCCGGGCCATGCCGTTGCGCCCGCGCTGGCCTTGGCTGTTGGTGGCTTTGGTGTTGGCTTTATTGGTTATTCCTTGGCAAAGCCATCTGCTGGTTCCCGGGCTGCTACGCGCCGAGGCAGAAACCGTGTTGTACAGCCCACAGCCCGCCCAAATCAAGCAGGTTTGGGTAACAGAAGGTGCATCGGTCAAAGCGGGCCAGATTCTGATGGAATTAACTGCCCCCGACCTAGACTTTAAAATCAATGCGGCTAGGCGGCGACAGGCTGAAATCCATGAACTGGTCGCTTCACAAAGCCTGGACGTGGCTTTGGTAAGGCATAACCCGATGGATCTTGAAGCCTTGCAATCGACTTTGGCAGAATTGGCCGGTCTTGAAGCGGAACGACAAAAATTGACCTTACGCGCCCCGTTTACCGGTTTGGTGCGGGATTTGCCGGAGGCGCTCAGTGTGGCTGGCTGGCTGGCCAAAAATGAAGTGGTCGGGGTCGTCATCAGTCCAACCCCTATGGTGGTAGCTTATGCTGAAGAAGCCGATTTAGGGCGCTTGGAACGGGGTGCAACAGGCCAATTTTATCCAGATGGGGGGGATTTGGCCGCTTTTCCAGTACGGATTAGCCGCATAGACCGTATCGGTAGCCGCCAATTGGCGCTTACCGAACTGGCCTCAACTTACGGCGGCGGCATTGCCGTTCGGGAAGATGCAGAACATCGTTTGATCCCCGAACAAGGTGTTTACCGTTTGACGTTATCCATTGAAAACAGCCCGACAGCTTTGCCCATTATGGTCAGGGGGCGGCTCGCTTTGTCCACACGGCCCGAAAGCCTGGTAGGGCGGTTATTGCGCTCGGCGGCAGCGGTATTGGTTAGGGAAAGTAGTTGGTAATCTACCAATAACCATACCTTTCTACAGGCGCTTTATTGCTTGGGTGTGGACTCACCCAGTTTAGGTTGGCGTTTTATCAATTTGTTTGGGCTTGGGGTCTGAGGCCAGCAAAAGCAAAAGCCCCATTACCGGCGTCAATAATAATGAGGAAAAAAAGTATCCCCAGAAGCCCATTTTCCGGTTAATGCCTAAAAATCCCAGCAGTAATGCGGCACTTAAATAAGGAATTGAATAGTTGAGCATAATAATCTCTTATCGTTAGGGGTGGGTGGGATACTCTGTGCCATCAGTTTTGCTTGCATCCTGAGCCGCAGGATCTGGCTTGAACTGTGAAAAAACAATTTCAATGGTATTGATTTTCTTGGCAACAGCACTTTTTATACCCACTTTTGTTGGATCAGTAGTCGGTGTCCCGTTAGGTACATCAGTTTCAATAACAGTTGTTTCAATTTTTTCCATAGGCACTTTTTTCTGTTGGAAAAAGTCGGCTATAGTCAATAATTGGTTACGGCTTCTGGCGGCATTCTTTTGGGTGGAATAGCCGATTATTTTGATGTTTTTGAGCAATTCCAAGTTACTTTTCGCCAGCAATTCACCCAGTAAGCTGATACCTTGGGTACTGATGCCCATTTTATCGCTTTCAAAATAAGCGGTATCCGGTTTTTGCGTGCTGGTGGTGTCCAGCGCTTCACACCCTTGTTTGGCCATTAACATCCCGGTAGGTGATTTTATGCACTGGTCTTGAAAATCAACCACACCATCATGGTCGTTATCCGCTGGACAGCCTTTGGCATCAACGCCTAAGGCAATTTCAGCCACCGTGTTGGTTTTGCAGGCATCCAGATAGTCCGGAACTAAGTCAGTGTCAGTATCTAGGGGACAACCGATTTGTTTGCCAGTTCTATTGATGCTCAGCACCAGTTCTGCGGTGGTGTTTTTAGGGCAGTTGTCGTTGGTGTTAAAAATGGTGTCGCCGTCAATATCATCATCCATATAATCAGCAACCCCGTCTTTGTCGCTGTCAACCGGACAGCCTTGGGTGTCTACACCCTCTGAAATTTCCCGTTTGGTATTGTTAAGGCAGCTGTCTTTGTAATCGGCCACGTCATCTTCATCCACGTCTATAGGACAACCTTTAGTAGCACCTTGTAGTTTAATGCCTTTCACTTTTTCAAGCTCGGTGGAATCAGGGCAAGCATCCACTTTATCGGGGATGGTGTCATGGTCACGGTCTATATCATTGCAAGTTGCCAAGGGGGTTGCCGGTAGCACTTTTTTAGACGGAACTTGTTCATAAACGAATTGACGTTTGACCAAATGCCTAAAAAATAGGCGTTTACTTTTTAAGTCGCCATTCGGTTGAAACTCGTATTTTCCGGTGGTGTTGGTGCAAGGATCCATATAGCGTAAAGCCGTGGCAATTTCAATAGGGATGGTCGATTGTGCCAGTTGTATTGCATGCGCCAACAAAATGACGGTATCGTGACCTAATACGGAGGCATAATCAGGCTCTTCATCCAAGCCGTATTCCTCCTTAAAACTTTTGATATACGCCTGTCCCATAGGGGATTGGGCATTATACAACGAGGGTATGGCCGATTTTTGCATGTCACCGGAGCTTTCCCATTGCCTGACTTGGCTTAAAAATACTTTGGTGTCTAAGGATTCACCGCCGATAAACGGCTGTTTTACACCCATGTTACGGCTTTGTTCATAGACTTTTGCCGATAACTCCCCCGCACTGGAAGCAATAAAAATCGCATCCAGTTGTTGGACATTTTTTAAGTCAATAATCATCGAGATGATATTAACGCTTTCTTCAAAAAATGAACGCCGGAAAGCGATATTAATGCCATGCTTATCCACCGCATAAGACGAAAATGCTTCAGCCAATTCTGTGGATGAATTGTCACGGCTGTGCAATACGGCAACATTTTTATAACCTTTGTGGGCGGCATATTCGGCAATCTGCATGGCCGAGTCATTATTGGTCAACAGTGTCCTGAACGTGTAGTCAAAATTGTGGCCGGTAATTTTTGAATAGCGTGCCAAGGGCGATAAAAAAAGAATGCCCGCGTTTTGATAAACAACCGAAGCCATCATGGCAATCGGTGAGGAGCTATGGCCGATGACGGCAACAACATGGGGATTGGCAGCAAAGCCGTCGGCAATGTCAAGGATGGCTTGTTGGCGCTCAGCCACCGATAAGTTGGGGTCATGGTATGCCGATTCACCGTCATTGATGATGATTTCCAACGGGCTGTCAAGTACGCCGCCTTTTTTGTTGACTTCCTTGACCGCGAGCTTTACCCCTTCCAAAAACGAATCATCCTCCTCATCAGATTTCCAGGCGATACCGATAACAATAGGATCGCCATCTTGACTTTTGCTGGCGATCTCGGTGCGCTGGTTTTTGTTATCCTCATACGACTGCTCAGGGCAACCGGTGAGCATCAACAAACCCATGCCCAGCAGCAATAAATTCAGCGGTTTAATGCGCATCATTGGCAGGCTCTGTGACAGGGACAGGTGAGGGGGCCGCTGAGGTCGGCGATTTTTTATCCGGTGTGTCTGGTGTATCTTTACTGGCTTCAGGGGATTCCTTATTGGTGCGCTCACTGCCCAAAATTAGGGGCATACCGGTATTGCCAGAGCCTATCACGACGATTTTAGAATTGTTGGATTTAGCCAAGTCAACAGTCGCTTGTATGCCTTGCCATTTCAGCAGTTTATCCGTCAGGGTTTTGGATACGGTATTTTGGTAATCTTTGATGCCTTCCGCTTCAATGCGTTTTCTTTCGGCTTCGGATTTTTCACTTTTTATACGGAAAGCGTAGGCTTGTTCTTTTTGTTCTTCCGTCAATTTGCTCTCAATTGCTTCACGTATAGTGTCTGGCAATGAGATCTCACGGATAATGACATCATTGGCGGTGACATATTTTTTGCCCAGTTCTTCTATGGCCTCCAACACCACTTGGGTCAGGATATTGTCCTTGTTCATGTAGATTTCTTCGGGCTTATAAGGGCTTAAGCGCTTCCTTAAGACAGATTCAACTTCCGGGGCAATAATGGTGTTGATGTAGTCCGGGCCCACTTGTTGATGCAATAGCCCCAGCATTTCATATTCGGGGTTAAAGCGTATCGCCAAGCTTAAATGGATGGGCAAACCCTGATTGGTCAGTACATCAAAATCGTGCAATACCGTTTGGATACGCCCATTATAAATATACATGGTGTCCCACGGAAAAATGATGTGGATGCCTTCGGTGTAGACTTTATCCGTGACCGTGCCAAAAAACCGTTTATAGAGTACGCCGCCTTCACCTGAGTTGATAGTGATGACTATCTGCGGCCATAAAAAAGCGATGGACAACACGGAAACCAATAAAGTTACGGCGAAGTAGGGCAATTTGTCGCGTACCCAGCTACGTAGGCCTGACACGGTGTTTAGCGCGCCAGGCATCAAGCTCCGTAACCCTAAGAAACTTTTTTTAAAATAGCCAGAGATTGCGTTCACTGTGATGCCCAATAATTGAAAGGATGTAAATACAAAGGTCAGTTAGCATGATAAAGTCCCAGTAAGCCATTGTCCATGATTAAAACACGGTCGGCACAGTGAAAATAAGGGTCGTCATGGGTTACGGCGATCACGGTTTTTCCCTGTCCGGTCAATTCGGGCAAAATGGTTTCATAAAAATAGCGCCTGAATTCCGGGTCTTGGTCAGCCGCCACTTCATCAAAAATTAAAATCGGTTTGTCTTCCAAAATAGCGGCGATAAACGCCAAGCGTTTTTTCTGACCGGTGGATAAATTGGTCTTGGTGAAATAACCGTCAGGCGAATAACTGGTTTTTTCGTGCAACTCCATTTTTTTTAACCAAAAGGCAATTTTGTTTTCATCCACGTTTGCCAAACCATAGAGTCGGTTAAACAAATGAAAATCAGTAAAAATGGTGGAAAACAATTCCCGGTAGCTGGCATAGTTGGTGTCGTTGACTAGGTCTTTATCCCGAAAGATAGCGCCGCTGCTGGGATAATATAAGCCTGTCAGCAGTTTTAACAACGTGGATTTGCCACTGCCGTTGCCGCCGACTATAAACAATAGCTCGCCTTTTTTAAGGCTTAGGCTGTTGGGCCCGCAAGAGAACAAGGGTTGTTCCTGTTTGTCATAATAGGTAAAGCAAAGTTCCTTAAGTTCAAGTTGTTCAAAGTCTTGCCACGCTGCAACGGGTTTGTCGCCCGTTTTATGGGTGGCCTTGTCCACATCGTGTTCCAATGATTGGAAATTATCCAAGGCGATATTGACCCTATTTAAGGCTGGGATGGCTCCAATCAATAAGCTCATAGGCCCCATGATAAATAAAATGGCGGCGGTAATTTTATAAATTTGGTCGCTTTGTTCACCGTGCAGGGCAGGGATGACAAACACTAACAGCGGTAATAAGGTATAAAAACATAAGCGTGCCATCACCCAGTCGGTCACTTCCAAATTACCCACTTCAATCTTGATTTGTTCGGCTTCCAGTGACGTTTTGCGGATGTCGGCGAACAGGTCATCCCGTTTGGCGCGGTTAAGCTTTAATTCCTTAAAACCGTCCAACAAATGGTTTAAGGTGTCAAAAAACGTGTTTTCTTTTTGCCTGGCCAGTTGAAGTTGCTGGCGGGTTTTTTCACGGTGCGAAAAATAAATGAGCGTGGTTGCCCCGGTAATGGCGATGGTGAGCAGAAAGCTTAAGGGCGAAATCCACAAAATATACAGTAAGCAAGCGACGATCAAGATTGCAGCTTGCCCGGCACTGCTTAACAACATTATCGATTGGGAAATTAGGCTTGAGTCTTGGGTCAGGCGGCTATACAAATCGTTGCGGTTGCTTTGTTCAATAAAGCTGAATTCGGTGTGGCACAATTTGTCGGCAATCCTGACCCGCACACAACGCAAGGCTTCTTCTATCGCCAACATCGATTGGGCAAGGACAAATTTTTGGGTGTACAAAAACAAGCAAAAAGCCACCAGGTACATGAAAAATAACCGTGCCTGTATACCGTTGCCAAAACTGGTTTCTGCAGCATGGTTGATGATGGCTATCAGCAGTGAATTGGCTATGCCTGAGACTATCGACATGACGATCAGCCGATTTTTGGCAATACTGGATTCTTGGTTTATAAAGTTTAGTAATTTCATAACGGTAAATTGATGGCCACACTATATAAATCAAAAGGTACAAGCCTAATCTGTTTAAGCGGATGGTTTTTTGGCATTTTTGTCAACCTTGTCGCCGCGAAAAACAAAGACCCACGTGGCTGCCAAAACGCCGACACCCAATACCAACAGGCCTATGTCCACCAGTTTGTCGGTAAACGTGGTGCCATTATTAATCAATTGATATTTTTCAAACACAGGCTTTGGGTTTTCTGTGCCTGTAGCCGGTTGCGTATAATAGTACAGGATCTGATCCTTAGGGGTAAAAACAATGGATTGCAAGGTGTTTAGGTTAAAGATGGCTTGTCGGTTATTGGCTTTGTCCAGCATCAGTGTGATGACATCTTGCACGGATAAGCTTTTTCCGGCAAACGGTTTTAGCAAGTCCGCAAACCGTCCCCAGCGGTAATAATCGAGGGTGTTGTAACAATTACGGGGTGAAGATTGCAGGACAAAGCAATCGACCACCACCAGTTGGCCATCGCCATGCCACTGCATTTCGTTGGTGAGCGTACTGTTGGGCTTGCGTAGCACACCCATTTCCCCAGCAGGCTGTTCAATAACGCCCACATTGTTTTGGTCAGCGAGCAAGATTTGCAGGCTACGGGTATAGGTATTTTGTAAAAGGGCATGACCTGCTGGTTCTATTTTTTCCCGCTCTTTGAGGATTTTTCGCACTTCAAAGCCACTGGCGTTGGCGGCGGTGGCAAGGCTTGAGACTTGTTGTTCGGAAGCATCCATTACCGAAATAAATAAGCCTTGGTCATTGTAACCATTAATGGCTCCAACCAAGCCGGCAAAGCCTAAGTTGACCACGGTACGGTCGCCATACTGATAAATGGTGATGGTTTGCAGGTTTCTTAAGGCGGCGGTGCTTTTCCAATCCACATTGCGGGCGGCGATGGGGTTGTTGTCGCTGGGATTGGCGGTGGCGAAAGCCGAGCCTTTATTGACCCCAGTCAAATCAGGCAATAGTTGCAATAACCAGAATTCATTGATTGAAAGTTTACCATCACCGAGTTTATCAATGGCATTGAGTTGCCATGCGGCGGCAATGGCATCGGCTTCAGCCTGATATTCAGGCCCGATAGTGGCTTTAAGGCTATCGACTTGTCCGATAAGCTGTTTGAATTGGGTTGTAGGCAGTAAATCGGCCAGATAATTGTCATACAGTCTGGCGACATCAGGAAAATGGCTGAGTGTTTGTTGGCCTAAGGAAGCGCCGATTTTTGAGCCGTCATTGCTGTTGGCATCAATTGTTAGGACAACGGGGCGGGCATAGGCATGACAAGACAATGCCAAAAGTACGGGCAAGAGGCCACGTTGTAGTATTGATAAGACCATCTTCGAGTAGTGCATTTCTTTGTAGGCTAGAGGCGTCGTGCATCAACGGACCGTTTAAATTACGCTTAGTAATGTGTTGATAAGCATCGCGCTGGGTGGGTAACAAAACTATCTGACAGGCTATAAAAGGCAACGTGGTTTTAAGTAGGCAAAATTTTATAGTTACGAAAACAGCTTTAATTCTTTCACCACATTATTTAACAGTCGATAGTGCTTATCCAGCGAATAAATTTCACAATCCTGTTGTTTTGCATTTTGGGCAATTATTAAATCAGGAATGCCTATACCATTAATCCCAGAAGTTAAACAGTCAGCTTGCCAGCGAATAAGCCCTGGCCAGTATATTTGTAACGGCAGCTTTTTAATCGCGTGTAGCAGTTCAATGATTTTGTATTGTTTTTTTTGGACTAGAAAAGGTTCTAATTCAGCAAGAATAATATCATTGATAACGATTTTATCATTTTCAAGTAGGCCATCTAATTTTACCGAGTTTTCCCCGCTTTTAAAGTAGTCTACCCAAATGGAGCTATCAACCAGAATGCTCATTACGATTTCTGAGGGTGTCAAGGTCTATGTTGAGATCAACTTTGCCCTTAAAGCTTTTTAATTGGATAATTTTGTTGTTTTTAATTAATTCTTGCAGTGCCAAAATAATCAGCTGTGTTTGGTTTTTGACATCGGTGATTGACATGGCTTCTTCGATGAGATCATCGGGTAAATCAAGCGTGGTTATCATGGTGTTTTCGCTTTGCTGAATTGTCAGGGATGAAGTCGTATTTATCTTTCCATACAAACAACAACTTTTGTACTAGGTAATTTCGGGCCAGCTACAGGAGAAAGTGTTGGTTTATTTTCGTAACTACTCAGTCCTTTAGGTTAAATTAAGCATTTACAGACCACAAGAAAACGGAAGGGCACATATCAATACGTGGCGATTTTGATAAAACCAAAACCTAAATAAAGCAGCTAAAGGTAGCAGGGTTGATACCCTTTAAAGCTAAATCTGTTGGGTCAGGGCGTGTATAACTGCCCATTAATTAGGCATTGTAGGTCTGAACGGAGGCCAAACCTACAATGCCAGTTTATCGTTATGTAAACTTAACGTTTGGGATAAAACAACCCTGCCTAAGGGTAGGGTGCTTAAGAAGTTGCCGCTTTATGGGAAGCAACAAACGCCCGGCCTTCTTCGTACAAACCTTTGAAATGGGCTTTGGCATTTTCTTCGTCGAAATCAAGGAAAGTGCCGCCTGATTCAAAGTGTTCAACAAATATTTTACCGATGGCATAAGTGGATGCCGAGCCAATCAGTGCTGTGCTGATAGTGCCTGAAGATTGCCCTAATATAGGGATCACTTTTATTAGGCTGGCGACTGGCATCGCCAAAGTGACGGCGATTGAACCGCCTAACAAAGAACCGATAATAGATTTTGCAAGGTTTTTTGAAAAGGGCACATCATAAATGCCAGCCAGGCTGTGGACGGCTTTAAGCTGTATGGCGGATAATGCAGCCATGTCAATTAAAGGCACAGGAACCAAACCAACAGCCATAGCCGCCATGGTATAGTTTTTTACGGAATTGTGGGCTTTATCAACACGTTTCATGCGTGTAGTGATCGCCTCTTCTTCACTTTGAAAAACGTCTTCTGTCACCACTGCTTCTTCTGCACTGGCGGTTGTTTTTTCAGTCGTTGCCATTTTTGTGTCTCCTTAAGTAGTAAAAAGCTACAAGCTTTGCCGCACGGCCAGTGCAGCGATTTATTGGGGGTACTGTCTGGATGAAAGGGTTGTTACACGAGTAAAACGTTGGCCTGCTATCGCCCCGGAAATGATTAACCCGCAAAGTTATTGGATTTTCGGCCAACTATAATAAAACCAAGTAAATTGTCCGAATTTCCACGATTACTATATCAAGGCCTGTTTGGCTTTGTCTAGTACAAAAACTTAAATTTTACAATAAGCAAATGAACTGTTTTGGTGATGCCTTATCTAGCCTTGATTTCAGTAATTACCCTATAATCAACGGGCTATATATCGGTTAGTCGCCTGTCAAAAATTTAGCGCCAAGACCTTGTTTCTGGCGTTTGGGTGAAGTTTGCCCTAACTTTCACTTCACAAGAGGAAAAGCATAGTGTCGGGTTATCGCACGCTACGGATGACAAGGGGGCTTATAATACCCTGAATTCGAAGGGTTGCTTTGCTGTTAGGGCTTTGAATATAATTTGAATGGCGAATTCCCAGGCATTATAATTGGAACCAGTAGCTATCTTACTTCACAGGGCTGATGACCAGCTTTTCGGATTAGCTGCCCAAGCGCTTTACCTTCCCAGTGCAGTATTTACTAAGGCCATCCAAACGATGCTTATTTCCCACAAGTACCGCATTATTTTTGTGCACATCCAAAGGACTGGCGGCAATTCCATTCGCCAATTGCTGAATGGAATGGATGCTGCTGCCGTGCAAGAATTACCTATAGCTGCTGGAAAAAACCGCTTAAAACATTGTTTTGTCAGTGATATCTACGCGTCCATAGAGCCAAGCGTGTTTTTGTCCTACACCAAGTTTGCAGTGGTGCGTAACCCGTTTGACCGTTTGTTTTCATGGTATTCCATGTTCAAACATAACACCATTGCCAAGTCAGAAATAGCGGGCGGTGTGGAGCGTACAGCACAGTTGGGTAATGCGGTCGAAGCGGCGGTTGCCCCCTATCTTGACAGCTTTGACAGTTTCTTGAGCCTTCCCAATAGCGGTTTGTTTGAACGGTTTTATTTCAACCAGCTTGATTATTTGCAGGTGGATGGCAAACTGGCGGTCGACCACGTATTACGGTTTGAAAATTTGACCGATGATTTTAATGCCTTGGCCAAGACATTGGATTTACCCGGCCAACTGCCTGCGGTCAACCAATCAATACGCCAGCAGGATTACCGTAAAGCCTATAACCAAGACGCAGAGCAATTGGTCGCCAATCGTTTTTCCCGCGATTTGGATTTTTTTTCCTATTCCTTCTAAGTTCCTTATGACCTTTATTTGCCAGTCCAATCCCAGTGCTGTCCTGACTGATGAGGCTTTGGTTTGCCACTATCGCGACATTCCTGCCGTATTTACTAAATTGGCGGCTTTTTTTGCAGAACAAGGCATCGGCTTGCAAGACGGCGTAGTGCTGGATTGTGAAAATTCCTTGCCTAGTGCGTTGGTATTATTATTCCTGCTGGAACACGGTTATCATTTTCTTTTGTCTAAACCCGAAAATAGCGACAAATCCCCGCCCAAATTTTGCCGTTATCAATTGCAAATTCAAGCATCCAGTTTGGAGCCCAGTGAGTTTTTAACGGTTATTGACCATCCGGCGAATTCCATCAGCCCCGTGGGCGAAGAACCCAAATTGTATCTGCGGACTTCCGGCAGCACCGGCGAACCCAAAATTATTGTCCATACCCATGCCAAACTGCTGGGCAATATTACGATGTGTGTACAACGCTTAGGGATAAACGCGGCGACCCGCATGGCATTACCTGTGCCTATTTCGCATATGTTTGGCTTGGGTGCCGGATTTTTGCCGGGTATTTCAGTGGGGGCATCGATTGATTTGCAAAAGGGCGCGAATATTATCCGCTTTTTGCAACGCGAAAAGGAGTTTGATCCCAATACGATTTTTATGACCCCGATTTTTTGTGAGTCTTTGCTCAAAGGCCGTAAATCACCACGTCCTTACCAATTGACGGTAGTTGCTGGAGACAGGCTAAGGGCAGGGGTGTTTAACCAATATGAATCCCTGTTTGGTTGTTTGGTGCAGTTATATGGCAGCACCGAAATGGGTGCAATTGCCGCAGGCAATCCGCTGGACACTGGCGAAACCCGCAGGCTTGCCGTTGGCTTGCCCATGCCGGATGTGCAGATACGCATTGATAAGACCACAGCCCAAGTGAGTGATGATAGTCATGATAGCGGTGAAATTTGGTGCAAAAGGTCGTATGGTTTTAGCGAATGTTGGGACCAACACGGTCAAACTACCGGCTTGGAACAAATCGATGGCGAGGGTTGGTTTGGGACGCGTGATTTGGGGCGGTTATTGCAAAATGGCACTATCGAAGTTATAGGCCGCTGTGACCATAGCATTAAGCGCGATGGTTTGTTGGTGATGTTTGCTGATGTCGAAGCGGCGTTACTTAAAATTGCAGGGGTTGAAGCCACTGCGGTGGTGGCGTCTGGTGAAAGTTTACGCGGTAAAGGTTTGTGGGCTTTTTGCGTCATTGCTGAAGATAGCGGCTTAGACAGCGCGGCTATCCGTTCTTGTTGCTTTGATTTGTTACCTAAACGGGCAATTCCTGATAAGGTACTGGTTTTGGAAACGATGCCACAATTGCCAAATGGCAAATTGGATAGGCGCACTTTACTTAAGCTAAGCGAACAATAGGGGTGGCACTGTGATCATTGAAACTATTTTGCTGAGCGGTTTGCTCTACAAGCGGTCTAAAAAGCTAGCCAAAAAACTCCAGGCCGATGAACCCGCTGACGCGGCCAAACAAGGCGTGGCTTCGGTTGCGGAAGAAAAAATCCGTAAAATGGTCGGTAGCCAGCAAGCCCGTTTGGCTTTCAAAACCCAAAATGACGAAGCTATGATCAGTTCTTCAGCCGCATTGGCCTTGGCAACCACAGGCGCCTTAATTTATCCGCCGCTGGGTTTGCTAAGCGTGCCCTTGTTGGTGTATAGCTCGCAAGACATCCATAAACGCACGTTTAAATTGGCTAAAGACGGTAAAGTTGGCACTGAATCACTGATTAGCATTACCTTGCTGGGTGCGGTGGTTATCCATCGGTTTTTTATTGCCAGTTTGATTTGTTTGGCGGTGCGCTACGCCAACCGCCTGACCAGCCGTATTACCGAAGAATCCCGGGCGCATTTGAGCAGCATGTTCGAGCAGCAAATGGATACCGTTTGGGTTTTGGTTGATACGGTAGAAACCCAAATCCCCTTTGAGCAGTTAAAAGTGGATGATACGGTCATAGTGCAGTCGGGGGAAATGATACCGGCTGATGGCACGGTCATTGATGGCATGGCGCGGGTGGACCAACATATTTTAACGGGTGAAGCCAATCCCGTGGAACGTGAGGTCGGGGATGGGGTGTTTGCTTCAACGGTGGTGTTGTCAGGAAAAATTTATATTCGCGTCGAAAAGGCCGGGGCTGATTGTACGGTGGCAAAAATCGCTGACATCCTTAACCAAACCGTGGACTTTAAATCAACCACCCAATTACGCGCTGAAAAATTTTCCAAGGATTTGGTAAAACCCGCCTTGATAGTCAGCGGCTTGGCTTTTCCTTTTTGGGGGTTTACCGGAGCATTGGCAGTCATTAATGCGCATCCCAAAAATAAGATCATGATCATCGCGCCACTGACGGTGTTAAATTATCTGAATTTGGCGGCTAAAAATGGCTTGTTGATTAAAGATGGCAGGTCATTGGAAATCTTAAACCAAATCGACACCATTGTGTTTGACAAAACCGGTACGCTGACCGAAGAGCAACCGCATGTTGGCGCGATTTATTGTTGTGCGGACTATGATGAAACCTCGGTGCTGCGTTATGCGGCCACCGCCGAACATAAACAAAAACACCCTTTGGCCCGTGCCATTTTAGCTGCCGCTGAAGAACGTGGCCTGGAGTTGCCTAGCCTTGAGGACAGCCATTGCCACATGGGTTATGGGGTCATGGTTCAGGTTGACGGGCTGGACATCCACGTCGGTAGTGCGCGTTTCATGGAGTTGTCAGAAATAACCATACCTGCGGACATGATCGTGCAACTGGCCAATTGCCACCAACAAGGCCATTCCTTAGTGATGGTGGCGGTTGACAAAGTTCTCATCGGTGCTGTTGAGTTATGGCCCACGGTGCGCAGTGAAGCCAAACAAGTGATTGCCCAATTAAAGGCCCGTAAAAATATCACCGCCACTTATATCATTTCGGGTGACCATGAAATACCCACCCAAAAACTCGCCAATGAGCTCGGTATAGACCATTATTTTGCCGGGGTGCTGCCTACCCAAAAAGCGGATTTGATAGACCAGCTTAAAGAGGAAGGCCGCTTTGTTTGCTATATCGGCGATGGTGTCAACGATTCAATCGCCTTAAAAAAATCCCATGTCTCCATTTCATTAAGTGGCGCGTCAACTATCGCCACCGACACGGCACAAATTGTCCTGATGGATCAAGGCATCAGCCATTTGGATACTTTATTTAACTTGGCGGAAGACTTTAAGAAGAATATGGACAATTCCTTGAAGATCATGCTCACCCCAGCAGTTATCGGCGTTGGCGGGGTATTTTTATTAGGCTTCGGTCTACCACAAACGCTGTTCCTCAACTTGGCGGGCCTCGCTTTTGGGGTCAATAATGCCATGCACCCGAAATTGGTGGTGTCCGATCCGGTACACGACAACGACCAAACCTTGGTTGACGAGATAATAGAGACTTTGGAGCCCATCATTGGGAGTGATACGGTTGCCGCTAATGATGAAGGCGAGATGCCTGCATCAGAACTGGCGGTCTAATCCAGTGGCATCAATAGACAGTACTTTGCTGCCGTTCACAAATGAAGATTGGCAAGTGCAGCAAGGTCTCGCGTCGGTCGTTTTAATTTCTGCGGGTGGCACACAAAATTGCGATTTTGCCCTGGCCGGACAAATGGCCGTAACCGAAAAGCTGCGGCAAAATCCCCAATTAATGGCGCGATTAGCCGCATTGCAACGGCCTTTGTCGCGCACTAGGGTGTTGCGTTTGCCTAAGGGCGGGCATGATTTACAGGAGCATTCCTACCATCGCTATAATCGCCACCTTATTTACATTCCGTTGTTGTTACCGCCCGAAGCCCTTTTTTATGTGGACGGGCAAGCTGTTGCGCTGCAAACTGGGCAAGCTTGCTTAGTGGCTGGTAGACAGCCGCAGCAGCTAGTCAATCCCACAGATGCAGAATGTGTGCTATTGGTTTGTGAGACACGACAAGTAAATCCCGAAACGGATGCCCCCTTGCTGGAAGCTTTCCAGTTTGAGATGCCAAGTCCCGAAGCCATGCAGGCTTTGTTTGTCCCCATCCTTGCCAGTCTGGCCGCCAGTGCTTTGGAACCAACTCTTGCAAACCGCTTACAACTTCAATTAAGCGCTATTTTGCAAGACTGGGCAAGCGTATTTGCCCGCTTTGGCAACGATAAGGCCGGTGAACTGAGTTACCAAGATGTGCTATTGGATTTTTCGGCGTTAATGAACGGTAAATTGCCCCATTTGACCGATGCGGCAAAACAGGCGGTGGCGGTGATTGAATCCGTGTTAAAAACCAGTAACCAGCCTACCCGAAAACGCCATTTCAGCCGCTATTTTTTTGCTGCCCAGCAGCCTTTGCCTGCGCCAGAACAATGTCCGCAATTTGAAAAACCCATTTTTATTGTTTCGGCGCCTAGGGCTGGCAGCACCTTATTATTTGAAACCTTGGCCAAGTTCCCCAGTATTTGGACGATAAGCGAAGAAAGCCACGAGTTGATTGAAGACATCCCCGAATTGCACCCATCGGCGCAAAATTTTAACTCTAACCGCTTGGGCAGGGAGTTGGCGACACTGCCTGTTGTCGAACAGTTAAAAAGCCGTTTTGTCAGGCAATTGCGTGACCGGGAAGGCAGGGTGTACACAAAGCTAGCTGCGGGCGCTGCCCCGAAATCGCTACGCTTTTTAGAAAAAACTCCAAAAAATGCCTTACGCATCCCTTTCCTAAAAGCGGCTTTTCCTGATGCCTTGTTTGTCTATTTATACCGCGAACCGGAAGGCAATATCAGCAGTTTGCTGGAAGGCTGGCGTTCCCTGCGTTTTGTTGCTTACCGGAATTTGCCGGATTGGGTGCATCGGCAATGGAGTTTTTTCTTGCCCGAGGGCTGGCGTGATTTGCATAGCGCCCCCTTGGTGGATATTGCCGCCCATCAATGGCGGTTTTGTAATGACACCATTATTGCCGATTTAATGGCCATTCCGCGCCAAGATTGGTGCCGGATCTCTTATTCTGACTTGGTCCAAGACCCTCAAGCCACCTTGGCGCAAGTCGCCCATTTTGCTGAACTCGACAAGGATAGGGGGATACAGGACTTGCTGGCCAATGCCTTGCCAGTTTCTAAGCTTACCCTATCCCAGCCTGGCAGCAATAAATGGCATAAATATGCGGAGGAGATCAGCAGTGTGTTGGCCGTGGATATCGGGGTTCCCCAATAAATGCCCCTAAGGGCTATAAGGACGCCTTAAAGAGAAATTCAAAACGGCTGCCACCTTTGAGACTGGTCTTGCCAAATTTCAATTCCGCCTTATGCAATTCAGCAATTTCTTTGACAATAGCCAACCCCAAACCACAACCATTACCCGTGCTTCCGGGGATGCGGTAAAAACGCTCAAAAACCTTATCCATTTCAAGGTCGGGTATGCCTGGCCCATCATCTTCCACGGTCAACTTTGGTGTTGGGCCGGGTTCTAGTTTGACTACAATGGTGCCGTTGCCACCGCTATAGTTTATGGCGTTATCCAACAGGTTGGCCAATAATTCATGTAATAGCAGTTCGTCGCCCTGAATAAATACAGGCTCTTGGGGGCTTTCAACACTTAATTCACTATTTCGTTGTAATGCTCTGGGTACAAAGTCGATACAGGTGTTTTTGACTAGAGGGCAAAGGTCTACAGGCACTAATTCAAATTCGCCATTGATAGGTTCTGATTTGGCCAGCACCAATAATTGGGTGGTCAAATGTGCCATGCGGTCTGCCGCATTTTGGATTTGTTGCAAGGCGGGCTGCATTGCTGACACATCTTGTTCACGCAGGGCGCGTTCGGCTTGTAATTTTAAGCCAGCCAAGGGCGTACGCAATTGGTGTGCGGCGTTGGCAATAAAGCGTTGTTGGGTGGCAATTGCCAAGGTATGGGCTGCCAATAAGTCGTTAATGGTATCCGTTAGGGTGCGGACTTCGAGAAAAATATGTTGTTCGGAAAGGGGGCTGCAGTCCCGTGGTGAGCGTTGCGCGATTTGTTGGGCCAGTAAATGCAATGGCCTTAAGCCTTTCTTTAAGCCCGCCAACAAAAATACACTGCATAATAATATCAAGGCGGTTTGTGGGATCAAGTCGGCCAATAAAATGTCCGTCATCATGGCGCGGCGCTTATTTAACGTCTCGGCAACCAGTACAAAAACTTGATCTGGCGTGTCCCCAAACGTAATTGACATGGATACGACCCTGACCGCAGCGCCATAAAGCTTATCATCATAATAAACAGCTTGTGTCCCAATCGTGCTTAAGTCGGGTGGCTCAGGAACCATCGGGTCGCCAGCCAAAATTTGCTGGCCTGAGGTACGGATTTTAAAATAAGTGGTGTCTTGTGCATCCCATCTAAAAATTTCTAAAGCGGCGGTGGGCAACTCGACCCCCACCTTGCCATCACGGACTTTTATTTCTTGGGTTAGGGAGCGGGCTGAATCCAGCAGCCAGCGGTCATAGGCCTCATCGACATAGTGTAAGGTCACGAAGTAGGAGAGGAAGGCGTCAAACACCACGAAAAATATCAGCGGAATGACCAAACGGATCAGCATTTGGTTTTTGAGGCTGCGGTTTTTAGGCATTGGCCGTGTTCTCCAATAAATAACCCAAGCCCCTTATGGTGCGGATTAGCACGCCATGCGGTTCTAAGCGTTTACGCAAGCGGTGGACATAAATTTCAATGGCATTATCGGTCAAGGCATCACCATCAACCGATAGCCGTTGGGCAATGCGGTCTTTGGCCACGACTTTGCCCGCTTGCAGCAATAAGATTTCCAACACGCCATATTCGCGGGCTGATAACGCCAAAGGCTGGCCTTCCAGCAACACTCGATGGTTTTGGGTATCCAATTCTAAGTTACCAATGACAATGGCATGACTAAACCCACCATAACATCGTCGGATCAATGCGTTGATCCGTGCTTCCAGTTCACGAAGCTCGAAAGGTTTGGCCATATAGTCATCAGCGCCTTGTTCTATGCCCGTGACACGGTCATTGACCCCATCCCGTGCCGTTAAAATAAGGATAGGCAAGGGCAGTTTCAAGCGCCTTATCCGGCGCAGCAACTCCAGTCCGTCGATATCCGGCAAACCCAAATCCAGAACTATCAAATCAAAACCTTGCGCCAGCAATAAATGCTCAGCATAAGCGCCTGAGTTGGCACATGTGACCGTGTAACCGCTTTGTGCCAAGGTGTGGGTTAAGCCATCCGCCAACACAACATCATCTTCAATTAATAAAATGTTCATAAGATTACGGTGGTAGTGAAAGGTTCGTGAAAGGAACTGGGGCTAAGATGATGCTTGCCTTGTGCCTACTATGATAATACAGCCAAAGGCCAGGACAACCAAACTAAGCCCATGGCGGCAGTTGCTAAGATGGAAATAACAATAAAGATCTGCTCGATACTAAATCAAGATTAACACTATTTTGGGGTATAAAAGATGATACATAAACAAACCCAGTATTATTTACGCCATCTAAAATCTGATATTCCCGCAGGCATTGTCGTGTTTTTAGTGGCATTACCATTATGTTTAGGGATAGCCTTGGCGTCCGGTGCGCCTTTGTTCGCGGGCCTTATTGGTGGTTTGATCGGTGGCCTGATTGTGTCTTGGCTCAGTGGCTCCCAATTGGCAGTCACAGGCCCAGCGGCGGGCTTGACGGTGATTGTGTTCAATGCGATTGAAACCTTAGGTGGTTTTCAAGGCTTGTTAGTCGCCTGTATCTTGGCAGGCATCATGCAGCTGGTGTTAGGGTATTTGCGGGCAGGGATTATTGGGGCATTTTTCCCCTCGGCGGTCATAGAAGGAATGCTGGCAGCGATAGGTTTAATCTTGATCATTAAACAAATTCCCCATGCCACAGGCTACCACACCAGTTACGAAGGCGATGAGAGCTATATGAAAGAAACCGCCGAATCCAGTTTTATTGAGTTTTTTGATGCCTTTAGGGGTATTTCACCCGGTTCGGTTATCATTAGTGCCGTAGCTTTATTGCTGCTGATTTTGTGGGGTACTGCCGCATTTAAACGCCAAAAATACTTAAAATTAATCCCCGGCCCTTTGGTGGCGGTAGTCTGGGGCATCGCTTACAACCTCTTAAGCTTGCAGTTTGCCCCCAATTGGGCAGTCAGTAGCCAACATTTGGTCAACTTGCCGGTTTCTGGACAGCCCTTGGACTTTTTTAATAATTTTGCCTTACCTAACGCCAGCTATTTGGCCCATCTTAGCAATCCCCAGGTCTATGTGGTTGCTGTGACCATCGCCATTATTGCCAGCCTAGAAACCTTGTTGAGCTTGGAAGCGACAGACAAGCTGGATCCCCTAAAACGGCTTGCGCCCACCAACCGTGAATTAAAAGCCCAAGGTGTCGGTAATATTGTCAGTGGCTTGCTGGGCGGCTTGCCCATGACAGCCGTTATAGTCCGTAGTGCGGCCAATATTAATGCCGGTGGCCAAACCCGTGTCTCTTGTTTTACCCATGGCGTGTTTTTACTGTTAAGCGTGATGTTTTTTGCCCACTACTTGAACACCATCCCTTTGGCTTGTTTGGCCGCCATTTTGTTGCATACCGGTTATAAACTGGCAAACCCTTCGTTGTTCAAAAAGTTCTACCAAAAAGGCATGAGCCAGTTTTTGCCATTTGTGATTACGGTGCTGGCGATCTTGGTCACGGATTTGTTAAAGGGGATGGCCATCGGTATGGTCATCGGCCTGTTTTTTGTCATAAAGGCCAATTATCACGCCGCTATCAGCCTTACCCAAGACGATGCCCATTACCTCTTGGCGTTTAACAAAGATGTGTCATTTTTGAACAAAGCCCTATTACGAAAATTCATTTTGTCCATCCCCGCTAATAGTCGGGTGACGATTGATGCCAGCAAGGCCAATTTTATTGATCATGATATTCTGGAAGTGATCGAAAGTTTTATGGCAACAGCCCCAGATGACAATATCATTGTCGAGACAATCGCCCTGCATGGTAAGGCTAGCGTTAAAAAACATGAGCCAATAGTGGTGATTAATCCAAGGGCATAATTTGAAATACCCTCTCCCAAAGGGAGAGGGAACCTTGTATCGCCTTACCAACTTCGTACTCTATAATAGCCATCACTATGCCAATAAGTTATCGATATGAAAATACAAGCTATTGAACCGCCTATGAAAGTTGAGAGCACTGGCATTTTTGCCAACCTAAAATATGATCTACCTGCAGGGATAG
Organism: Methylococcales bacterium; assembly: GCA_026399075.1. Lineage (GTDB taxonomy): Bacteria > Pseudomonadota > Gammaproteobacteria > Methylococcales > Methylomonadaceae > Methylobacter_C. The sequence goes on from JAPLRR010000016.1 coordinate 27,249, forward strand.
CGGTTTTTTTAATTTCCATCCCCTTATCCTTGGGGATAGCACTGGCTTCCGGGGCGCCGCTGTTCTCCGGTTTGATTGCCGGAATCATTGGCGGCACGGTGGTTGCCTGGTTAAGTGGCTCAGCGCTGGGTATTAGCGGCCCGTCGGCGGGGATAGCCGTCATTGTCTTGGCGGCCATAGAAAAATTGGGTTTCAATGGGTTTTTATTGGCCTTGCTGATGGCAGGATTCATCCAAATGTTGATGGGCTTGTGCAGGGCAGGGGTGATTGCCTATTATTTCCCCTCATCGGTCATCAATGGGATGTTGGCGGGCATGGGCATCATCCTGTTCCTAAAACAAATTCCCCATGCCATCGGCTATGACCGGGATTACGAAGGCGACATGGCCTTTTTTCAGGCGGATAATTATTCGTCCTTGTCTGAGTTGGTGAACATGCTGGCATACAGCTCACCTGCCGCCCTATTTATCGCAGTGGTATCATTGGCTATCCTGATTTTATGGGAGCAGCCGATGATGAAAAAATGGGGTTTTTTTCAACTGTTCCAAGGCGTATTGATTTCGATTTTTGCGGGGGTATTGATTAATCAAGGTTTGCAACACTTTTATCCCCAACTGGCCTTGGCCGATACCCATTTGGTCACGCTGCCAGTGTTAAAAAATGCCGCTGATTTTTTTGGCCAACTGCAGTACCCTGATTTTTCGCAGCTAAACAATCCGGCCATTTATTTTTTGGCGCTGACCTTAGCGGTGGTGACTAGTTTGAAATCGCTGCTTTCCTTGGAAGCCGTTGATAAAATGGATCCAGACAAACGGGTGACATCAGCCAACCGGGAGCTGATAGTCCAAGGCATCGGCAATGCCTTTAGCGGTATGTTGGGCGGCCTGCCTTTGGCACAAGTGGTAGTGCGCAGCTCCATCAATGTCCAGGCAGGGGCAAAATCCAGAAATTCAGCAATCATTTATGGCCTGTTGATGCTGTTTGCGGTCATCCTAATCCCTGACCTGCTGAACAAAATCCCCTTGGCCAGTTTGGCCAGCGTGTTGTTGGTGGTGGCTTATAAACTGACCAGACCGCAGCTGTTCAAAACCATGTACCAAGCGGGGCCTTATCATTTTGTGCCGTTTTACATGACTATTTTGGGGATGGTATTTACCGACTTGCTGGTAGGTCTATCTATAGGCTTGACGTGTGCCTTGTTTTCGATATTGCTGGAAAATTATAAAAGCACTTTTTATTTGAATGAGCTGCATAGTAACAATAAGACAATATTGCGCTTGTCTGAGCATGTTTCATTTTTGAATAAAGCCAATATCCAAAAAACCTTGGAGCAAATGCCTGAGGATTCCGAAGTTATCATTGATGCCACCCGCTCAAAATATATTGATTACGATGTGTTTGAGATCATAGAAAACTTCAAAACCGAAGCCCAACGCAAACACATCAAGCTGACTATCGAAAACTTACGTGGTTATGGCGTGTTGCCGCCGATTGAAAACGCCCGCGCACCCACCTACGACACCCAACAATCATTAACACCCGCGATGGTTTTGGCGCTGCTGAAAGAGGGCAACGAACGGTTTGTGAACAACCTAAAATCAAACCGGAATCTGTTGGAACAAATCAACGACACCCGCCAAGGCCAGTTCCCGATTGCGATTATTCTTAGCTGCATGGATTCGCGCACCTCGGTAGAGCTGATTTTTGACCAAGGCTTAGGCGATGTGTTCAGTGCCCGGGTGGCAGGCAATGTCATCAATAATGACATCTTGGGCAGCATGGAATATGCCTGCAAATTGGCGGGTTCAAAACTGATCGTGGTGCTGGGACATTCCCATTGCGGCGCGGTTAAAGGCGCTTGTGCCCATGTCGAGCTAGACCATTTAAGCGGGTTATTGCAGAAAATTCAGCCCGCCGTGGAAGCGGTAAGCGCTGATATGGCCATGCCCGTCACGGCTACAGATAACAGCCATGTGCAAAAAGTGGCGGACAAAAACGTCCGTCTAACGGTAGCACAAATCCGCCGTTTAAGCCCGCTGTTGGATGCCATGGTGGCTAGCGGTGAATGCGGCATCGTTGGTGCGATGTATGATATAGAAACGGGTATTGTGGAGTTTTATGCAGATGTTTAATTGCCGCAATCTATCCGGTCGGTAAAAGGCCGTTACCTTAATAGTGGAACATTATGGTTTTATTGGACTATCGAAAATTACTGGCCCGATTTATTTTATTCGGCATCCTTATAAGCTTCTATGACATATTGTTGCACACGGTTTTTTCAATCCTGCACCTATCATTCGAGTGGCTGGAGTTAGTCCTTGAAAAAGTGATAGAGCATGTGTTCCACACTAACCGAAAAGATAGCCAAGTCATTGTCTTTTATTTGTTGTGGATGCTTGCGCTTTATGGGGGCTATCGTTTATGGCTGGTCTTGCCCCGCTATTATGCGGACTGTAAACAACAGTTTATACGCGCCAAAAGGCAGTATAAAGCAAAGGTGGGTAATTACTGGCAGCATCAGCCACTCTTTCAAAAATTGAAATGGCTAATGGCATTCACGGCAGGCATTTATTGTTTGGGTTTTTTTGTCATTGGTTAATGCCCCCTGTGCCAATATGACCTGAGACACCTACCCCTTGGAAATTAGAGTATAAAGGTAGATCAAAATCATGAAAAAATCAAAAGCAGGGACTATGGAATCACCACCATTGACTGCGCCTGAGGGCGCGTTGGAAGACGCCC
>JAPLRR010000014.1 GCA_026399075.1 Methylococcales bacterium
TTGCGGCTTTGCTTAACCATCAACTGCTCCCTGTCAAACCTGGCCGACCGGAGGCGTGGCCTAGCTTACCGGGAATCAATCAGGCGGCTTGGGTTACTGCGGTTGGGTGCGCGGAGTGAAAAAACCTACACGTGTAAGGCCTCTGGACTGGGTACAACCGTTCCTGCACCTGAATCCTGGGAGTCCCCCTCGGCCTTAACAAACCGCCCCAGGCCAGTAATTTTAAACAACATATTGACCATGCGGTTTAAATGCTGGACTTCAACGCGGATCTTTTTGCGCTCCCAGTCTTCAAACAGCTTTAACAACAACGACAGCCCCATTGAGTTGACCCGCTCAACCCCGCTAAAATCCAGTAAGACATGAACTCCAGCGGGTAATACCGATAACGGGTCTAACACTAAGCCGGCATGTGCATCAATGGAGCCAATAAAGTTGTAATGAAAATCTTTTCCGGCAATCTCTTGTATGCTAAATGTATTGACCATGTTCATAGCGCGGCCCTGCTTAGGTTGGCAGCTTCATATTCGCTGTGGTGGATAAATTGGACACCTGAGTCGACATTCATATCAACAGCACCATTGATGTCCCAAAGCGTGGTAACTTGGGTACGTTGTTGCGGACGAACCCGGATTTGCAAATAATCCGATAACCGCCACATCATATATAAACCTACGCCACCGACACCTGCTTCAACCCCCTCTTCCATCGCATGGGCAATATTTTTCAGGAACACACCTGGGGTTAAAGTGCCCCAGTTATCGGTAATCATCAATCCTAATATCCCGTCAGATATGGCAATATCGATACGGACTTCTTCATGGCCCGACAACTCCCGCGATTCCCCCTTACTATAATAGGCCACCCCTTTACCGTCGCGTGGCGCGGCATATAAGCTGTTTTCCGTCATTTCATCGAGAATAATCATCAACGCTTCAATATGGTCTCTTGATAAATCACCATGATCTGTCAACCAAGATTGGATTTCTTCCATAATGAAAACTTTGTCTTCTGTATGGGTCAAATGGAATTGCCGATATTCTGGCTGCCCTGGAATCAATGCGTACAAATCATCATCTGGCGATTCATGGTGTTGGTTGAGCAAGTGGTTCCAGCCGATTTTTTTACAAAAGTCATCGTGCCTAGGCAAGATGCGGCAAATACCATCCTGGCTGAACCGCGTCAGTAAATCTGAGTAGCCCTGTTCTGCCAAGAATACAACATATTCTTTGGAAATCCGTGGGATAGGATGTTCTCCCTGACGGTAAAAGGGTTCTGAAATACGGATAATATCGCTGACTTCGTTCGTTACGGCAGCTTGGATAACCCGGTCGCTATGGGTGACGACCACAATGGTCACATCATCCGTATAAGCAGTGGTGCGGCAATGGGCCTTTAAGGCATCCATTAAAATATTACGCAACTCATCCGGCTCGTCAATGGCAATATTGGCATTAAGCAAAGCTTCCAATCGGTCATAACCAAACGCCTCACCAGAAGGCGATTCTTCCTCAACCAAACCATCTGTATATAAGAACAAACGGTCACCCACTTCCAAGGTCAATTCGATGGCGGTTTGCAAATAATCCGAATCAACGCTTTTACCCAAGGGCAAACCTGACGCTTCCAGCATTTCCCACTGCGTGGCTTGATGCCTTAATAAATAAGGTAAAACATGGCCGGCATTCGCAAAAATCAACTTGCCATTACGCGCATCTAAACTTAAACATCCCATGGTCATTAACAATGACTGTTGGGCTGTTGCCCGCATGGTTTCATTTAATGAGTTAAGGATTTCACTGGGGTTGGTGATACCCTCATGAATCAACGGATAGACACCCGCCTTGGCCGCGCCCACCATGGTTCCAGCGGCAACACCATGGCCGCTGACGTCACCAATCAGCAAAATACTATGATGGCCACCCACTTTATAATAATCGTAATAATCACCACCCACCTCACTGGAGGTCAACAAATTAGCCAAACCTTGGACACCGGGTAAATCGATGACGGGTGGCGGCAAAATGGAACGTTGCAAAACTGCAGCCAAGTTGACCTCGTCCTGTAAGCGGGCTGAAATTTGCGCCAATTCAGCGTTAGCCTGGTACACTTTTTTCTCGGCTTCTTTACGCTCCGTTATATCCAAGCCAGTTGCTAAAAATAACGTTGGCGTATCCGTTTTCGAGTCCTTGATGATAGTCGGGCTCCAAACGATGTTAATCAAATCGCCTGTACTAATTTGCATCGCCGTTTCAATTTCATCAGCGAACTCGACAGTGCCTGCCATCATTTCGGTAAACAAGGTACGCAGCCCTTGCTGCTCTTGCGCCGGTATAAATTGGCTGAAAAAATCTGAGCCTTTAACCTCTTCTTCTGACCAACCACTACTTTCTTCGGCATGATGGTTAAACAGGGCCACTTTTCCTTCTGCATCCAAACCGATAATAAGCGCTTGGGTCGTGTTAATAACGTTGTCAGAAAACGCCTTGCCTTGCGCCATTTGGAAAGCACTTTCTTTTAACTTACCCACTAACGGTTGCAGCAGTAAGACACCCACAAAAACTAAGGTTGCCAAAGATAAACCAAAAAACATCATCTGTTTATTGAGGGTACTGCCCAACATAAACTCGCTTTCACGTTGATGTAATGAACTGACTAGGTTGATGCCCTCTAATAAAGCCGGTGTCAACGTATAAAAGAGCTTTTCCAATTCTGGATTCTCTAGCTTAAGATCAGCGGCGGGTAGTTTTTGCAATGCCCTGGCTGCGACTAGATATGCCCTCATCAGCGAATCCAACGGCCTTTTGCCGTCAAAATAAACCTGCCTTAACTCTGGCGATAATTGACCTGAAATATGCGTCAACTCACCCCTCACTTTAATGAACCTATCCCCTTGGCTTAAGGAAACAAAAGATTCATCTAATTTAATTAAATCAGAAATGACTTTGGCATTTAGCTTTGATAGATCACCCGCCTCTTTTACATAGGTTTTTTGGGTAAGTGCCAAATTTATATTCTGGATAAGTTGCCCTTGCTCCGCACTCATCCTGACAAGCCGGGCATTCCCTTCCTGATCACGAATATCGGTGATAAGCACCATATACGTTATAGCCGACACCGCCCCCAGAACGAAAAGGACTGTTAAATACTGATCTGATATGCGGACAATAAGCCGCCGAAATATATCTTGCATTGACCTGCTCCTCTGTTGTTATTGTTAATTATTCTTATTGTTATTGCGCTTACAGGGCCTATGTTACAGCATTCTGTCATAAATCAAATACTGCCTATACGATAAAAATAACCGCGATTCACGTTCTAACTTAATTTACAGTAAAAGATGCCATTAACCTTTCGTAACACAGGTAATTAAGGATATTTATATGCTTATAAAGCATATACTTACGATTTAAACAAGATGAATTTGGAACGAATTTGGATAGTAAAGCGGTTTGTTATGTGGCAACAGCCGACGCTTGGACACTAACGTATTTTCTACGAAAGAAGGGCAATTAATGTTCCCGATCCAAAACTAAATTAGTGCGGAATGGGCGAATCTGAAACAAGCAATTTAATGTGCAATTAAGAATTTAAAAGCGGGAAAAACAGGAAGGGAGATAAGTGTAAAACAGCGTGATTTCATTGGGCACGTCAACTGACGATACAACATTTTTTGCGTTGTAAAAAACGTTTAAAAATTGCCAGCTGACACGTAATGTTGGGGCTGCATTAAGGAAAGATGCCCATTGCACATCAAGCTTGTCTTTCCGGTAATATTGGTAAAAATTTACCCCAAACCCAGACCGCTTGACAAACAAACAGTTAACTTGGGCAGCCACTGGGCCAACATTTAGTTAAATTGCTAAGTCATTGATTTAGGAAACCAAACCTTTTCAGCCACAAATTCATATTAATGTTGTGTTAATACTTAATTTTATTGTACTATTAAAATTTTGGGTGAATTATGTGTTTTAGTGCAGACATGTCGCTAGGGCTAGGCGTTATTGGATTCGCCGCCGCTGGCGTTACTTTTCTTGATAAATCCGAATCTTTTTGGGTGCGGGTAGCAAGGGCTTATGCCATTTTCCATTTTTCAATAATGGAACTTATCCAATATTTTGCTTACCCGGTTGCCGACCAATGCGGATATGGCACCAATTTCTTCTTAAGTGAGCTATCAACCTACCATATTGCATTGCAGGCTGTGGCTATTATGCCAGCCTTAGCAACCTATTCATCAGACAAATCTGCACTTAAAAATGCCACGATATTTGGCGGAACATTGAGCTTTTTATTTTTGATCTGTGCTTTTCTGCCCAATGATTTACAACTTTTTAACCTAATGCCTAACTTTATCGGCAATATGGTTTCTTGCTTGTTTATGGGGACTTATCATATTGGCTACCACATATCCAGTGCCTTCGGAACGTTTGTTACCCACGGCTCGCTTTTTGCACTAGCTCTAAGCGGATTTGTCTGGAAAAACAACTGGAAAATTTCCAGCTACCATTTATTTATGGCATTAATGACCTTATTCATGCCCCAATGGTTATTAGGCGTTTCAACAGGGGAAGCCGCCGCCATCTATTGTTTCTATTCAATTCCTATTACAGTCAGCTTTATGCCCTACTTTAAGAATTTTTTCACGGTTCAGAATTATGCCAATGACCGTGATTTTTCGCTTAATAGCTGAAAATAGAAACTTCATGGGGAACACGCTAAGCTGGTTTTGAAGGTGCGGGTATATTCACTAGCCCACAAGGACGTGGGTTAAACAGCAAATAAATCGAAAAACGCTTTCACCTTATTTGATAAAACGATTTAGACTGAGGGATGAATCGGCCTGAATAAAAAATACTTTCCCAACGAAGTTTAAAAGGCCTTATTATGTTGTACTAAGGCCCATTCCACATGTTCCCTGACCATTTCGGAATGATGCCCCAACTTAGGTTTCAACGCTTCGATGATTATCTTAGAGCTTGGCGCATTCCCCAAAGCTACGGCACAATTCCTTAACCAACGGTCATGGCCAATCCGACGGATTGCAGAACCTTCGGTTTTCGCTAAAAACGTCTCTTCACTCCAGGAAAATACATCCAACAATTGCTGGGTATCAAGCTGATGCCTAGGATTGAAATCTTTCTCGCCAGTAAAATTGGCAAAGCGGTTCCAGGGGCAAATTATCTGGCAGTCATCACAACCATAAATACGATTGCCGATCAAAGGCCTTAATTCTATCGGAATAGATCCGTGTAGCTCGATGGTCAAATAGGACACACACCGCCGGGCATCAACTTGATAGGGTGCAACAATGGCTTGAGTTGGGCAAATGTCCAAACAAGCCTTGCACGAACCACAATGTGAGCTTGCCGGTTTGTCTACAGGCAACGCCAGCGACGTATAAATTTCACCCAAAAAAAACCACGAACCCGCTTGTCGGTTAATCAGATTACTGTGTTTTCCTATCCAGCCCAAGCCCGCTTTTTCTGCTAATGCTTTTTCCAGAACAGGGGCGCTGTCAACAAAACACCGCATTGCTGGATCACGCTCTTGACTACCCGATAAAATAGCTGCCTGAATTTTTTCAAGCAATTTTTGCAGACGCTGGCGCATCAATTTATGATAATCACGGCCTAAGGCGTAACGCGAAATATACGCCGCTGTTGGATCGGACAAATTCTGAGGCATAGCGTTTGCAGACTCTGGCAAGTAATCCAACCGCACTGAAATGACCCGAAGTGTGCCTTCAAGCAATAACGCTGGCCGACTGCGCTTTAAACCATGACGCTGCATATAATCCATTTCGCCCTGATAGTTATTAGCCAACCAGGTTTGCAAATGGCCTTCAGCAACCCTTAAATCCGTATCGGCAATACCCACTTGCCCAAAACCCAATTCCTTGCCCCATTGCTTAATTTGTAAGGCCAAACTACTCATATCTTGGGGGTCGGCTTTGCTCATATTAATTTGGCGGCATGATTGAAAAAACTGTTATTTCACTAATGATCCGATATAACCACTACTTTATAGTTCAAGTTCCAGTGATCCGATTACATTAGCAATTCGTCATGCACTGTTTCGTGCCCTAGGTTTATTGGCTTGATTGCCACCAGGCTTACGGGAGGGGTTTGAATTTCGGGTAGGCCGGGGTGCACGTGGGGGCTCAGGCGGTAATGGTGGCGCTACGTCTGCTGCTTCAAAACCCGCCACCTGTTCCCGTTTGATGGGTGCGCCAATCAGTTTTTCAATCAAGCGTAACGCACTTACTTCATCATGGGAAACCAAGGATACGGCTTGACCTTCTTCCCCTGCCCTACCTGTCCGGCCTATCCTATGCACATAATCGGCTGGCGCCCGTGGCAACTCATAATTGACAACATGTGGCAACAAAGCGATATCAATGCCCCGTGCTGCCACATCGGTAGCCACCAACACCCGAATCTCACCCGCCTTGAAACCGGCTAATGCACTTGTCCTTGCGCCTTGGCTTTTGTTTCCGTGGATGGCGGCGGCCTTAACATCGACTTTGTTGAGCTTTTCAGTGAGCCTATTGGCCCCATGCTTAGTACTGGTAAAAACTAAAACCTGTTGCCAGTTATTGGTTTTTATCAGGTGACAAAGCAGCTCTGCTTTACCGGCTTTATTGCACAGATAGGCAATTTGTTCAACCGTTTCGGCAGCAGTGTTGCGGGCGGCCACTTCAATTTTGATGGGATTAACCAACAACCCCGTAGTCAATTTACGGATATCTTCCGAAAAGGTTGCTGAAAATAACAGGTTCTGGCGCTTTTTCGGCAGTAGGGCAATGATTTTACGGATGTCACGGATAAAGCCCATATCCAGCATCCGGTCGGCCTCATCCAGCACCAATGTTTCAACTTTATCCAATTTGACTGCATTTTGATTGACCAAGTCCAACAATCGGCCTGGTGTCGCCACCAGCACATCTACGCCGCCCCGTAAACGCATCATCTGGGGGTTTATTTTTACCCCCCCAAATACAACTTCAGTCTTTAATCGTGGGTGCAGATGGGCGCCATACTTGCTCACCGATTCCCCCACCTGGGCAGCAAGCTCACGCGTTGGGGTTAAAATCAACACCCTGACCGGGCGGTTTGCCCCATAGGAATGTTGCGACAAACGATGCAAAATTGGCAAGGCAAAGCCCGCCGTTTTACCCGTGCCAGTTTGCGCGGCGGCTAGTAGGTCATGGCCATTTAGTACGGCAGGTATAGCCTGTAGTTGAATTGGGGAAGGGGTGGAATAACCGGCATCAGCAATAGCACGTAAAAGTGGGGCTGATAAACCGAGTTTGGAAAAAGGCATGTATTGGGTCTCGTGAATGGCCGCATTTTAAATGTTGCTTGCAGCACTGGAAAAATTGGTGATTGTATTGATGACAGCTAATGGGATAAGCAGCTGTGGCTTGTGTTGACCTATAAGCACCGCCATCATTTAATGATGGGGGGTTAAAGATGAATTGCTAACGTAGGATTGCGTAAACTAGCAGCGTTGTCAAGCGTGGTGCCCCGAGGCGGAATTGAACCACCGGCCTGTCCCTTAGGAGGGGACCGCTCTATCCTGCTGAGCTATCGGGGCAATTGAATATTGTACCATAAAATATGTAACTTTTGCCCGCTTTTGATTTTAATTGGTTTTAGCGAATAATTTCTAACAAACAGTTGCGGCCTAAGCTAAGCATACGCGGTTATTTTGGGTGCTTAAGCCCTTATCTTTCAATCCACTCGTAAAGCTCCGTCAAAGTAGGGTCACATTTACAGCAACTCGTCCCACAAGAAGCTTGCAAGGGAAGTTTACGGACATTGCCCTTGCTTATCCATTTGCCCAACATGCCCCGCAAAGCATCGGCATCCATATTGAAATGGGTAGACAAATCAGCCAATGCAACCCGATGTTGTTGCTTCAGGTAACTACGAAGATCAGACAAAATCACGGACAGCCTCCTTAGATCGCTTAATGTCATTATTCTTACCGCTGAGCCATAAGCCCATCAGTACCATTATAAAAGCTACAATCAAGCCACTTATCCAGGCTAAGGAATACGCTGGATGCTGGCTAAATGTCATAACTTGATAAAAAACTGTTGCCGCCATATAAGCGATACCAGTGGTCCAAAACACCACGAAAACCGTCCAGCCCGCATTAGTTTCCCTATAAATGGCCGCCGTTGCCGCAACACAAGGCGCATACAATAATATAAACAACAAATAAGCGAATGCACCGGCTTTACCATCAAAACTGTGCTGCATCGCCGAAAAAGTGTCCGTTTTAACGGCTTGATCATTCGCTGCCGCCGCTAAATCATCCACCCGACCAATATTTAGACCTAGCGGATCCAATAAATTATCCGCTATCGATTGCAGGTTTTCAGGCACTGTCGCCAACGCAGCCAACAATGATGACTTAAGCTCAAACGGTTCATCAACTGACACCCCACCTGATGGGGTTAGCTGGCTATATAGGGCATCCAAAGTGCCAACCACCGCCTCTTTTGCCAATACACCCGTAAAAATTCCAACAGTTGCAGGCCAATTGTCTTTTTCTATTCCCATCGGCTTGAATGCGGGGGTCAAGCCACGTCCAATCTCACTTAAGACGGATTTATTGCTGTTTTCCTGACCAAAACTCCCATCGGTACCCAAGGCATTAAGAAAATTTAACACCAATACCATAGGGATGATGACCTTACCCGCATTTAGCAGGAAGGACTTAAGCCTGTCCCAAGTCCTGATAAAAACCCCACGAAAAGTTGGCAGGTGATAGGCAGGCAACTCCATGATAAAAGGTGCAGAGTCGCCCTTAAACAAGGTATGGCGCATAATCAGCCCCGTCAACACTGCGACGGCAATACCCAGTAAATACAAACCAAATACCAAATTTTGCCCGCCAACCGGAAAAAAAGCCGCCGCAAATAAGGCATAAACAGGCAACCTTGCCCCACACGACATGAACGGGTTCATGAGGTTGGTGAGTATCCGGTCACGTTGGTTTTCTAATGTCCGCGTCGCCATGATCGCAGGTACATTACAACCGAACCCCACAATCATCGGCACAAAAGACTTACCTGGCAAACCTATCATGCGCATGAACCTATCCATGACAAATGCGGCCCTAGCCATATAGCCAGAATCCTCCAAAGCGGACAAAAACATAAACAAAAAACCAATGATGGGGATAAATGTGGCTACGACTTGAATGCCACCTCCAATACCTTGGGTAATCAATACCAGCAACCATTGGGGACAATGCAGGTCAGTAAGTAACACGCCTAAACCCTCAACAAGTAAGGCCCCGACAAACTGATCAAAAAAATCGACAAAAGCACTGCCAATATTGATGGTAAACATGAACATTGCATACATGACCAACAGAAACACGGGAATACCTAAAAACCGATTTAAAACATAGGCATCTATTTTTTCTGTTGTATGCCGACTCACTTCATTAAGCCGACAAACAGCACCTTGGACTAAGCCATAAACAAAACCATAACGGGCATCAGCCGCCAAGATGTCAATTTCATCTGCCGTCTCAGTCTCAACCCTGCGCTGTAACTTTGCCACAACTGGCATTAGCTCAGGCCCAGCAAACTGTTTGGCAAGCGTATCATCCTCCAATAATCTCAAGGCGAGCCAACGCACGTCGCATTGGTGTTTATAAGCCATTTCAGACAAACTGGGGGATAGTGTGCTTATGGCGTGCTCCAAGGCGGCCGTGTATTCAATATTGGCAGCAGGTACAGGCTTGGTGGCGGCGGCAGTATTGATAAGGGACTTTAAGCCCGTGACCCCCCCTTTGGTGGACGCACTGATCGGGATTACCGGACAACCTAGTGTCTCGGCCAAAAAATCACTATCGATTTTAATACCGCGTTGTTTAACGGCATCCATCATATTGAGCACCAGTATCATAGGCACACGCATCTCAATAAGTTGCGATGTCAAATAAAGGTTTCTCTCAATATTGGAGGCATCAATGATGTTGATGATTAAATCTGCTTCCCTAGAGGCAACGTAATCCCTGGCAACCTTCTCATCCAATGAGACTTGGTCATCCGCCGCCTCTAAGGAATAGGTACCGGGTAAATCAACTAATTCGACAAGCTTGTTTTCGTGGGAATATTCGCCAGTTTTTTTTTCTACCGTAACACCCGGCCAATTACCCACATGTTGCCTTGCGCCCGTCAACACATTGAACAAGGTAGTTTTGCCGCAATTGGGATTACCAACAACACCGACGGTAAAATCTGTTTTCATCAGAGTCTCTCTATTAACAAGATTTCCGCTTCAGCTTTCCGCAGGGTGAGTGAAAAACCACGCAACTTGATTTCAACAGGATCACCCATAGGTGCAAACCGGGTAATGCTAAATTCAGTTCCTGGTGTCAAACCCATAGCCAATAAACGCTTACGATACGCTTTACCTGAAGGCTCAAAGCCGACTATTTTGCCCAAATCCCCTACGTTAAGATTTTTAAAGCTTATCGCCATGCGTTTTACCTTGATGTAGTTTATTTGAAAGTCTTAGTGGCTTGTGACAATCAATAATAGTTCTCATTAAGAACAACTATAGCACACAATTAACCCCTTTCCAAACAAGACATCTGTAAAACTTCAAAATTGTAGGCTGTCATAAACAACAGCCTAGGGAGGAACAACAAACGGGGCTATAACAGGTTGTGGTCAGAACGGCTCTTCCAACGTCACTAAGATTTGAAAAATTCTGCCGAAGCCTAACGGCTTAGCTTGTTGCCATGAAGATAACAACAAAACCCACAATGCGTAAGCCCATATTGTTAATGAAGAATGGTGGTAAACTAGCTCGGGTAAAAACAACGCAAAAAAACTGCTACAGGCGATAAGCAATATCCCCCAGAACTTGCGTTGATTGGCGACTAGTCTATTATTTCAAATTTATCGCTAGCGGCATCAACACGATCACGCAGCTCTTTACCTGGCTTAAAATGGGGGACGTGCTTTTCTGCCAAAGAAACAGATTCGCCAGTCTTTGGGTTTCGTCCTATACGCGGTGGACGCTTGTGCAGGGAAAAGCTACCAAAGCCCCTAATTTCAATCCTTTCACCTGTAGATAAAGCCATATTCATTTTTTCAATAATACACTTTACCGCCAGTTCGACATCTTTTAGCGCCAAATGCTGTTGTTTTCTAGCAAGCGCCTCAATTAATTCTGATTTTGTCACATTCTATCCTGTCAAAAAAAAGAAACAATAGGGGGTGCGCCAACAGCACACCCCCCTTTATAGTCTTTATTTTTCCATTTGCTTAAATATATCAGCAAAAGTAGGTGTACTAACCGCAGCTTGTTGGGAATGTTGGGAATGATCTTTTATCGAGTGCGACTCTTCGTCATGATCTTTCGCCTTAATTGATAAAGAAATGGATTTGCTTTTCTTATCGACACCAATAAATTTGGCCTCAAGCTTATCGCCTTCCTTCAATAAAGTCCGCGCATCTTCAACCCGGTCACGTTGAATTTCAGAAGCACGTAAATAACCTTCAACATTATCAGCCAAGGTGACAACTGCACCTTTAGCATCAACTTCTTTGATAGTCCCTTTTACTAAGCTACCTTTTTCGTGTGTCGCCAAAAAGTTTTGGAAAGGATCTTGTTCCAGTTGCTTGATACCCAAAGAGATACGTTCGCGTTCTGAATCAACCGCCAAGATAACAGTTTCCAACTCGTCGCCTTTCTTAAAGTCGCGTACCGAGGCTTCGCCGTCATCAGCCCAAGAAATGTCAGACATGTGCACCAGGCCGTCAATACCGCCGTCCAAGCCAATGAAAATACCAAAATCCGTGATTGATTTGATTTTTCCAGAGATTTTGTCGCCTTTGTTGTGGGTTGCCGCAAATTCATCCCAAGGATTGGTTTTGCATTGTTTCATGCCCAATGAAATACGGCGGCGTTCTTCGTCGATTTCCAATACCATCACTTCAACTTCGTCACCTAATTGGACAAGTTTAGAAGGGTTGACGTTTTTGTTAGTCCAGTCCATTTCAGAAACGTGGACCAAACCTTCAACGCCTTCTTCGATTTCAACGAAGCAGCCGTAGTCAGTCAGGTTGTTGACTTTACCGAATACGCGTGTACCTGCTGGGTAACGTCTGGCGATGTTTTGCCATGGGTCTTCACCCATTTGCTTCATGCCTAAAGAAACGCGGTTTTTATCTTTGTCGTATTTTAAGACCTTAACTTTGATTTCTTGGCCAATTTCTACACACTCAGACGGATGACGTACTCGTCTCCAAGCCATATCAGTGATGTGTAACAAACCGTCAATTCCACCCAAGTCGATAAACGCGCCGTAATCAGTGAGGTTTTTAACGACACCGGTAACCACAGCACCTTCTTCCAGCGTTTTGAGTAACTCTTCACGTTCTGCGCTGTATTCCTTTTCGACTACCGCACGGCGTGACAATACAACGTTATTGCGTTTTTGGTCGATTTTAATGACTTTGAATTCAAGGTCACGGTTTTCTAAGAACGTGGTGTCGCGAATTGGGCGAACATCAACCAATGATCCAGGCAAGAATGCACGTAATGCGCCGACTGCCACGGTAAAACCGCCGCGGACTTTGCCATTAATGCGGCCGATGATGGTGGCTTCTTTTTCAAATGCGGTTTCAAGTTCAAACCAGGCTTTGTTCTTCTTCGCTTTGTCCCTTGAAAGTAGGGTTGCGCCCAAACCATCTTCAAACAAATCCAAAGCAACTTCAACTTCATCGCCAATTGCAACTTCTAATTCGCCATCGTTGTTTAGAAACTGCCATTTTGGAATGACGCCTTCAGATTTGGAATGGGTACTGACAATAATCATATCGTTTTCGATATCGATCACAGTACCCAGCAACATGGCACCAGGACTCATTTTGGTCTTGGTTAAACTTTCTTCAAGTAACGCAGCAAAGCTTTCGCTCATTTTATTATTTCCCAAGTTTGTCGAAACTCGAACAAACCTTTTCTTTATCAAAGTTAAAAAAAACTACACCGGATGGCGCAGCCGCACAAAACCCTTAATGGATTAAATTCAGAATTTCTTCCACAACAGAAGCTATAGTCATGTCGGAAGAATCAATATAAAGCGCATCTCTCGCCATAGCCAATGGCGCGTTTTCACGCTCCATATCGCGGCGATCCCGTTCTTCTATTGCTTTTTGTATTTGTATAAGATTAGCATCTATTGCTTTTTCTATCAACTGTTTATATCGCCTTTCGGCTCTTTTTGCGGCACTCGCTGTTAAAAACACTTTATTTTTAGCATCAGGGAATACCACCGTCCCCATGTCCCGGCCATCAGCCACCAGCCCAGGTGGCTTTCTAAAATCTTGCTGTTTTTGTAACAGAACCCGCCTAACGTCTGGCAATGCAGCAACTTGGGACGCTACCACTCCCGTGGATTCCAGGCCCAATTGCGGGGTAATGTCCACCCCATCCAGTCTAACGGCCAGTTCATCCCCACATTCAAATTCTAACGCCATGGCTTCTGCAACATTCACTATCCCAGGAACATCCGCGAGATCAACGGAGGCCAATTGTAAGGCAATGGCTAATGACCGATAAATTGAGCCACTATCCAAATAATGCCAGCCTAGTTTTTTTGCCACCAAGCGGCTGACTGTCCCCTTGCCTGCACCACTAGGGCCATCAATCGTTAATACAGGAATGCCCATCAAGATTCCTCAGAGACCAGATTTAAACCTAGATTTTTAACCAAATCTTTAAATTCAGGAAACGACGTGTTCACATTTGCGCAATCTAGCACTGTAATCGGTGCGCTAGCGCGTAGTCCAGCTATTGAAAACGACATCGCGCACCGATGGTCACCATGGGAAGTAACCACCCCACCCCCAATGGATCCACCTTGAATTACCATGCCATCGGCTGTCGGTTGGGCATCCACCCCCAAAATTTGCAAACCATCCGCCATCACCTGGATGCGGTCTGATTCTTTAACCCTTAATTCTTCCGCCCCACTTAGCCGCGTTTGGCCTTCTGCCACAGCAGCGGCGACAAACAATACCGGAAACTCATCAATAGCCAAGGGTACCAATTCTTCGGGAATATCGATACCTTTTAATGGGCTATAGACCACATGCAAATCAGCAACTGGTTCTCCACCGACAACGCGTTCATTCAGCACGTCGATCTTCGCACCCATTAACCGAAGAATATCAATTACGCCCGTACGGGTAGGATTAATTCCGACATGCTTAAGCAACAAATCCGAACCAGGTGCGATAGAGGCGCCCACCAAAAAAAATGCTGCCGAAGAAATATCACTGGGCACGTCAATATCTGTTGCAGTCAACTGCCCTTCCGCACTGATAGTTGCCGTGCTGCCCTCCCGCGTGACGGGATAAGAGAAACCATTGAGCATGCGTTCAGTATGGTCACGGGTTGGCGCGGGCTCCGTCACACGCGTCACACCCGTGGCATACATACCTGCCAACAACAAACAGGACTTAACTTGCGCACTCGCCATAGGCATTACATAATCAATGCCATGCAATTGCCCTGCCCTACCCGCAATATACAGGGGGGCAGTACCCTGTTCTGTGGTTTTTATGTCCGCCCCCATGGCTTTTAAAGGCTCGGTGACCCGCTTCATGGGTCTGCCAGACAATGATTTGTCGCCAGTCAGCACCGAATTGAATGGCTGCCCAGCCAATAAACCACTTAACAAACGCATGGACGTGCCTGAATTACCCAAGTACAGTTCATTTTTAGGTGCTTTCAAGCCATGTTTGCCAACGCCATGTATCGTTAAACAGCCATTAATTGGCCCCTCGATTTCCACGCCCATATCACGGAACGCTTGCAAGGTGGCCAAGGCATCTTCTGCAACCAAAAAACCAGTAACATGGGTAACGCCTTCTGCCAATGAACCCAACATAATCGAGCGGTGCGACATGGATTTATCGCCGGGCACACGTGCCTCGCCTTGTAAGCTGCCACCAGGTTGCACTTGAAATGTGATTGATTTTGACATATTACCTTCGAACTGATTAAGAAAGCGTTGCCGTGCCGTGTTGGCATACGCAAAGATTGAAAAAAGCTGCTGGTCATCACCGATTTCCAGCAAATGTTGTATTTTATCCAACTGCGCCTTAGTTTGTTGCAGCAAAGGGATAATTTCTTTTTTATTGGCCGTACAAATATCCCGCCACATCGTTGGGTCGCTGGAGGCAATCCGGGTAAAATCCCTAAAACCACCGGCCGCATAATTAAGGATTTCGCTTTGTTCGTCTTGATGCCCCAGCATATCGACCAAAGCAAAAGCCAGAATATGGGGCAGATGACTGGTGGCCGCCAACACTGCATCATGGCGCTGGACATCCATGATCGAAACCATTGCCCCCATGCCTTGCCAAAACACCTGGATGCTTTGCACAGCGCCCGGGTTTGTATCGGCTAGCGGCGTGATAACCAACCTTTTATTGACAAATAAATCACACAAGGAAGCTTGCACACCACTTTTTTCCGCGCCAGCAATGGGATGTGCCGGAACGAAGTTGCTTGGGACTTTGCCTTCAAAAACGCGCTGGGCAGCTTCAACAACACTGCCTTTAGTGCTACCGACATCGGTATAAATAGTGCTTGGTGACCAATTCGCTTTTAGTGAACTAAGGATAACTTCAATACTGGCAACTGGCGTGGCAATCACTACGCAATCGGCTTGATCCACGGCATCACAAAAACTGGGGTAATCATTGGCAACGCCAGAATGATTCCAGCTATCGGAAAGATTTGCTTCATCAATATAATAGCGGTCAATGATACCTAACTTCTTGGCGAGGATTAGATTATTGGCATCTTGCACCCTGCCAATACCAACCACCGTTTTTGCCAAACCATTGGCTTTTGCCGCCCTCGCTATCGACCCGCCGATCAAACCGACCCCGAAAATACAGAGCTTATCAAACATTAGCCAAAATTTCGGTTAGGGCTTGTAAAAATTGCTGATTTTCCTGTGCTGTACCAATGCTAATACGTAAATGGTTAGGCATTTCATAAACGCCTATCGGTCTGACTATCACGCCTTTTTGTAGCAATGCCTCAAAAACAGCTTGTCCTGGCTGTTTTAAATCCACTGAAACAAAATTACCGGCGGACGGAATCCATTCCAATCCTAATGCTTTAAATCCTTGGGTCAGTTGCACCATACCGTGTGAATTTATCGCCATGGTTTGCTGTAAATGTTCAAAATCACCCAAAGCCGCTTCAGCAGCCACTAAAGCCAAAGCATTATTGTTAAACGGTTGCCGCACCCGGTTAAGGATGTCAGCAAGCTGAGGGCTAGATAGACCATAACCCACACGCAGGCCTGCCAAACCATACGCTTTTGAGAAGGTTCTGGTAATGATTAAATTTGGGAACGATTTTAGCCAATCGATGGAATTAATCGGCTCATTGACACTAACGAATTCAAAATAAGCCTCATCCAGCACACAAACAACCGTTTCAGGCAAGGCGGCCAAGAAACGCGCAACACTCGCTTGACTAAGCAAGGTACCCGTCGGGTTATTGGGATTGGCTATGAACACAATGCGTGTTTTTTCATTTACCGCCGCAAGCATAGCGTCTAAATCGTGGCCATAATTAACGGCGGGCACAACAACGCCTGTTGCCCCAACAGCTTGGGTAACAATAGGGTAAACTGCAAACGCATGCTGGGAAAACACTGCTTCAAGTTCGGGTGTTAAGAATGCCCTGGCGACGAGTTCCAATATCTCATTAGAACCATTGCCTAAAGTTATCTGATCAACATCCAAGGCATATTTACCTGCCAAGGCCTGCTTAAGCGCATAGCCACTGCCGTCGGGGTACAGCGCTAGTTCTGGCAATGCGGCCGAACAAGCAGCTAAGGCCTTTTTACCCGGCCCCAAAGGATTTTCATTAGAGGCCAGCTTGATAATATGGCTAAGCCCCAATTCCCGCTCAAGTTCTGTAATCGGCTTACCTGCCTTATATGGGACAAGCTGACGCACACCCGCAACCGCGAGATCGTAAACATTATTTGTTTTATTCATGGATTATAGTGGGTGGACTTTGAAGGGTATAGTTACGAAAATAAACAAGTGCAACACAACAGCTCAGAAAATGGCTTTAGGATAAGAACCCAATAATTTAAAAATATTAACATGCCCTTTGACAACCCCTAAAGCTTCAGCAATATCTTTATCGTCACTATGTCCTTCAATATCAATAAAGAAAACATAGTCCCATAAGCCTTGGCGCGAAGGCCTTGATTCGATATGCAGCATACCTATGCCTAATTTTGCGAAGGGTTCCAGTATTTTATACAAAGCACCCGGCTGGTTACCGGTTGAAACAACCAATGAGGTTTTATCGTTGCCGGTAGGCGAAGGGGATTCTTTGCCAATGACGATAAATCGGGTGGTGTTATTAGACTCGTCTTCAATATTTTTTTCAATAACCGTTAAATTATGAAGCTCCGCCGCAACAATACCTGCTATCGCCACAGTATTGTGGTTAATGGAAGCTAGCCTGGCAGCCTCGGCATTGCTACTAACAGCCGTAAGCCGGGCATAGGGCAAATGTTTTTCCAGCCAATGCCGACATTGTGCCAATGATTGCTGATGGGAAAAAACCTCGGTAATATCAGCCAAACTTGCTATTTGCCCCATCAGGTTCTGGTGCACTTTTATTTCAACTTCACCGCAAACTTTCAGCGGCGATGTCAAAAACCTGTCCAAGGTATAACTGATTACCCCTTCAGTTGAGTTTTCCACAGGCACCACACCAAATTGGCAACTGCCATTTTCAACAGCACCAAATATTTCATTAATGGTGATAACGGGGACTGTTTTAACCGCATGGCCAAAATGCTTATAAGCCGCTTGCTGAGTGAACGTACCTTCAGGCCCTAAGAAAGCAATATCCATTGGTTTTTCCAGCGCCAAACAAGCCGACATCAACTCCCTAAAAAAGCGAGCAGCAGTTTGGTTTGACAATGGCCCTTGGTTTAATTCCATAATCCGCCTTAGCACCAAAGATTCCCGATCAGGGCGATAAAAAGAACCTTGTTCACCTTGCGCAATTTTAGTCTTGGCGACCTCTATTGCATAAGACGCACGTTGGTTGATCAATTGCAAAATCTCTGCATCGATGGCGTCTATTTTGTCGCGTAATTCAGAAAGGGGAATAACTGATGACATTGCGGTTGCTCTATTATTATTGTCGTTGCATTGCTGGGTGCAGCCCCAATTTTGAATAAACGGGGGCTTAAGCGGCTATATAATACCCACTTAAGCCTAATACTGCTACCGTTAAAAAAAAATAATTAAATTCAAAGAGCTAGGTGGATTTTTTCCTTGGGACGGTGAGCCAAGGGTAGGGTTTCGGGCGGCGTTTGATTGCCCGTGGTTGACTCCCTCGCTTCTGTATGCCGATGG
>JAPLRR010000104.1 GCA_026399075.1 Methylococcales bacterium
GCGGCTTTGCTTAACCATCAACTGCTCCCTGTCAAACCTGGCCGACCGGAGGCGTGGCCTAGCTTACCGGGAATCAATCAGGCGGCTTGGGTTACTGCGGTTGGGTGCGCGGAGTGAAAAAACCTACACGTGTAAGGGGGGCGGGGGTGGCGGCGGTTGTATCATAGTGATTTGTTGCACCACTTTTTTGGTCTGCGGCGGTTTTTGAAATTTATCCTTCAAAACAAATACCGTCACCGCGATTAACACAGTCAACAACCCGCCGAGAATCATCGGCAAGTAACGCAGCCATTTTTTTTTGCTGTCCATGATGCGCGATTACTTGACCAGTTTTTGCGTGACCAAACCCAGTTGGCTGATTTCTAAGCGCGTCACCACATCCAACACCTCTATCACTTTTTCATATTGGATGGACGCATCGGCTTTTAGCACCACCGGCAAATCCGGCGTGGCGGCTTTGTATTGCGCCAAACGGGTTTCCAGTTCCTGGATGGTGACAGGATAAGTGTCCAAATAAATGGTGCCGTCTGGGGTGATCGAAACTGCTTTGGTTTTGGGTTTTGATAAGGACGGCGAACTGCTGGCTTTAGGCAAATTGACGGTAATGCCTTGCACGGTCGCCGTGGTCATAATGATAAAAATCAGCAACAACACATAGGCCACGTCCAGCATGGGCGTGATGTTAATGTCGTCATAGACTTTGTCTTCAGCTTCCACTTTCATGTTTATTCGCTCCGTTCGCTGATGCGGTAAGAAATCATCGCCAAAAATTCGTCGGTAAACACCTGCATATCAGCGGTGATGCCTTTGATTTGGGTCAGCAAATAGTTGTAGGCAAACAAGGCCGGAATCGCCACCGCCAAACCCGCGACCGTCGCCGCCAAGGCACCGGAAATACCGGGGGCTATGGAGTTAATGTTGACATCGCCAGTTGCGGCGATTACCGCGAAGGTAATCATTACCCCCATTACCGTTCCCAATAAGCCTAAAAACGGCCCGCCGGAAATGGCGATGGTTAGCAGCACCATATTTTTGTTAAGTTTTTGGCTTTCCCTGACCACCGCCGCATCCAAGCGGGCGCGGACTAGATTAAGGGCTTCTGCGGTCAGCGGCTTATTGCCTGTTAAGGCAAACAATTTTTTCAGCTCTTGGGCGCCAACGTGGTAAACGTGGTAAATCGGCGAGCTTTGGAAATGGTCATGCTTGCCGACAATGGCAGACAAAAAGTCCGAATCGGCTAGCTCTTTTTCTTCTTCGGTTTCATCCTGGTCCAAAGCGACGGGGTTAGAGGCATCGATAGTGCGGTATTGCTCCAAAAAGGCTTTGTTGTCTTTATTGGCGCGTGAAATCGCCAAGCCTTTGGTAATCATCACCAAGGTGCTGATGACCAGCATCACGCCGCATAAGGCGATCACGACCCAACCGTCAACCGTCAGGCTTTGTAAAATAATGACGAAATAATTGGGGCCTTCACCTGAAGATTTGGATTCATCCTGACCAAAATTCAGCACGGTAAAATCGGGGCTTTGGCTGCGGAAAGACAGTTTTATCCAATCAGCACTGCGTGCTTTATTGGCGATTTGCACTTCGTCCAATAAGCCGACCAAGTTTGCGCCATCATCTGCACCCCCGATTACCAAAGCAGGATTGAACGCGGGCAAACTGATCGCCACCGAGCCAGCAGCTTGACCGTCAACAAACACCTCTAGCTTGTCTTTGCTGGCCACCAAAGCCACATGTTGCCATTTGCCCAGTTGCAAGGTGGCGGCAGGGGTGGTCGCTGTATTAAAGCGGGCGCTGAGGTTTACGCCATTAATCGCCAAGCCTAGGCTGTTCGCGCCGTCTTTGGCTTGGAACACCACGGTGTTGGTTTGGGCGGCATCGATTTTTAGCCACGTGCTGAAAGTCCAGCCGTTATCTGGGTTTACTTGTAATGACGGCGAGGCATTGACGTTAATTGCGCCGCTGCCATCAAACTTTGCCGTCGCGCCTATCCAACCTGCTGGGTCGATTACGGCTTTTGACGCGCTAGCGTTATTGCCATAAGCGGTGGCATCAGCTGGTGTTGCTGCCGCTTCGGCAAAATGGAACACCAAGGCTTGGTTGACGTCGTAAATGCTTTTGGCTTCCGAGGCATCCTCGGCAGCGGCATTGCCGTAATACATCCAAAACGATTCAGTGCTGGCCGCGCCTTTAATCGTGGAGGCCTTGACCCATACCAATCCCATTTCCGCCACTGGGTCGATTTTTTCGACAAAGTATTTGACCGGGGTTTTGTCATCGACCATAAACCGCAGGTCTTTACCGTTTTCCGCCACTTCGGTGAAATAGCTGAAATTACCCGTATGCAAGCGCAATAACAACGGGAACTCGCTCAGCGTTTCTTGGGTGTCAGCCCCGGTAATGCTGGCATCGATGGTGATTTGTTTGCGTGATGACCATTCGTCATTCCACCACGCGTAAGCGGCTATCGGTATCAGCAACAACACCAAACCCCACTGTAAACGGTTATACCAAGATGTTTTCATAGACTACGTTTCCCTAAATTAAATGAATGCTTTGTTGCCCTAGACCCCTCACCCCAGCCCTCTCCCTAAGGGAGAGGGAGTTGTGCATACGCCGATAGTTTGGTTGTAAATCTTTTAGCCCTCTCCCCGAGGGAGAGGGAGCTGTTAGCCACTGTGACTTACTCTGTTTATTTACCCGCAGCCTTATCCCCGCAACCCGCCTTGTTGTTGCGTACATCGGCGACACTACAGTCGCCATAAGACACGATGTCAGTGGTAATTGTGCTGGCGGCTGCCTTGGCCTTTTTATTGGCTTCAGCGTCATCATCATTGGCATCGCTGTTGGCTTCTGTGCTTTTATCCGTCGAGTCACTGGCTGTTTTTGCCGCGCTACTGGCGGCACTGCTGGCACCGGAAGGGACAACGGGCGCGGGTGGCGCAGATGGCACACCCACCGTGCCGCCACTGGATTGGATGTTGGATGCACCGACCACGGCGGTGGCGGCAATCACGATTTGGCCGCCACTAATTCCCGCTTCGCCCGCATCGACAATGCCTTTGGGGGCGGCGAGCGTCACTTGCCCGTTACCGATGGCTTGGATACCACTGCCCGACACTATCGGCGGGAAAATGGTGACGATATTGCCTTTTTCATCAACAGAGGTGACTGGCGGCGGTGCGGCAATGGCGGATTTGGCACCTTTACCCGCATCAATACTGCCTTTGGATGACCACACGGTAATATCGCCGCCGCCTAAGGTGAACACCCGCGATTGGTTGACGTTAAAGTCACCTGCACTAACGGCGTTTAAAGAGCCTTGTTGTTGTACTACCATGCCCAATTCGTCAGCCGCCTTGCGGATACCACCCAATTGTCCCGCCAAGCCCACGTCGATTTTGCCGCCGGGTGCAGCTACATTAATGTCGCCGCCATCTAAGGTTTTAATTTGGCTAAACACAAAACTTAAATCGCCGCTGTATTTGTCACCCGGAAATAAGGCTTTAATCGCATCAAACCCTTGTTGGTAATAGCTGTTGCGTTGGGATTCGGGAACCCTAGCCGCTGCCGAAGCGGATTGCTTTATTTCGGCAAACAATACTTGCAGTAACACATCAAGTTTTTGTTGCTGTTCCAGCTCGGTTAAAACGCCAAAACCTTGTAATAGGGCAGGGTACTTAGGGGTGTATTTACTGATAAACCCCGCATAATCGACTTTGTCGGACAAACCTGCCGCCATGCTGACCGATGCGCCTGTGCTTGCTAAAACGGGGTTGTAAATATTGCCAATGGTTTGGATACCCACCGCCGCGCCTAAGTTAATGTCACGGCCCGCCAAAACGTAGAGCTGACCCGCACCGCCCAATTGAATTTGGTTGTCATTCGCCAGCACCACACCGTCAGAATTGATTTGCGTGTCAAAGAGAATGTCACGCCCTGCTTGGATACGGGTGATGTCATCCGCCAGTAAATTTTGCCCTGACACGCTTAAGTTGCGGATGTCCCGGCCAGCAACAAAATCAGCGGCGGTCGGGATATGGAAGGTCACTTGCGAGCCCGCATTAAAGGCGATGTCACCCTGCTTGCTGATGACTTGGCTTTTTAGGGTGCTGCCTTGATGCACAGGGACAGCCGCGTGGATGATATTGGCGGTGGGTGTGGAAGGATCCAGGCGTTCCCGAGTGCGGATCAAACCATCATTGACGCTGCCTTCCAAACTCGCGGCAGGATTGTAGGCAGAGGGCAAAAAGCTAACATCGGCGTCCGATACATTGATATTGACGGTTTGGCCTGCCAAGGCTGAAGAACGGATATTATTGTTGGCGAGCAACTGTAATTGCCCCGCTTGGGCAGGGTATAAAGTCATGGAATTGTTAAGGCTAATGTCGCCAGAAAACGCCGTGGCTTTTACCGTGCCGGGATAGACTGAATATTCAAAGCTTTGGTCTACCGCATTTTGGAAGACGATGTTGCCTGCGGCTGAGGCAAAACCAATCGCCGAGTCCGGGCTATAGGTAAAGAACCGGGATTCGCCGCCCACCACTTGTGCCTGTTTTTGCAAAGTCGGGTTGTAAGCGCCGCCGATAAAGGCTTCTTTACGCGCTTGTACGGAAACTTGGCTATCCCCTAATTCAAATACCGCGCCCAAACCTGTGGACGTTTGCTGGATGCCGCCGCCCGCAACAATGTTGGCGGTGCCTTTGCCAGTAAAAAATTCACCCCCGACAATGTCTTTGCCCGCACTGACCTGCATGGTGCCGCCGCCATTAATTGCAGGCGCATTGGCTAGCCATTGGTTGGCGGTGTCGCTGACCGTGCCTAAGGGTTTGCCGGTGGTTGGCATCATCACCGATAAATTGCTGATATTGCCGCCCGCGCTGACGCTGACATTGCCGCCACCTAAAGCGCCTACATTTTGGTTAAACGTGCGTATGCCTTTGGCGGTAGGGATGCTGCCTGTTTGGCTGCTACGATCGCCAGAAATATTGATGCCCCATAAGGTCGGGCGGTTGTTGTCGGTGAGTGTGCCGCTGCGCACCAACCAATCGCTGATTTTCTGCCCTGTGTTGATGCCGTCAATATTGCCGCCCGCCGTCAAGCTGATATTGCCGCCTTGTTTGGGGAATTCGGCTTTTTGGAACAAGCTGCCGATACGCGTTTCATCTAAATAGCCAAAGCGCAATAACTCGTCCATCAACACCGGATCCATGCGGTTTAAATAATGCGCGTCGCTTTCACCTGCTTCCCTAGCAGGTACGCCCGGCACTAAGCCTTGCAACAATTGGCTGCGGGTATATTTGCCTGTTGTACCCATGGTATAAACTGCTGCCGAAGCACTGGCGTTAGTGCTGTCTTTAACAAATTGCAGGTTTTTGCCAGCGTCAATAGCTATCGAACCTGTACCCGTCCTGACCACCAACGGGGTTTTTACCAAGCTGCTAGAGCTGGGGTTTAAGGGGTTTTTGGCTAAATAACTGTTGGCCAAATTGACATCCGCCCCGGCTTGCAGCTGATAGCTCCATGACCGCCCCGGCTGCAACATATCTTGATACAAACGGCTGCTTTGTCCCGGCAAGCTGTCGGTGGCAAAGGCATCGGTGATGGACGCGTTGATGTTCAGGTTATTGCCCGCTGTTAAGGTCAGAAAGCCTGGCAAACCGTTATAACGCCAGTCGATAAAATCCCAAGCGTCCACGAGTGTCAGATCGTTTTGACCGCGAATGTCCAGCCCGGGTAACAAATTGACCACTGCGCCCGAGTTATTGCTAAGGCTAGTTGCGTTGTTCATAAAACTGTCGGTGTCGCTTTTCCAGATGGCGATGTCCGATTTGCTGATTTGGCTATTGCCCAGATACACGCGGGTTGCCTCAAGATTCGTGCGTTGCGGGTCGGCACCGACGATGCGGGTGTTGATGGCACTGACATTGACTAGATTGTCTGCACCCCGTCCAGTACGTAAATGCACCGATCCCCCAACTCCGTCTTTGCCGCCAGAGACATTAATCACGCCGCCTGCCGCCAAGTTTAACAAGCCGCTAGCCGCATCATCCTGATGCACGGTGTTGAGCGCCACGCTTCCACCTGTCGCGTTATCTGACGTGGCATGGGCATCTAGTTGGGCGCCAGCACCCAGGATTATGCCGTTACGCGCGTTCAGGCTAATGCTGCCACCATTGGCGGCACTGGCATCAATCACGCCATTGACGGTGACGCTGCCCTGATCGGTGCTTAAGCCAAAGCTATGCGCGACCACTTTATCGCTAGCTGCGATCAGTGCATCACGGCTACGCAAGCGCAGATTAACCGCCTCACGGAAACCTGCTGTTTGCACTTGGCTGTTCAATGCTGAAAAATCCGATTCCAAACGGCTGACATCCATAGCTAAGCTAGCCGCACGGACTGCGCCTGTAGCGGCATTGCCGCCCGCATTGACTGTACCCGACCAGTTGAACACACCTTTACTGGCGTTGACTGTTAAACTGCCCGCATCGCCTACGGTCTTGTCCGCCAGTGTTGCGCCCGCCAGATTAAGCGTTGCGCCTGTCGCCAAATTGACATTGCCGGTTTGGCTAGCCAACACCACGCGCCCTGCTGCCGAGGCTTGGCTGACGCTAGCAAATTCCGTCACTTTGCCTGCCACATTAATCGTTGTCCCGGCGTTTAAATCAATATTGCCCAGCGTGGCGAGCAGATCCAATTGCCCCGAAGGCAAATCAAACCACGCGGTGCTGGTGATGCTGCTACCCGTAATCGACCAGCGTGCACCTAAGCCTCCCAAACCGATGCTGTTGTCGGTTTTGGCTGATTGCAAAGTCACTGCGCCTGTGGCTGCCAGTGCTGTCGTTGCGCCGTTGCCGCCGATAAATTGCCCGGCGTTTACCCCTAAATTACCGTTGACTTGCAGCAAACCCGCAGCGGTGTCGCTAGCTACGCCAGACACAGGGTCTATGGTTTGCCCCAAGCCTTTAATGCTGTCGGTGGCGTTAATTTGGGTTTTGCTAAATCCACTGATGGCTAGGTCACCACCACCCAATTCCAAACGTTTGCCCGCCGCCAAGGTCAAACTGCCGGTGCCGTTACCTGTGCGCTGGCTGCTTGCGCCGCTGTTACTTAAGGTAATCACTTCAGCGGCAATCGTCACTGCATCGCTAGCTTGGTTATAGCCGTTGATATGGGCGGCATCGATGGCCAACTGTTGGGTGTTGATGCCGACATTGCCATAAATGTCAAAATCCGAGGCACTGATCAGTTTTAATTCATCTAAAGTAAACGCGGTGTCTTTTAAGACTAGGCCGGGAGTATTGGCAGGCGCATCGCCCAAGCTGATACGGCTAGACTTTAAGGAGAGCGCGCCACCAGTCATGTCTATCGCCCCGTCAAACACCGTATTTTGCGTAGAATCCAAAGCCATGGAGCCTTGCGCTTTCAAGGTTGCGCCGCTTTCAACCAGCAATTCCCCGGTTTTGGCGGTGACGGTTTTGTCGCGGATAATATCGGCTTGCCCTAAATCCGAGACCCTCAACAAAGCGCCGTCGCTATTGGTGTGGTTGCTGTTTTCCAGCAATAAATCGGTGCCAGCGCTAGTGTTTTTACCAGTGCTTTCCAGCACTGCGCCACTGCTGACTTTTATTTGGTCACGCGCCACCAGCAAAATTTCTTGCCCAGTCAATTGGCTATCACCCGCCAGAGTCAGGTTTTGCGTAGCAACCGTGACGCGTTGCCCTTTTTTGTCTTTGCTGCGTACACCACCCAACAGCAAGCTGGGTGCTTTCAGGGCATTCAGGTCGTCATCCCACAGGCTAACTGTGCCAATTGGGCTTAAGGCCACATCGTCCTTGTTGCCGACGATGGCCAAGCGATTGGCGCTGATGTCAACCTGACCGCCCACGCCCCCCAATACCGGACTTGCCAGCAAAGTGGCCCCTAAGCTAAGGCTGTTATTGACGGCAATCGATAATGTCCCGGCATCTTTGGGGAGTTGCGGGCTGTTTGTGCCAGCGGTAGTGGCTTTGTCGGCAAAAAATGGGTTGGCTAAATAATCCTTAAACTCTGAACGGGTACGGGCCACCGCACCGGTTTCCACGGCAAAGCCTTGCCAACGGTCGGCTTGGGTATTGGCGGTGGTATTGCCATAGCGGCCTGCAACGATGGTTGCGCCTGCGAAATCTTGCGTGCTTTGCCCAGCAGTAAAATCCTTAGTCCCAGCTTGGGGGGTGATGAGATAAGCACCAGGCAACAAGGCATATTGGGCAGGCAATAAGGTGTACCAACCGGGCGTTAAACCTGATCCTGAATCCAAATAGACGCTATCGCCCACGCTTAAGCCCGATGCGGAAAATAGTTGCGGATCGTAAGGGGTCAGGCTATTGCCGAGCGTCGGCAAAACGGCGTACTTTTGAGTAAAGCCCGTTGCATTGGTGTCCAACACATTCTGGGAGCCGCCAGGGCCGGGGATAAATTCGTAGGCATACAAATCACCGCCACCCGATAAGTCCACGCTGGCCCCTGGGCTTAAACTGATGTCCCGCCCTGAAAGTTGCAAACGCTTTTCTGGTGGGGTGTCGATTAACAAATTGATTGCGCCCGTGCTGTCAAACGGGAATAACCAATTGATGCCGCCAGACACTTGCCCAAAGGGGATGTTCAAACCGTTGCCGCTGACTGACGTCAAACTGCCGCTGGCCAATTCCAAGCTATTGCTGGCATTGAGGTTCAGTACACCAAATGGGGCTTTTAGCGTGCCCTGTTGGACAATAGTGGGGGCATTAACCGTCAAACTGCCGCCAGCAGAATACACCGCCCCCGGCTTATTGCCACTGCTTAGGAAGGTTGCGGTTTGGTCGCCACCGCCTGTTAAGTTAATCGTATAATCGCTTAAGGTTGCGGGATATAGCTGGCTGGCTTTGATGGTCAGATTACCCGCCAAATTCAGTTCGCCCAGATAATCGCGGGTATCGCGCAAACCGCGTATGCCGATAGTGCGGACATCGCCTTGGCTATTTAAGTTGACGGTGTTAAAGCCGTTAAAACTCAGGCCGCCAATTAAATCGATGCCTTTGGCATTGACAGTCAGTTGGCCATCGCCAGCCACGGCATCTGGTGCTAAACGGCTAGTGAACACCCCACCGCCCAATTCCGTGTCCAAACGGCTTTGGCTAGCGCCTAATAAGGCATAACTGGTGTTTAGGGCCACCTGTCCTTGGCTAGTTTTATAAACAGGCGCATCCAAACTGATTTGCCGGTTGGCATTCAATTGCACATTGCCGTCAAATATCAGGCTGCCTGTGTAGTCATTACCTGCCGTAGCATCCAGCTTTAGCGACAAGACATCGGCTTTGGCATTGTTTAGCTGCTGGTCATTAAGCAAAACCCGACCATTGAACACTGCCGTATCGACGTCTGTGCCCTGCACCAAATCACTAGGGATGATTGCGGCGCTATCTGTCCTGACTTCAATGCTGCGGGGTTTTCTGACATTATCGTCATCAGGGAACGTGCCACCTGCTATCGGAACTTCAGGCTTGTTACGCAGGCCCCCATTCAAGTCCACGGCTAGCGTACCACCTGCCGCACCGCTGCCACCTTGGGCTTTGAATTGGCCATCCAGCAACATGCCTTCACCTGCTTTAAGGCCAAGCGTACCGCCTTCAGAACGGATTAGCCGCGACACTACTTGGGCTTTGCCACCGTTTGGCGCCGCTTCGATAAAATCTAAAGTAGTCGCTGTCCCAGAGACATCCAGTATTGAACTGGCATCACTGGCGATATAACCCCGGTTGGCCGTCAACTGGATAGTCCCGCCCGCCAATACATCACCTGTCTTTAAGCCATAGGCATTCAGTTCTGGTTTATAGGCCCCCGATGCGTTGATCCGGCTACCCGCACCTAACCATATCCCTTGGCTGGCAAAAAATCCGCCGTCACCTTTCGTGGGTGTGGTGATGGTCAAGTTGACATTACCCGCCGGTGCGTACAAAGAGCCGTTCATAAAAATGGAAGTGTCCGAACTAAGGGACAGATTCGCCTGCCTATCCGTGCTGATGCTGGCATTGGTGCCGATAGTCAGCGCCTGGTCGCGGCGTTGACCGGACAATTGGGTTAAGGATAAGGACAAATCCGTTGCTTTGCGCACGGCATCCGGCAATTTGACAATAGAACTGATGGCGGCCATTTTCGTGCCGCTGGCTTGGGTGTAGGCGTTGCCATTTAAAAAACGGTTACGTTGGAATACCGCCACTTGGGTATTATCAGCAACATTAAGCCCATAATAATTCGCGTTGACCTGATAACTGGCAAAGCCACCTTGGTTGAAAAAATCTGACACCAACAACAATGGCACGGCTCCAGTATCTGGGGTAGGATTGCCGCCCCCAATGAATACTTCATTGGTGCTAAGGCTTAAGCTCCCGCCTTGGCTTAAACCATAAGCGGACAATTTGCCGTCCAACACCAAACTGGCGATTTTGCCACCCGCCTCATGGCTGGCAGCGGTTAAGGCTATTGCCCCGCCTTGACCGTCGGTTACCGTGCCATCCGTGTGATACCAAGCGCCACCATTAGCCGTAATTTGGCTACCTTGTTCCAATCGCAAATCCGCTTGTTCAGCAGTCAGGGTGACTTTCCCGCCCGTAATGGCAACTGTACCTAGCGCTTCATTTTGGCGGCTACTGAGCCAATCATTCACCCACAAACCACTGACATCAATTAGCGCCTGGCTACCTAAGGTGATATGGCTAGGGATCAAACCGGAAGCCGCCAAATTGATGGGCTTGATGTTGACTTCACCCGACGGTGCAACAATAGAACCCAAGAGATCGACACCCACGGCGGACACATTCAGTTTGCCATTTTCCACCAAGCCTATACTGGCGTTTTGTTCCAGCACTATTGAGCCGTTGGTCTTGATTTCCACATTCTGTACGCCCGAGCGTTTCAACAGCCCCGCCTCCAAGGTCAGGGCCACTGGCTCTTTGCTGCCAGCCTTGCGGGCAATCGCTTGGTCTAACGCCAAGTCATCCCCTGTATGCCGCTTGGCAAAAACAATATCCTGTTTGCCAAACAAATTATTGTTGTTTAAGTCTATGCTTAAACTACTGCCAGCGGCCTGTTGTTCGGGTGTGCGTTGCAAATCCCCGGCGATGGTTTTGGCATTGATGCTGCCATCCAATTGCGCTTCATAACTGCTGATTTTTAAGCTGCCGCCTGCCTTGCCTTCAACATAACCGGGCTCTTTATAGGCATAACCGTCATTGACCAGGGCCGTGTAATGGCGGTTAGGGTCTGCTTCAGTAATCGCAAATACTTGGCCATCAGCCACCAGATGCGTGGTTTTAATTGTATCGGCCTGATAGGCTATCGAACCGCCGGACACATCCAACACACTGCCTGACTTAGTGACCACCGAACCGCTGGAAGCCAAGCTGATATTGCCACCGGAGGTGCTGCGTTCATCAATATTCCGGCTAATCCTATCCACTGCGCCTTTAATATCAGCCACGGGAATTTTGGCATTGGCTAAATCGCCTGTGCTGGGGTCATAGCTTAAGTTAGCGTCGCGTAAATCCACCAACACCTTTTTGCCGAACAAAATGCCCTCGCGCTGTAAGGGTGAATCTTTAAGCTCGTTTTTACGCAATTCCACTTCAACGACATTGCGGGCAACCGACAGTTGGACATTTTTAACCCCGGAGACGTCGATTTTGCCGCCTTTTTCCAACTGGATACGCGCCGTGCCCTTAATGCGTGGGTCGGCAGGGTTATCAACCGCCGCCAATTTCACATCGCCGGATTTGGCTTGTATTAGCGAACCATCACGCAAGATGATCCTGTGCCCGGAAATGTCAATTTTGGAACGGTTTTGGGTTTGCGCGTCTATCGCTGAAGCTTGTTTATCCGTATCCAACGCCACCCGGGTAACACTGCCTTTGGTCAGATTGACGGTTGCGCTAGTGCCTAGACCATCACCGTTATCAGCAGCACGGACGGTCGAACCGGGCCTTAATTTACCGCCTGTAGAGCCGGGATTTTGGATGCCTTCGCGCGCCAATAAACGCACAGAACCATTTAAACGCACCGAGGTGGTGGCCGAGGCGATACCTTTTTGGTTGACGGCAAAGCCCATCAGGCTAACATTGCCGCGTTCTGCGATCACTTTACCGACATTGGTGGTTTCCCCGCCGGTGCCGACTTCAACCAATAAGCCACGGATATCCGAATCGCTGCCCGCTTCTTGCAAATACACCTTATCTTGGCTGGCTGCCAAAATGGTTTGGCCATCCGGTGTTTCTATCGTGCCCGCATTGGTGATGGTAGGGGCAGCAATAATGACGCGGCCACCTTCTCCTTGGGTTTTAATTTTGGCACCTGCTTCCAAAAAGATTTGGATTTTGACTTTTTGGCCTTTGGCATCGAGGACAAACTGGCCCAGTTCGTTTTTTAGGTAGAGTTGGCCCTTGCCTTCCAAAGCGGCGGCATTGCTGATATCAAAGACTTTGGTGATACCTTTGCTAAACACTTCATCGCTAATCCCCAAGGTGGTGGCGACTAAGGAATTGACATTAACCTGTGAATTTTTGCCAAACACAAAACCATTTTGGTTGACCAGATACACTTGGCCATTGGCGTGCAAAGTCCCCATAATTTGGCTGGGGTTCAGGTCATGGATACGGTTAAGCGCTACTGAGGTGGACGAAGGTTGCTTAAAGTCAACGGCGTTTTTTTCGCCGATATTAAAGCTTTTCCAATCAACGGTAACTTTGTCGCTTTTTTGGACAATATTTAAGGTGTTGCCATTGATGGCCGCCGTCGCTTGGCCTATGGTGCCAATATCCACAGGCGAAGTTCCCAAGCTGCCGCCAGCGGTAGGGACAGGCAATTCGGCATACGCCATAGGCATCCCCACGCCCATCGCCAAACCGCCTGCCAATAGCAGCCGTATGGCGAGCACCAAGGGTTTCGGTTGATGGCGGGCAGTCTGCCCAGCCGCAAATAAGGGTTTGTTATGCACGTTCATCGCACTCTACTAAAACTGGTAAGCCATCAAAAAATCGACCCGTTGATTGCCGACATCAACCGTGCCTTGTTGGTATAAGGGATAACCCCAATCAAACTCACCTATCCAGTGTTTGAACAGCTGCATCCGTAAGCCAGCGCCTGCGCCTGCCAAATGATAATAACTGGGGTTGCCTTGTTGTGGCTGTTGCAGCCAAAGATAGCCGTAGTCGATAAAGGTGTGCGCCCGAAAGTTTTGCACAAAGTCCCAATCAGCCCGTTTAAGTTGCGGGCTTTGCAATTCCAGCGATAAATTGATGCCGTCATCACCCAGTTGTTGGGTTTGGAAATAACCGCGCACGGTTTGCACACCGCCCAAGGCGAATTGTTCATTGCTGATCAACGGTGTGCTGGCGACTTGGCCGGAGATACGGCCTGCCACCCTGACATCTTTAGGCAATTGTTGCAGGTGTTTAAGTTCACCCGTAAGGTAGAGGTAATTGGTTTCGGCACCCACCCTGCGGTCGGCGAATTGCGCAGGGTCATTACCCAAACCGCGGATTGAAAAATGCAGCGTTGAGCTGAGGGAGGTCGTGGAATTTTCCAGCGGTAGGTTGCCATCGTAACCTACCTGGAAGCTGGCGTAATCGACAGGCGACGGTTCGGTGTCCTGGCCTTGCACGGTCACACCTTGGTCAAACATTTTGTAATCAAAGCCAGCCGTTAAGCTGTGGCTGTAATCACCAAACTGGTCTAAGGGTTTCATCAGCCAGGTGCCAAAAATGTAACCTGTACCCAATACCGATAAGCCACCAATACTGGTGCCCAAATTGGTGTTTGAGTTAATGCCGATGCCATACAGGGCCAAACGGGTGTCCGCCCAACCAGTCGGCAACACATAAGTGCCAGACCACACTTCCACTTCGTTGCTGTCTTCGGGGGAGACCAAAAATTGTAGCGAGGCGCTATGGAAGCGCTGCCATAAATTGTCATAACGCAACGACGCGTTTAAGCGTAGCCGCGTAGTGCTTTCGTTGTTGCGGCCGTTGAGTTCGACACCGCCATGTAAAGGCAGGCCGTCTTTGACATGCAGTTCAACTTCAGTTTTACCCGGGGTTGAACCCGCACGGAATACGGGGGTGATTTGACGGTCAGGCGATTCTTCCGCCAGCTGCGCCAATTGGGTTTGCACTTCTGGCATGTTCGGCACTTGGCCTTTGGCAAGTGCGGGCACGCCCTCCCTGATTTTACCGAGTGAGTAATACCGTGAACCCGTGATCTTCAGCCGTTCCACCGTGCCTTCGACCACGTCCAAACGCACGGCATCATCGACCACATCTTGTTCAGGCACTTCAACCACAACCGTTGAATAGCCCTGTTTGGCATAAACCGCTTCCAAGGCTTGACGTGCTTTTTCCACGTCATCGATCGATTTGTTAGGGCCTAAAAATGGATAAATGGCTTTTTCCACGTCTTTTTGCGCCAACACGGTATTGCCATCAACTTGAATCCTGAGCAAGTCGAACGTGGGGGCGGCTGCTTCTTGGGCAGCCGCTTCCGGTGGCGTATCTGCTGCATAAGCCGGCACAAACAAGAGTTTTATTGCTCCTGCGAACATTAGCTGTCTTAGTAGACTGGGCATAACTGTCGATCCATCAGGGTTAAAATAGTTTATCGTCGTGTTTTCTTACGTTTCTTAAAACAAGGTTGGGGGCGGTTTTTGCCGCCCCCATTGTGAATGGCCTTCACAATTTGTTGACTTACTGGTGTGTCGGCGCGTAGTACCTCACCATTAGTTGCTTAGCGCCACAGCCTGTCAGCTATTACAAGCTGCCAACGGGTCCACGGCTTTGGGCTTGATGGTGACGCTGACGGGATAGCTTTTGCTGTTGCCCTTGGCATCGGTAATGGTCACGTTAATGCTATAAGTCCCCACCAATTCGTAAAAATGGCTGGCGGTTTTGCTGGCAACACCTGCTGCCAAGGGGAAGGTTTCAGATTTCGTGTCACCCCAATCAAACTTGACCGTATAAGGGCCAGTGCCACCTGTCACATCAATCTTGGCTTCAGCGGCGGTATTAAAAGTGACCGATGCTTGGGTCAATTTGAGCGTGCCGGCCAAGTCAGGAATTTTTGCCACGGTGGTGATCGTAAAGCTTTGCGTCTTAACCAGGTTCTTTGCATCGGTTAGCGTAATCGCCAAGTTATAAGTGCCCACTTCACTGTAAATATGGTTTACAGTCTTACTGGTCGCCGCAGCCGCCAATGTGGATACATCAGCGGTAGATGTATCGCCCCAATCAAACTTCACACTATACGGTTTGGTGCCGCCTGAAATGCTGCTGACACTCGCCGCAACTTGCCCGCCTTGGGTAAAGCTGGTTTGGTCCACTCCAAAGCTGGCCTTTAGCGGCAGTACGCTGGCAACGGTTACAGTCACCGTGTCAGTGTGTTTAGCTTTGTCGTTATCAATGACCGTCAACTCAAACACCAAGCTGGCATCGGTATTTGGGCTGGTGAAAGAGGCTTCCACCGCTTTGGGGTTAATCAACTTCACCGTCGTTGCTTTGGTGGCATTCAGTTGTTTCCAGGCATAACTGACCAGCTTGCCGTCATCATGGCTGGCTGACCCGTTTAGCTTGACCAGTGTATTAAAAACTACCGTTTGGTCGGCGCCCGCATTTGCCACAGGCGCGGCATTGACTGGTTTGACGGTTACCACCACTGTGCTGCTGCCTTCCGCCCCCGCCTTATCTTTAACGGTTAATTTAAACGTCAGTTTTACGGCCACAGTCGGTTTGGTGGTTTTGACAATAGCAGGTGCAACAAAACTAGGTTTTGCCGGATCTGCCCGATTTAAGGTCACAGCCGGGCCTTTCGTTTGTTGCCAACTATAGCTGGTGACAGTCTTGTCTTCTTTGTCTGAGCTTTTGCTGCCGTCCAGTGTTACCGTCGCCCCTTCGTTGACCGGGGCAACCGCAGTAATCACCGCCTTTGGTTTGGCATTGGCGGCAAGTGCAACAGGCGCATTGAACACCGACCCTGCCAAGACCAACATCGTTAAAGCAAAAAAGCCGGTGCGTGGCAGCCATCTGGCCACCGATGCCAATAGCTGGTACGGGCCTAAGATAGGCAAGCCCTGGGCTTGCCCTAATTGTTTGGATAGGTTGGACATAGTGGATTCCTTCTGTCTTCTGCTTATTTCAACTGAATTTGCAAACCACCTGTCGCCTTATCATCAGCAACCGGAACGATACCTGTTAAGGTAGAATTGGTCGCCGTGCAAAAGTGCGTCAATGGCACAACGGGGTTGTCCGCATTAAACGGAATGGATGCCTTAAAACCACGTGCATCTTTAGTGGTTGCAAAAATGCCGCTAACCCCGAAGGTCAAGGTTGGATTCACCGCTTTAGCAATCGTGGGGCTGCCCAAGTTATCAGCGAATATTTTTAACAGCTTGGATTTGTCCGCCCATTTTGCATCTGCGGCTTTGGCAGTACGGTATAAGACCACGCCTTCCGCCCAATTCGGGTACACGCCCGCCGCGACGTTTTCAATCGTGGGCGCATAGCCGTCAATTTTCACATAACGCCAGGCCTTGCCCGGGGTCACGCCATCAGCCGTTGCACCGGGGTTACGGTCGCCGCTGTTCAGCGCCAGTCCCCACACTTTTTGCAATTTGCTGTTCAGGCCCGAGGTGTTAGTGCCGTTATTCCAGTCAATCAGCAAGTTATCTGTGGCACTTGCCCCGCCGGGTGATTTGACGATAGGTGCAGCGATGTCATCTTCACTGGCGGCGTTGCTGTCAGCAGGTTTATTGGCGTTGGCCGTACCGGGGTAATTTAAGAGTTTGGCATAGCCAACTGCCCCGATAGCCGCGCCCTTGTTGCGGCGGCCCACGCCAACCGGGGATTTGCCATCAATATTTTTAAACGGTGCAGCAACCCCCGCATCCGCCAAAATCGATGCGTCATTCAGGCTTAATGCAGTGTTAGAGGATTTATCCACTATCTTCACTTGCTCCCAAGAACCAATTTTTCCGGCAAAAATGGAGGCCAAAAAGTTTCTGCTTAAATTGGGTAAGGCCGCATCTGTATACTGGCCGACAGTGACAGAAGCTGGCAGGGAACCCGCGCGTTTTTGCGCGGCTTGCAAGGCTTTATATAAATCAGAGGTGACGGCCACGCCATACACCAATCCGCCCGTAGAGATTAAGGTAAAACCTTCGGGTTTTTTGTTTAAGTCCAAAGGCCAGCCCGCTTCCGGTAAACCGGTGGTTAGTTCGTTGACTTGTTCGGGATAGTTTTCAGTATTTGGTTGCAACAAAATATCGGGGTCCACACCTAAAAATCCGCCGTCAGAAATAACTTTGGTCAAGTAAGTTGATGCGTTGGCGCTGGAAATGTCTTTTTTCCATTTTTTGCCACCAGCTGTGCCATCAACATCCCAAGCCGTTGCTGGCAAACCGACAATATTTAGTTGTTCTAGCGCTAAACCTTCACCGTTGTTGGCAAACAATGGCACGACGCCGTAACCTGCCGCGCCATAAGAACGTTTGACCAAGATGATTTTTTTGCCTGCCAGCCCAGTCCCTAAATCCGCATGGCCTTGAAAGTAAAATGACTGCCAACGGCCACCAATTGTCGTGCCACTGACATCACTAAAGGTGTCCAAGGTGCCAGTTGCCGCCAAGGAGTTTGCAACCACACGCGCGATCGCTTGGTCTTGCGCAGCACCGCCTGAGGTGTAGACCACCAGATCGGGGGCACCATCATCCCAAGGTGTTAACGCCAATGCCCCTTGAGAACCTGCCAATATGGCTATGGCCACGGCCAATTTATTAAGTTTTTTCATAACTAACCCTTCCATTAAAATTAAAAATCAGACAGCTGTTTAGCGGGATGAATGAGGCAGACCGCTACAGTGCGAAAGCCCCGCCTTAACAACAGGCTTAGGCTTTGCCTAGTAAACACCGCGACTGTACAGTAGATTTAGCAAACTACATGCCAAACTACAAGCTTATGATTTTATATAGATTTTAGTGGAGCAGTGATGATTAACTGTTGATATATCAGCAATCACTGTTGATCTGCTGCTGATATATCAACACTTGAAGCGGGCAAAACTTCAGTTTTTTCTCGGGTACGCAGTACCTATCTTTTCAAACCAACTTATAGGCCAGGTAAAAGGAACGCACAGCGTACCTACGGCAAATAAGGCGCATCCCTCAACATTCCCCCAAGGGTTCAGCAAGTTGCACACTAATTGGCACGGTAAAGGTTTTTATGCCGTTATTAGCATCCGATACCGTGATTTTTAGGCTGAACTCACCATTGGCGGCGTAATTATGGGGGGCGGATTGGCTAGTGATGCCAGCCGCTAAGGCAAATTCTTGGGCAGCTGTACCATCGCCCCATTCAAATTTGACTTTATACGTCCCAGTGCCACCGACGATGGCCTTAGCGGTGGCAAGCACCTGGTCACCCACCAACACCGCCGTGCTATTCAGCGTGAAATCCGCCGCCAAAGGGACAGGCGGCTGGGCAACCGAGAGCACACTAGCTTGGGATTTCGTTATCCCTTTGGCATCAGTCACGGTCATGTTTAAGGTAAAGCTGCCCGCCGACAGATAGTTGTGGCTTGCCGATTTGGCGGTTACGCCGCTGGCCAACGCTATTTGCTCCACGGCTGAGCCATCACCCCAATCAAACTTAATGGTATAGGGTGCAACACCGCCAGTGATGGCGCTGATGCCGGCAGTTGCCGTATCGCCAATAAGCAGGCTGGTTTTATCAAGGCTAAAGTTTGCCGACAACACGGGCGGGGCATCTGACACCTTAACCAACACGGTATCTTTGGCCGTTTTCTTGTCGTTATCGGTGACAGTCAGTTGAAATTCCAGCTCTTCGTTGACTTTGGCGCTGGTAAAAGTGGCTTGCGCTTTGTTGGCATTTTTTAAGGCCACTTTTTTGCCCTTAGTTTGCCGCCAAGCGTAGGCGATTAGCTTGCCATCATCTGTACTATGGCTGCCATCCAAGGTGACCAGTTTGCTTAAGCCCACCGTCATATCGCTGCCAGCTCGGGCGACAGGCAAGGCATTGACAGGCTTGACCGTCAGCAACACGGTTTTGCTGCCTACCGCATTTTGCTGATCCGTCACCGTCAGCTTAAACCCCAGGGTAATGGTTTTGGTGGGTGCGGTGGTTTTGACTATCAATGGCGCAGTAAAACTTGGCTTCGCGGTATCAGCGGCAGTCAAAGCAACCGTTGGGCCTTTGTTTTGCGCCCACGCATACTTGGCGATGGCCCCGTCTTTATCGGTACTGCTGCTGCCATCCAAGGTGACTAAGGCACCTTCATTAACGGCCACGATTTTGGCGATGGTGGCAATAGGCGGTTTGTTCGCCGCAACCGCAATTGGCATGGCGATTAATGCCCAGGCCATGATGAACAAACCTGGTAGGCTATAGTTAGGGTAATTCCACATGACGCACTCCTCGCCTTACTTGAGTTGTAATTGCAGGCCACCTGTAGCCGTATCATCCGCGACAGGGACAATTAACGCGCTGGTGGTGGCCGTGCCGACACAATTGTGGGTCATCGGTACTACGGGGTTATTGGGGTCGAAGGGGACACTGGCCTTAAAGCCACGCGGGTCTTTGGTGGTGGCAAAAATGCCGCTGACCCCAAAAGTCAAAGTGCTGTTTACCGATTTTGCCAAGGTTGGGCTGCCCATATCTTCAGCAAACACTTTCAACAAGGCTTTCTTTAACCCCCATTGCGGATCGCTAAGTTTTTCGGTCGGATAAAGCACCGTGCCTTCGGCCCATAGCGGATAAACGCCAGCGGAAACATTTTCAATCGTCGGGGCAGCGCCATCCACTTTGATATAACGCCACGGCTTGCCACCCACACCCGCCGCCGTTGTGCCAGGGTCACGGTCACCCCCGGTGATGGCAATCCCCCATAATTTGGTCAAGCTTGGGTTGAGTCCTGAAACGTTGGTGCCGGTTTGCCAGTCGATTAGCAATAAATCGGTCGCGCTTAGGCTGGTCGGTGATTTAACGATCGGCGCGGCAAAACTGTCATCCGTGTTGGGGGTATTGGCAGCAGGTGGGTTAGATCGTGGTGTAAACGGATAACCCAGCAACCTTGCATAAGCAACCACTGCAGTGGTTGCGCCTTTATTTCGACGGCCTACGCCTACAGGACTCACGCCGTCTTTATTGAGCGGTGGCGCAGTGACACCCGCCAAGCTCAAAATACTGGGGTCGGTGAGCGGCAATGCCGTACCCGTGGCTTGCTCCACCACCTTAATTTGTCCCCAATGGTTGATTTTTCCAGCCAAGAGGGAGGCCAAAAAATTGCGGCTTAAACTGGGCATAGCCGCATCGTTATAAGCACCGATGCTAACCGTTGCAGGCAATGCCCCAGATTTTTGCTGCGCCGCTTGTAAAACGCGGTACAAATCCTCGGTAACTTCTACACCATACACATA
Source organism: Methylococcales bacterium (assembly GCA_026399075.1). Taxonomy (GTDB): domain Bacteria; phylum Pseudomonadota; class Gammaproteobacteria; order Methylococcales; family Methylomonadaceae; genus Methylobacter_C. The sequence goes on from JAPLRR010000104.1 coordinate 20,495, forward strand.
GCCGCCAGTGCTGATGACGGTAAAATTGTCGGGGGTTTTACTAATATCTAATGGCCAGTTCGGCTCAAAATCGCCGCTGATTAATTCTTTGACTTGTTCGGGATAATTTTCGGTACCGGGTTTTAGCAATGCGACGGGGTCTAAGGCCAAAAATCCCGCATCAGAAATGGTTTTGGTCAAATACGTGCTGGCATTACTGCCAGTCAGGGCTTTTTTCCATTTTTTGCCGGAGGTGCCGTCGGCATCCCAAGCAGCAGCACCCAAGCTGGCGATGTTCAAATGCTCCAAAGGCAGGCCTTGGCCATTATTGGCGTACAAGGGGACAACCCCATAGCCACCCGAACCGTAGGTGCGTTTTTCCAAGATGATTTTTTTACCTGCCAGCGTCGCACCTAAATTGCTGCTGCCGGTAAAGTAAAAAGCCTGCCAACGGCCACCAATTGTGCCTGTGGAGGCGACATCACTAAACACGTCCACTGAATTGGCGGTAGCCAGCGTATTGCTGACTATCTTGGCAATCGCCGAATCCAGGGCAGGGCCACCAGAGGTATAAACGACAAGGTCTGGTGCACCGTCTGTCCAAGGTGTCAAAGCATGGCATAGTTGGCTACTGCCCACTAAACCCAAAGCGATCGTTAGTTTCTTTAAGTTGTTCATCAGTTAAACCTCTCATGCTAGAAATAGTGCCCAGTGTATGGATTAGGCATTTTTAAGTAAGAACGCGAGATTTAATTGTATATCATTATGTACTCAAGTAAATAACGAAAAGGATAATAGTGAATTACCGATTCGGAAGCAATTGGCTAGACAGGCGTAAGCCCATCAAGCCGCGCTAAGGCTATAACGGCTTTCGCCGTGGCTGACCACGGGCAAGGCAAGTTCAGACAAATACGTGATGGAATGGGTCTTGATCAGGCAATAAATTTCTTCACCTTCGGCCAAGCCCATGTTTTTGCATGCGGCAGGGGTTATTTCCACCAGCAAAGTCGAGCCGCAATCGACTTGCACCAGCAAGCTTTCGCCGCTGGAAATTAAGGCACAAATCCGGCCTTTCAGTTGGTTTTGGATACTGATGCCCTCTATATAGCGACGCGATAAGGCAATATCGTTGGCGCGTATGGACACTTGGGTTTGACTGCCAACTGGCTGGCTGGCACGTAAAGGCAAGGTGAGCAAAACCCCAAAGTTATCAGCCAAGCTAATGCCTGACGCGTGGTCATGGCCACGCAGCGTTAGCGTCAAGACGTTATCCAATTGGCGTAGACCCAGATAGTGCAACAAGTCTTGGCGTTTGGCGACCTCAAACAAACAGCCGCTGTATAACACTTTACCTTGCTGCAACACAATGAGCTGGTCGGTCAGCCCCAGAATTTCGCCCAAGGAATGGCTGGCGTATATCACCGCCACGCCCAATTCCTGCTGTAGGCGTTTAAGCAGAGGCAACAAGGGTTGCCGATAGACATTGCCTATAGCGGCAAAAGTCTCATCCAATAATAACAACTGCGGGGATTTTAACATCGCCCGCGCAAGCGCAACCCGTTGGCGTTCGCCAACGGACAACAAGGCTATGGCTTGCCCTAACACCGTTTCCAACTCCAAAAGCCCAATCAAAAAATCCAGGTTAAAAATGCGCCTATGGGCCGGGGTGAGCTGGAATGCCATCGTGAGATTGTTGTGTACCGTTTCCGCCGGATTCGCAAAATCCATTTGCAACACCGACCCCACGGGCCGTTGCTCAGGCGGCATAAGTATGCCTTTTTGGCTATCAAACAAAACGCTGTCGTTGAGGACAATCCGCCCGCTTTGCGGTAACACCGTGCCGGCAATAAACCCCAGCACGGAGCTTTTACCGGCTCCGGATTTGCCAAACAATCCGGTGGCGGGGTGGTGGATAGACAAATGGGTGCTGAGATCCCGATGGCTTTGCCGTAGTTTTACACTCATTTCCAAGCGCATGGCGGTCTCCAATGGCTAAGTAGCTTGCTAAAGCGGGTATCAACAAGCCAATGGGTTTATACAGCCACCGCCAAAATCACCGAACCAGCCTTAAAAATCGCCGTGACCGCCAAGCCAATCCCTAAGCCCAGGGTTTCGGCACTGTCATTGGTTATTGATGCGGCAACCAATTCCCCGCCAGCGAGTTCTATATCCACCTCGGTATTGACCATGCCAGGCTTTATTTGGGTGATGGTGCCGGGCAGTTGGTTACGCGCCGAAATGCGGTAACCGCCAAAATCCGTAACCAAAATAATTTGCGGGGCTTTAACCAAGGCAATGACTGCTTTGCCAGATTCGATACCCAAAGTGTCCACCGAATCTTTGGTGATAGTGGCAATAATGGTAGCGCCTCCTGGCAAGCCAATGTGGACTTCGGCATTCACTGCGCCGATTAACACCGTATTGACGATGCCGGAAAATTGATTGCGGGCACTGGTTTTCATAAACAACCTCGTTGTAAGTTAAATGGGCTAAGTTGGATTCAATTTTGAGTATATTGCATTATGTATAAAAGTAAATAACGAAATAAGGAACACTTTATTGCCCTAGACCAAACAATGGCGAATTGCTTGGGTGGATTGGGAAAATCGCGCTTACCAGGCACTATCAATTTTATAGATAGGTCAATCTAATATTACCGTTTTAACCAACCTTATGAATGCCCTAGTATGTAGGCTGTTATGGGGTAATGGGCTAGCCAAGCTTGTTGCCCCTATTAATGACAGTTGTCAGGCCACAATTTTAATCGTAGAACCTGAGTACCTTAGTTTTCAAGCCGCCATCTTGCAGCAACAGAACCGACATCAAACTGGCCTTTACTGCACAAAGCCAGCACTTGCCGCCATCAATAACGCCAAATTTGATTGGCGGCTTGCGCCCATGATGCGTTTTTAACCGATGATGTTCCTGCTGAAGGTTCGGCTTACAATTTGCCAAGCAAACGAGCACATACCATGGATACCTATTTAAACCGTAATTTTGCAGATGGTCAGGAAGAATTGCCTTCGACCCTATTGGCCTTTGATGAATTACAATCACGTTCGCTGTCGCTATCCGTCCGGGCAACCGCCTTGGTTTTTGAAGATCCGGTTTCAAGGCGGTTGTTGGAGCAAATAGAACGTATTGCCCCCAGTGATGCGACCGTGTTGATCATCGGCGAAACTGGCACCGGTAAAGAACTGGTTGCCCGCCACATCCACGCGCTGAGCAAACGCAGCAATAATGTCTTTGGCGCATTGAACTGTGCAGCCTTAAGTGAAAACCTGATTGAAAGCGAATTGTTCGGGCATGAGAAAGGCTCATTTACCGGGGCTTTGACAAATAAAGAAGGCTGGTTTGAAACCGCCAACAAAGGCAGCCTGTTTTTGGATGAAGTGGGCGACCTGCCATTTGCGATGCAGGCTAAATTATTGCGTGTCTTGCAGGAGCGTGAAGTGGTCAAAGTGGGCTCCAGGCAAGCCGTGCCTGTGGATGTCAGGATCATTGCCGCCACCAACGTCAATTTGGAAGAAGCGGTTGCCGCCTCGCATTTTCGGGCGGATTTATATTACCGTTTTAATGTGGCGACCATCCAGCTTAGCCCATTGCGCGAAAGGCCGCGTGACATATTGCCTTTGGCGCGGCATTTCTTGAAAATTTACGGCGACCGTTTAGGTTATAGTGAAATCAAATTGTCGCCAGCCACCGAATTGGCTTTGTTGAATTACGATTGGCCGGGCAATATCCGGGAATTGGAAAATGCCGTCCACCGTGCGCTGCTGGTATGCCCCGGCAACCGTTTGCGCCCTGAAGACTTTAAACTGTCCGGGGTCAGGTCTGGGGATCATCTGCCATCGGTGTCTACAGCCTCTTTGGAAAGCGCCTTGCAACGCCTCTGCGAGCAAGCGCCGCCCAAATTATTTGAAATTTTAGAAGAAACCATGATACGGGTGGCCTTTGAGTTTTGCGAAAAAAACCAAGTCCAAACCGCGCGTATGCTGGACATTAGCCGTAATGTGCTTAGGCATAAACTCAGCTTTTACGGGATGCTGCCAAACACAACGAAAAAAGTCCCTGAAATTTTCAATGATGTTGAGGCCTGAAAGCCGTGCTTAAGGTTGGGCGTTAAGCACGGGAGTCGATGTATCGGGTTAGCTGGGTAGGGTGCGCATCGCGCACCACTAACGTGGCCAGGAAATCTCGTTCCCAAACCAGAGCTTAGGAACGAGGCATCTGGCTTAAGACCCTACCCGTTTTAAAGCTGCAAACTTATCAATGTGCTTAATTTTTGCACGACTTCATTATAAATGGCGGCTGGTAACTGACAGCTGAATTTTGCCTGTCGAGCTTTCCAGTCCAGACTTTTAACTTGGTCAGATAAAACCGCACCGCCAACTTCTAAGCCTTAGCGGATTTTGACCTCAAAAGGATACCCTTTGACTTGGCTGGTAATCGGGCAGAGGATGGCCAAATCAACTTTGACGTTATAAGCCTTAGGGGACAAAACTAGTGCAGGTCTGTAACCCGCTTGCTCGTGCCCTGCTTGTGGATTAAACCAAATCCAAACAATATCGCCACTATCCGGTATGTAGGCCATCGAATTACAAGGCCTCATTTCCTATGGCGACACCCGTATCCGTTTCACTGTGACGATTATTGCCGTCAATACCAGCCAGTAATTCTTCAAGCGTCCACTCTGGCGCAAGCACGGGCGTAATAATAATTTGACCTTCAGCCATACGCATGTCCACTAGGGAATCGTTTTCTAATTGGGCATCTAGGGCAAATGTTTTTGGTATTCGTAAGGCAAGACTGTTGCCCCATTTTTGAACTTTTGTAAGCATAATGTTTCCCTCTGTTCGTTTCTACAAAAGATATACTTTGTTGTCCAATTAATCAAGCTGGCTAGGGTACTTGCGCCTACCATTACCCACATCCAACACGGGCGCACAATGTGCCCAACCTAGCTTTGTAGGCAGGAATAAGCCGCTTTGAGCGGGAGCAAAAAGCGGTGTTTCCGGAAAATCGTGGGTGCGGTGTGACGGAAACGCCCGTTTTCACTTGCGTTCAAACGGCCTTATTCCGACCTACGCGGTTTATGGCTAGTCACAGCGCGTCTAACCAAGCCTGCACCTTTTTATAGTTCCCACGCTCCGCGTGGGAATTCATCCCGCAACGCTCCAGCGTTGCGGTGCTTATGCGCAAGGAAAAAAAGCCAAGAAGACGCTGGAGCGTCTGTTCCTGCATTCCCACGCAGAGCGTGGGAACGATGAAAAACCAAAATCGGCCGCCGTAGATTGTGGCATAAAGGTAATTTGTCCCCTATCGAAGGTTTAAGGTGCGCGATGCGCACACTACAAGTCTCCCCCGCATAAAAAGGTTCTACATGCTGAATATCAAGCACGGCAGCAACAGGGGCTGCCTACCGAAAAGCAAATGGAGCTGTAAATAGGCTTCCCCACCTTGCGCTTAAACGAAAACCAACCCGCAATCCTGTAAATTCTTATCATTTATTTACCAATCACTTACGTGAATATCCCCCACTTATTTTAACCAATTTCTCCGTCCTTAATAGAAATGGCACATGCCTTGCCATGTTACTTAACAAGCCTGCTTGTCACGGGGACTACACCAGTTACAACGCCCGTCCAAACATGTGGGGCAATGGTTAAAGGTAATTTTAAATTAAGGGGAAGAGATGATGAAAGATGAATGGGTAAGCAATTTTTCAGGGGGCAAGCGACAGCAGGAACTCCCGCCGACGGTTAGCCGTCGCCGCACGCTTTCGGTTTGTGTCGCCACTGCCATGCTCGGCGTTTCGCTAATCGCTGTCCATGATGCGCAAGCGGCAGGTGGCAAAAAGAAATCGAAGCATAAAGCGCCTAGCTCAAAAGAGGTCAATGAATTACGGGAGGAAAACCAGCGTTTGCAAGAACAAATCCAACAATTGTTGAATGCGCAAAACAACGGCGGCGCGGTTGCGGCGCCTGTTGAAGGTGGCTTGCCCGCAGCAGCAGGCGAAGCACAGCCAGAGGCGGTGGCAGAAGCCGTCCAAGAACCTGTGGAAGAAACCAAGGATTTAGGCGAGGTGGTGGTCAGTGCCCGCCGCGCACCTTCGCGCTTGGCGCGTTTGAAAGAAGTGCCGTCTTCATCTTCGGTGGTGACGGGCCAACGTTTGAACCAGCAAATAACCCAAGATATGCAGGGCATTTTACAGCGGGCGGGCAACGTCAGATGGAACCCCGGCAACTCACGTACCAGCAGCTTGTCTATCCGTGGTGTCGGCCAGCAAGCGCAAACAGATGCCATGGATCCCAGCGTGGGCACGGCACTCGACGGCGTACCTTATGCCTACAACCCGCTGACCAGTTTTGACCAATTCGATGTGGATCAAGTGGAAGTTGATCGCGGCCCGCAAGGCACTAAGGGTGGTAAAAATGCCAATATGGGTGCCATACGCATCAATAGCAGACGGCCAACTTTCACGCGTGAAGCCGAAGGCTCGCTCAGCTATGGCGATTACAACACGTATATTGCCAATGCGGCTTTGGGCGGCGCGGTTATTGATGACTTGCTGGCTTGGCGCGGTGCGATACATGTCAACAAGTCTGACGGCGCCACCCCTAACCATTATAACGAAGACCAAACCTGGTATAACCGGGATCGGGTGGCTGGCCGCATCCAATTTTTGCTGACGCCGGTTGAAAATTTCAATGCCCGGTTCAGTTTTGATATGCAGCCTGAAACCAAGGAATTTTACAACGGCAACTCAATTTATACCCCAACGCCAAAGAACTATATAAACGGCGCGGTAAACCCACTATCAACCGATGCGTCAACCCGTTTAGGCAGGCGCTGGTTCACCAAGGGCGACCCGAATTACACGTATGAAGCTGATTACCTGTACGGCGGCGTGAATAACAAGGGCAATAATGGCAAGGTTGGCTTTAACATGGACAACCAGTTCCCGCTGGTTACATCCAGTAAAGGCGGTTCGGTTGATTTAAATTGGACTTTGGGCGATGTTAAGCTCCAGTCTATCACTGGCGTTCGGGATTATGAGTTCCAGGCCCGTAATGATGAAGGTACGCCTTTCGATATTAGCAAAAACGGCGGCGGTGCTGTACCTAATTTTTTACAAGTCAGCCAAGAATTGCGCTTAGAATCAAAATTCCGCAATTTGCTTGATTATTCGGCTGGCTATTTGTACTTGGACAGGGAGCAAACCAAAGGCAACCGGGTAGGGTTTGGGGAGTCGGCTGGCGCTTGGTTTGCCTCTAACTCCCAATACAAAATCCTGGATGCCACCACCGGTAAATATGCACCTTATGTGGCCAGTGGCAATTTGCTGATGACCAATTCCTTGAATGGCTTGGATACCAATGGCCCTTACTTTATCCATAATCAGAGCAACGCCATTTTTGGTAACACCAAGTGGCATGTCACTGATGAGTTAGCCCTGACAGCGGGGGTGCGTTTCAGTAAAGAAACACGCGAACAGGCAACCCAAAAACTAATCGTCAACAATGGCGCTGGTGCGGCGCTAAACCCCGTATTTGTGAACAATGTCCAAACTGGGGGTTTTGACTCAAACGCAGCTGGCAACTTGGTGGCAGGCAACAGCGCCGAGCAAATAGCTTTGGCAAACTCTGTGGCCAAACAGTATTTTAATGTCGCAACCTACGCAGGCCTTAATGCGACGCAAAAAACCATGGTGGCCACGGCCAAAAACCTCCGCAAGACTAATATGGGTAACCTATGGCAATATGAACCTGGGGTGGGTTATAACGCCATCCAACCTTCTTATGTTGTCAGCCCCAGTTACAAGATCAACGAGGATATAAGCACCTATGTGTCGTGGCAATATGGTGAAAAGGCCGGTTTTTCCCAAACACCGAATGGCATCGCGTTAAGGGTTGAGCCCGAAAAAGCCAGCTCCTATGAAATAGGCCTGAAGTCCACGTTATTTGACAAGTCATTGACCTTTAATGTGGATTTCTTTTACACCGGCATCACCAACTACCAGCAGGCGGTGCAAGTTGTGGATCAATACGCCACCGATCTCGCCCGCCAATCCAACCCCAGTGCACCGGCCACTTATATATCCACCACCGGTAACGCTGCCGGGGTACGGGCCTTGGGCGTGGAAATTGACGGCTCCTATACCGGCATACCCTATACCAGCATCAATTTTAGCGGGGCGTTCAATGATGCCATTTATACTGACTTTAAGAACAGCGCCAAACCACCTGAACAAAACTTCCCCGGTTCTTCGCCTTATCGGGATGTTACGGGCATGACACTGCCGGGCGCATCCCAGTTTACCTTCAATATAGGCCCGGAATTTAGGATACCGTTGGAGGCTTTAAACTTGCCGTACTTGAACAAAACGGAGTTCCATACCAGCTTCAACACGTCGTTTACCAGCAGTTACAACAGTGATGTGACTTTGTCAGCCTATAGTTATATCCATGCGAGCAGTTACACCGATTTCGCCATCGGTGTGGGCCGACGCGATAAGCTGTTTGACATTTCTTTTGTGTCGAAAAACCTGTTCAACAACACCACGCCATCCGCAGTGACGTGGAACTCTTACTCGCCCGGTATGCCCCAATGGTTTGGGGTGTTGGTCAGCGGCAAGCTGTAATTATCTATTCTCAAGCTAAGGTTGCTTCAAGACTCGCCCGGGTTTATCCCGGGCTTTTTTTTGCCCGCCAACATGCGATTAACGCCTACAGCCAACGCTTGCCTTATGGGCTGTTCATAGAATAACAGTGGGTGTTACTAAACTGTTGTTTTATTAGCAGCAAATTGCTTGGCTTGCTAGGTTGGTCTAGCAGCTTGGCCGGACTACACCAAAAACTTGAAAAACTTACATTGCACAATCAATCACTTATTGGCTGTATCACGCATTAGCTCGATCAGGCTGGCCTGCATTCTGACATTGGCACAATAGCTGCTTTAACCCTATTGAAGCTTAGCTACACACGGCATTATTATTTTTTATTACTAAAGGCAAATCCCGATGAAAACACCAACAAAACTACTCCTGATGTTATTGCTATTAAGCCCGACGATGAGTTTCGCGGCAGAGCATAGTCAACATGCCCAAGCACCAGCAGCGGCCAGTGAATACAAGTACAAAACACCAAAATTGAACCGTGCCCAGTTTGATGCGCTGCTGCTTAAGCCAGCCGAATTAGTCGTCATCGACGTAAGACGTCCTGATGAACTTACCACAAAAGGCGGCTTTCCTGTTTATTTAAGCATTCAGGCGACTGAGATTGAAAAAAGCGTGGATTTCATCCCTAAAGACCGGAGCATTGTAACGGTATCTAACCATGCAGGCCGTGCGGGTGCGGCGGCTGACTTATTGGCGGCTAAAGGCTTCAAAGTGGTAGGTGCGGTGGGCGCACTGAACTATGAAGAAGAAGGTGGCAAGCTAACTAAAATTGCACCCGTTAAACCAAAGAGTTAGTGATGGGCTGTTGGGGTCGGCAATGATCCCTTATTTTGTTTTTTGGGAGTAAATCCATGCGTACAAAACTATATTCCGCTATTTTCTTTGGGCTGTCAGTCTTGGTGGCCCAAGAGTCAGGTTCCTCAGTGGATCTGTTCAATAATCCCGTTGGTGCCATAGGCCAGGTCACTAAACCAGACTTGTTCAACAATCCGGTTGGCCAGATTGGTGTGGCTGACACTAAACCAGCACCCGTTCAGACGGCAGCTGCCCAAGTCGCTCCACCAGCAAGCCAAGTGGCGGCTGCGGCAACAACGCCAACCACCGTTGCCGCACCGAAGAAATCCAAGCATTGGGCATACCAAGCGATCAAATCTCCGGCCCAACCCAACGTAAACAACAAAGCCTGGGTACGTACGCCGATTGATGCCTTCGTATTGGCGCCTTTGGAAACCAAAGGGCTTGCCCCCTCACCTGATGCCGACCGTGCCGCTTTTGTGCGGCGGGCAACATTAGATGCCTGGGGCGTTATCCCAACCCCTGAGGACGTTGCCGCGTTTGTCAGCGACACCTCGCCAAATGCCTATGAAAAACTTGCTGACCGCTTGTTGGAATCGCCAAAATACGGCGAACGTCAAGCACGGCGCTGGTTGGATTTGGCCCGCTATGCCGACAGTTCCGGCTTTACCAACGATGAAACCCGTGAAAACTTGTGGCGTTACCGTGACTATGTCATTAACGCCTTCAACCACGACAAGCCATATAACCAATTTGTCTCAGAACAGTTGGCCGGGGACGAAATTGCACCGGGCAACTCGGAGGCCTTAATTGCCACCGGATTTTTGAGAAGCTACCCTGATGACAGCAACTCCCGTGATTTGGTGCAGAAAAAATTCCAAAACACCACCGACATCACTGACACGGTTGGCGAGGTATTTTTAGCCCAGACTGTGGGCTGTGCTAGATGCCATAACCATAAGTTCGATAATATCTCCATGAAAGAGTATTACTCGTTACAGTCATTTTTTGCCAATGTCCATGCCGTAGACAATATTCCTGCCCCGAAAGGCGCATTGGAAAAAAGTTATGAAGCGCAATTAAGCAAATGGGAAGAAGCCAGAAAAGAAGTTCTCGCTAAGAAACTAGCGCTGCTGGATCCGATTCGTGATGCGGGCCGTAAATACAATTACGAGCGGTTCTCCTTGGCCACACAGGCCGCGCTTAATAAGCCTAAAGAACAGTGGACACCAGAAGACCGTTGGGTTAACCACCGTTATGACTCGAATGCCAAGGAAGAAGATCTGGTGGCATTCTATACGGATAACTCAGACAAATCCGCTAAGAACTACCAGCCTGATTATGCAGATAAAGCAAAACAGATCAAAGCACTGGATAAGGAATTGAAAAAGTTCGATAAACTTAAACCCGTAGCTGGTTCTGCGACTATCTCCGCCGTGACAGAGCTTGGTTACAAAGATGCACCAGCCACCCATGTACGCTTTTCAGGGGTGTTTGACCGTCCTTTAGAAGAAGTGCAACCAGGATTTATTGCCGCAATCAATGACGAAAAACCTGAGATTCTGCAATTGGAGTTTTCATCTGGACGTCGGGCGGCGTTGGCCAAATGGATAGCCAGTGCCAATAATCCACTGACTGCACGGGTATTTGTGAACCGGGTTTGGGCGCAATACTTTGGACGTGGCATTGTGGAAACCGTCAGTGACTTTGGTAAAGCCGGAAAAAAACCCAGCAATCCTGAATTGTTGGATTACTTGGCCGATAACTTCATCAAACAAGGTTGGAGCATCAAAAAACTGCATAAAGAAATCCTGTTGTCCAGTGTCTATCGCCAATCATCTGATGCGCGTGAAGACTTGGCCAAGGCAGACCCTGAAAACAAACTGCTGGGCGTGTTCCCAAGGCAGCGTTTGGAAGCGGAAGAAATCCGTGACTCCTTGCTGGTTGCCTCCGGCAAACTGGAAGGCAATGTTGGCGGCCCTAGCGTATTCCCTCCCGTACCGTCAAATCTGGGGGCAGGGGATAAATGGCAGGTCTCTAAAGATCCACACGACCAAAACCGCCGCAGCTTGTATATCTTTACCCGCCGCAGCGTCCCTTATCCCTTGCTGCAAACTTTTGACATGGCATCTGCGCAACAAGTGCACAGCAAGCGTGACGTAACCACCACCCCGTTACAAGCCCTTGCCTTGTTTAACAGCGACACCGTGTTTGAATGGTCACAAGCCTTGGCAGGCCGGGTTATCAGTGAAGCTGGCGACAACGAGACGGCCCAGTTGGACAGGCTTTATCAGATTTTATTTTCCCGTTCACCTAACGATGCTGAAAAAGCCGCGTTACAGGCATTTTTGGGCAGCCAAGAAAAAAACATCCTGGAAAAAGCCGCAACGGGTAAGTTTGCTGTCAGTATCCCGACGGGTTTAAAGGACACCAAAGCAATCAACCCCGTCAGGGCAGCGGCTTTTGTTGATCTGGTCCATACGGTTGCCAACTCCAATGAGTTCAGTTACCGGTTTTAATGGCATTCACTTTTTATTAGGAAAAACATCATGAACAATCAATCACGCAGAGACTTTTTAGTCAAAACAGGTTACGGACTGGGCGGTCTGGCCGCCAGCACCCTACTTCCTGGCGGGGGCATGTTTTCAGCGGCCATGGCGGCTGAATTGGCAGACCCGCTAGCGCCCAAACAACCCCACTTTCCTGCCAAGGTTAAGTCGGTCATTTGGTTACACATGGATGGCGCACCCAGCACCATAGACTTATATGATTACAAGCCCGAACTGATCAAGCTGTCCGGGCAGGACATCCCGCCCTCATTTATGAAAGGCATCAAGGAAGGCGTAAGAGGTGGCACAGGCAAACTGTTTACCACCAACCGGACGTGGAAACAACACGGCGAAAGTGGTGCTTGGTTTTCTGACCTGCTGCCTAATCTGGCACAACATGCGGATAAACTCGCCTTCGTCAAGTCCAGTGTCACCATCGGCGCGACCCATAATATTTCTATCCTCAAACTAAACACCGGGGATTTAAACCCCGGTCGTCCATCCTTGGGTGCATGGATTCAATACGCGCTGGGTACTGCCAACCCGGATTTGCCTGCTTATGTCGTGCTTTATAATGACAAAAAAGAGCCGACAGGTGGCTCGATTAACTGGAGTTCTGGATTTTTGCCAGCTGTATACCAAGGTGCAGCTTTCCGTCCAGGGGATTCGCCTATCCTGTTCTTGGAACGCCCAGAATTGGAATCGGCTAAACAGCAACGTGGCGCATTGGATTTATTGAAGCGTTTGAACGAGCAAAGTGGTGCCCGCTATCCGAATGACTCGGAACTCCAAGCGCGTATCCAATCTTACGAACTGGCCGCGCGTATGCAAACCACCGCGCCCGAAGCCGTTGACCTGAAGAAGGAGTCCGATGCCACGAAAGAGCTTTATGGCTTGAATGATGAAGGCAGCAAAAGCTACGGGGAAACCTTATTGCGGGCCAGACGCTTGGTTGAGCGGGGTGTGCGTTTCATACAAGTTATCTCCGGGCCGCAAGAAGTGGCTGGCGACAGCCGCAATTGGGATGGCCACACCAACCTTGAAGAAAACCACAGCAAACATGCGCGGGCGGTGGACAAACCGATTGCCGGACTGCTGGCGGACTTGAAAGACCGTGGCCTGCTGGATTCCACGCTGGTGGTATGGACCTCTGAATTTGGCCGGACTTCCTACGGCCAAAGCGGTAATGGCCGTGACCATAACCCGTGGGGCTATACACAATGGTTGGCTGGCGGTGGCGTAAATGCGGGCACCACTTATGGCGCAACCGATGAAATCGGCCTGCAAGTGGCCGACAAGACCAAAGCGGTAGACACCTATGATCTCCATGCAACCGTCTTGCAATTGATGGGCTTGGATCACTTAAAAACCACTTATCTGCATAATGGCCGTTCCGAACGTCCTACGGTGGTTTATGGCAAGGTGATCAAGGAACTCATCGCCTAGTTGGGGAAAGCGGCAACCCGGAGGACGATTAGGTTCCTCCGGGTTTATTTTTGAGCATAAAACCGCTTTTTTTCATTTATCAAGAGGCACATTCTAGGCTAAGCCACACTGCCCACAGTTAAGAAATTACCGCTGGAGTGCAATGGCTTTAGACATTGCCGTGTCGGCAATAAAACCGCGAGTACAAGGTCTAAAGCCTTTGTACTCCACTTCACTAAGGTCATGGGGCTTTACTGGGCTGTGTTAATCACTGAACAACATGAAGGATGACATTAACCGTCCCCTCAAGGATTACCAGAAAATGCGCAACAAACTTACTCTTTGCGGAATTATTTTCCTGCTGGCCACCCACATTGTCTATGCGGAAGCCGAATTTGATTTTGAAGAGTTGATGGAGTCTATCGACAACAACTCCCATAACTTACAGGGCAATATTGCCAATAAAGATGCCGCCGCATCGACTGCCCTTGCCAAAGAAATGCAAAGCCAATTCAAGCTGGTCGAAGGTTTTTTTGAAAAACGGGGCAATGCCGCCGATGCTGTCACTGACGCAAAAAAATACGAAGATTTGGCCGCACAAATTGTTAAATATGTCGAAGCCAATGATTACAACTCGGCTTCCAATTCGGCCATTGAAATATCCAAGGCTTGCGATACGGCTTGTCACGATACCTATAAACCACTTTAAAAAACAGGGACACTATGAAACGCTTACTGCTGGGCTTCTTATTATCGGGTGCAACCGCACTACCGGCCATTGCGGCCTTGCCACAAGGCCATCCGGCACCGGATTTCCAAACCCAAGCCTCATTGGCTGGCAAGGCTTTTGATTTTTCATTGAAAGCCGCATTGCAAAAAGGCCCGGTGGTCATCTATTTTTATCCGTCGGCTTATACAGGCGGCTGCAATATCCAGGCGCACACTTTTGCCATTAATAGTGACAAATTTGCCGCCGCCGGGGCAACCGTTGTCGGTGTGTCCCTAGACAGCATAGACCGGCTTAACGACTTTTCGGCAGACCCTGAGTATTGCGCAGGCAAAGTTGCCGTGGCCTCTGATGTCGACGGCGCAATTGCCAAATCCTACGATTTGGCGATTAGGGACGCAGCGCCCGGGAAAAAAGATTCGCGCGGTATTGAAATCACCCATGGTTTTGCCGAACGCACCACATTTATTGTCACGGCTGACGGTAAAATCGCCGCCACCCTGACTGGCCTAAAACCCGCTGAAAATGTCGCCAAGGCACTGGAAACCGTGCAACAGCTTGCGGCCGCGAAGTAGGCATGGGTTTATCGCGTTTAGTAATGCCCCTTAGCAGCGAACCTTTGCGGCTAGGGTTTAGTTGGCAAAGGCAACGGCGCTGGAAAAAGAAGGCCCTGTTTGTCGTCAGTGCCTTCGCGCTAATGGCATCGGTCAAGGCCTTGGCGGCTGGCAATGACGACGGGCTTAACGCGCAACGCGTAGGCTCCGGCAACCCGGTTGCCGGCAAAGAAAAATCCGAAGCCGGACGCTGCCAAGAATGCCATGGCATAGACGGTATTAGTAGCGATGCCAAGATACCCAACCATGCTGGCCAGTATGCGGATTACCTCGTCAAACAGCTGCGTGATTTCCAGTCCGGCGAACGCAGCCACGCCACCATGTCCATCATGGCCGAAGACTTAAGCGCCACTGATATGGCCGATATTGCCGCCTATTTTGCAAGCCTACCCATCATGCCGGGTAGTGGCGCAGCCGAGAACCCTTGGGCAAGCAATTTGTTCAAAAACGGCGACCTAGCCCGTGGCATACCGGCCTGTCGCAGTTGCCACGGTGACAAAGGCAAAGGCAGGCTTGCCGACTCCGTGGTTTATCCTTTGATTGGCGGCCAACGGGCGGTTTATTTACGTTCCCAATTGGTCAATTGGAAGCTGGGCAGCCGTACCAACAGCCCGCACGGCATCATGAACACTATCGCCAAAACACTGGGCGATGATGAGATCAGTGTGCTGGCCGATTACCTTTCTGGACTTTAACAAGGCAGGCCTGACTGGCCGTCAAGATTCATTTACATTTTTAGAGGTCAACAATGAAATCGTTAAATTGGCTGCTGTATCAAGTCCACCGCTGGCTAGGATTGGTGCTGGCTTTATTCATGTTTTTTTGGTTTTTCACGGGTTTGGTCATTATGTATTCGACCCCGACCACGCAAAACCGCAGCCAACAACTTGCCCATGCCGAAACCTTGGCGCCCGAAATCGGCTGGTTAAGCCTAGGCGAGGCTTGGTCACTTAGCGCCCAGCAACGCCAGCTCGCCGTAGCAAATAAAGCCAAACCCGCTGACGCGCCACCCGCACAAAAAACGGCTAAGCAAGGACAGGAAAACCAAGACAATATTATTGATGCCCGCTTAGTGCGCAGTGCGGGTGAAGCCGTCTGGCTGGTTGAAGATAGCCAAGGCCAGCGGTTTGCCTTATCCGCAATCGACGGCCAGCTACGCGAAACAACACCCGCCCAAGCCGTAATCATTGCCGAAAACTGGTTTAACGCAAATAACAGCACCGACCTAATCACCGCAAGCTACGTCGAAACAGTCGAAAAACCCATCATTTTGCGCAACCAAGATGCCTTAAGCCCTTTTCACCGCATAGCCATCAACCAAGACGGCGGCGAATTGCTGATCTCTTCGCGTACTGGCGAAGTGTTGCACGCCTCCACGCGCGTAGACCGGGCTTTCTATTGGGCGGGTAATTGGTTACATTTATTAAAACCCATGGAGGCAATCGGCTTGGGCAAATACCGCAACGATGCGCAGCTATGGTTAGGTTTGTTTGCAACCATCGCGACATTGACCGGGCTGATTATCGGCTGGTTGCGCTGGCGGCCAGGTTTTGGCGGCAAGCGCACCTATTCCCAAGGCCGCACCCAACCTTACCGTGAATTCTGGCTAAAATGGCATTTTTGGAGCGGGTTAATTGGCGGTACTGTAGTACTGTTTTGGGCGCTCAGTGGTTTCCTCGACACCAATCCAGGGAAGCTATTTTCGCAGGCCAATCCTAGCAAGCAAGAAATTAACCGCTACTTGGGTAACAACACCCCTGAGGTCATCCAAAATTGGCAACCGGTTCTACCCCTGCTATTGTCCTTGTCGGTTGGCGGAGCGGATATTGTTGAGCTCAGTTGGCGACGACTGGGCGATGATGCCGTGCTGTTGGCACATACCCGTGATGGTCGGCGCTTGCCGCAATTGCCCTACGGCACATCCGCCAAATTCAGCGACGATAACCTGATGGCGGCAATCACGCGGGTGGCAGGCAAAACCAAAGTGGCATCCAAAGAAATTTTGACCGGATACGACAACTATTACTATCCCAGACACCATCAAAGTCTGGTGGAAAAACCCTTGCCCGTGGTGTTGGTGACCTTGGCCGACGAGGCAGGTACACGCTATTATTTGGATCCCCAAGATGGAAAATTGCTGAGCAAACTTGACCGTAGTGGGCGGGTCTTACGCTGGCTATATTCTGGCCTGCATCATTGGGATTTTGGATGGCTTTATTACCGCCCGTTATGGGATCTTTGGATGCTAACCTGGGTTGCCTTCGGTTTGGTGCTAGGTGGCAGTTCCTTGGTGGTTGGCTGGCGGCTACTTAAACGTACCGTGTTACCTAAAAAAGCCGTACGCACCACAACGCCCCCCATTCGCACCGTCCGTAAACGGACACCCGCCAAACAGGTTGCCACCAAACAAAGGTATTTATGAGTGTTCTGACCTTGTAAACCCCCACCACAAAGTGTTTAGCCGCGACAATCGCGGCTAAAGCCACCCATATTTGCATCAGACCTGTAGGCCGAACGTGAGTGAAAACTGCCGTTTCTGGCACACCACGCTAAAGTGCCGGAAACGTACATTTAAGCAACAACGGAAGACCTGCGAGGTTTTATAAACCTCGCAGGTCTTCATCCTGCCACTAATGAGAAGTTACGAAACAACGGCGCTATTGTTATAATCTAAACGGTAGCCATAATGCCTGTTGAGGAACACCCATGCCTGCACTGACCATAGAAAACCTTCCTGATGCCCTTTATCAACAGCTCAAGACAGCCGCTGAATTGCATAAACGCAGCCCTGTAGGCCGGAATAAGGTAGTTTGAACGTGAGTGAAAACTGCCGTTTCCGGCACACCACGCAGCCGATAAGTCTGTTGTGCCGGAAACGCCGCTTTTCGCTATCGCTCAAAGCAGCTTATTCCGGCCTACAGGGCTGTGGCTGGACAAACAAAGTCAAGCCATCCCCTTTTTGAAAAGTGAACAGCAACATGAGTAAAACCAAACTGGAATTGACCTGGATAGGCAAGGATAAGCGGCCTAAGCTGGAGCCACGTATTTTGTTGGAAGATAAGGATTTGTCGTATCACGCTAAATTTAGGCGGCAGCCTGTGGGTGCGGATAAATCCGCACCTATGCCGGATATTTTTGACAACAAGCTGATTTTTGGTGACAACCTGCTGGCTTTGAAAGCCTTGGAACAGGATTATGCGGGGCAGGTGAAGTGTGTGTTTATTGATCCGCCGTATAACACGGGTAGCGCGTTTACCCATTATGACGATGGGCTGGAGCATTCGATTTGGTTGTCGCTGATGCGTGACCGTCTGGAAATCATCCGTTCCTTGTTGTCGGATGACGGTTCCTTGTGGATTACCATTGATGACAACGAAGCGCATTATTTGAAGGTGTTGTGTGATGAGGTGTTTGGAAGGGGGAATTTTGTGGCGAATGTGGTTTGGCAGAAAAAATCATCCCCGCAAGCCAATGCAGTTTGGCTATCAGACTCTCACGATCATGTTCTTGTCTTCGCCAAAAATAAAACCGTTTGGCGACCTAAGCTATTACAACGTACCGAGGAAGCCGATGCGCGATTCACAAATCCAGATAACGACTCGCGCGGTCTTTGGATGTCGAGTGATTTCACTATCAGCTTGACTGGCGGACAGCGCGGTGCTGCATACGCAAGAACCGGAGTCAGTGAAAATATCTTTGATATTACCACGCCATCGGGGCGAGTCATTTCCCCAACAAAAGGACGCTGCTGGGGAAGTTCCAAAAGCAGATTCGCTGAATTGGTCGCTGATAACAGAATTTGGTTTGGTGAATCTGGTAATAATGTTCCGAGACTAAAAAGATTTTTGTCTGAGGTTCAAAATGGAATTGTGGCAACGACTTGGTGGCCAAGAACTGAGGCTGGTGACAACCAAGAATCGAAACGGGAGACTTCAAAATTCAACGAGGTTGATGTTTTTTCTACTCCTAAGCCTGAAAAACTCTTGAAGCGAATTATTGAACTCGCCACCAACCCCAACGACCTAATCCTAGACTCCTTCGCAGGTTCAGGCACCACCGGCGCAGTCGCCCACAAAATGGGGCGGCGTTGGATTATGATAGAGCTGGGCGAGCATTGCCATACGCACATCATCCCCCGTTTAAAAAAAGTCATAGACGGCGACGATCAGGGCGGTATTTCCAAAGCCGTGAACTGGCAAGGTGGCGGCGGTTTCCGCTATTACCGCCTAGCGCCGTCTTTATTGGAACAAGACCGCTGGGGTAATTGGGTGGTCAATAAAAATTACAATGCCGCGATGTTGGCCCAAGCCTTATGCAAACTCGAAGGCTTTACTTACGCGCCCTCGGATAGCCGATGGTGGCAGCACGGCTATTCCTCCGAACAGGATTTTATTTATGTCACCACCCAAAACTTGTCGCAGCTACAATTGCAAGACTTGTCCGATGAAGTCGGTGGCACGGGCACGTTGTTAGTGTGTTGCGCGGCATTTCGCGGTCAGCCCGATGCCTTTGCCAATCTCACGCTGAAAAAAATCCCGAAAATGGTGTTGTCGCGTTGCGAATGGGGACACGATGATTACAGCCTGAATGTCGCGAATTTGCCGATGGCAGCCGTTGGGCCGGTTAGCAACCAGCCGCCAATAAACCCAAAACGCAAGCCCGTGAACACGGCACAAGATGATTTTTTTGGTGATGGGTCATGACTTACGAACTCACCGTACACGCACGTGAAAGTTTGCGTAAGCGGACGAATATCCGCTTGGAATGGTTGGAGCAAGTTATTGCACATCCGCAACTCGTTCATGCCGACCCCATAGATTCCGAATTAGAACATCGCCTGAGTATAATTGACGATTTCGAGGGGCGGGTATTGCGCGTTATCGTTAACCCAAACGTAGATCCAACCCGCGTTATTACCGCAATTTCGACCGTAACATGAGAAATAAATTATGAAACTGAATATTGATGAATCAGCTGATGCTTTGCATTTGCAACTGGTAGATATTGAGGTAATCGAATCGGAAGAAGTGGCGCCGGGCATTATTGTTGATTACGATGCCGCTGGTGAAATCGTAGGTTTGGAAGTTTTACATTTAAGCAAACGCCAACATCCGGTTGATTTGTCTGACTTTCAATTCCAGTCTTACCGAAAACCAAAGAATGTGGCCGTCCCTGTGGCTGCTGCCTAGAAAGCGCATGCAAGCTTCCGAATTACAGCAAGCCAAAAATCCAGACCTTATTGCTTCCCTTGAAGCTTATAAACGTGCGGCGTATTTGGCAAGGCAAACGGCAATACAAACGAATACGGAAGAACCCAAACAACAGGAACAGGTATGAGCGAAAAAGTCTTGCAAGCCGTTTCAGGTCGTTTGAGTTTACGCGCGCCACAACGCGATGCTTTACGGGCTTTGCAACAAGCCATTGCTGCCGCGCCAGACATGCTGCATTCAAAACGTGAAGTGGCGAATGTACTGGAGATTTTAAAATCCGAATTTCCAACGCTCAGCGATTTTGAACGGGACTTTCCGTCGCTGTGTTTTGCCTTGGCGACAGGCGTGGGTAAAACCCGTTTGATGGGTGCGTTTATCAGTTATTTGCATTTGGCGCATGGCATCAGCAATTTTTTTGTGCTCGCGCCTAACTTAACAATTTATAACAAGCTGATTGCCGACTTTACACCCAATACGCCCAAGTATGTGTTTAAGGGCATTGCTGAATTTGCCGGTAATTCGCCGGTGATTATTACCGGGGATGATTACGAGGTAAAAGGCCGTCATGCGGGTAGTTTGTTTTCATCGGTGTCTATCAATATCTTCAACATTTCAAAAATCAATTCGGAAGTACGCGGCGGTAAGTCGCCACGCATTAAACGCTTGTCTGAATATTTGGGCGATAGTTATTTCAATTATTTGGCCCAGTTGCCGGATTTGGTGTTATTGATGGACGAATCACACCGTTACCGTGCTGATGCCGGGGTGCGGGCCTTGAATGAGTTAAATCCTTTACTGGGGCTGGAGCTGACGGCAACCCCGTTTACTGAAGGCAGTAAAGGCACTGTGCCGTTTAAGAATGTGGTGGTGGATTATCCTTTGGCCAAAGCCATGGATGATGGTTTTGTCAAAGAACCTGCGGTGGTCACGCAACGCAATTTTGATGCGAGCCAGTATTCCAAAGAAGCGCTGGAAAAAATCAAGCTGATGGATGGGATACGTTTGCATGAAGCCACCAAGGTGGAGCTGTTGACCTATGCGCGGGAAAACGGTTTGGCGATTGTTAAACCGTTTATGTTGGTGATTGCCCGTGATACCAGCCATGCTTCGCATTTGCTTGGATTAATGGGGTCGGCGGCATTTTTTGGTGGCCGTTATCAGGGCAAAACCATTCAGGTGGATAGCAGCCGGATAGGTGCTGCCGAAGAGGAAATGATTAACCGTTTGTTGGCGGTTGAAAGCCACGATGAACCGACTGAGGTGGTGATTCACGTCAACATGCTGAAAGAAGGTTGGGATGTCACCAATCTTTATACCATTGTGCCACTACGCGCCGCCAATGCCAGAACGTTAATTGAGCAATCCATAGGGCGGGGTTTGCGCTTGCCTTATGGAAAGCGTACTGGTGTTACGGCGGTGGATCGCTTAAACATTGTCGCGCATGACCGTTTTCAGGAAATTATTGATGAAGCCAATAATCCGAATAATCCCTTGCGTTTAAAGCAAGTGATACTCGATGCGCCTGCCGACGAGGTGCAAACCGAAAGTGTTGCAGTCGTCCCTAATCTGGACACTATGATTGGCGGGAACACGACTGAAGCCACTTATCCCGCTGGCGGGACAGACACAACCCCCCAGTTTAATGTTGCTGAACAAACGGTGGCCTATCTTGCGTTGGCTGAAATGAACAAGTTACAACATAGCCCAAAAACAGTGACAACCAGTAAGGCGTTGTTGAATACGGAAATACAACAAGCCGTGGTTCAGGCGGTTATTGGGCAGTTGGCCAGTGGCCAGCAGTCATTATCCGATATGGAAAATCCGCTTGATGTGGCCGCCATTGTTGCCAAAACGGCTGCATTGATGGTTCAACAAACCATTGATATTCCACGGGTGTTGGTGGTTCCAAAAGGTGAGGTGAGTTATGGCTATAAACCTTTTACGCTGGATTTAAGCGGCTTGAATCTACAACCTTTGGAACAGGATATTTTGATCCAGAGTTTGCAAACCAATCGACAAGTAACCATGGCGGCCCAGGCAATTGTGGGGGAAGTAAAGCCAGAAGACACTATTGTCCACGCGCTGATTGATTATGACGATATTTCTTATGATGACCACGCTGAGTTGATTTATGGCTTAGCCGAACAAGTCGTTGGGCATTTTAGTGCGCAAAACTTATCGGCTGATGAAATCAACAATGTGTTGGCTAATCATCGTGGCTTGCTCGCTAAAACCCTGCATGCACAAATGGCAGAACATTTTTGGGAACAGGCCGACAGCTATGAAGTGGAAGTGCGTAGTGGTTTTACCCCATTGAAGCCTTGTGCCTATACCGTTGCTGCTGGTCAACCCGTGCATTGTTACCGGGATACGGTGGGCGATAAAAGTCGGATCAAGCAGTTGTTGTTTGGCCAATTCAGTAACTGTTTGTACCCCGTACAAAAATTTGATTCTGACACAGAGCGCCGTTTTGCCGTTATTCTGGAACGCGATGCCTTAAAATGGTTTAAACCTGCTAAAGGCCAGTTTCAAATTTTTTATAAAGACGGTGCGGATCACCATGAATATATCCCGGACTTTGTGGCTGAAACTAAAAGCCTGGTGTTAATGGTAGAAACCAAATCACAAGCTGAAATGAATGCTGCCAACGTACAAGCCAAAGCCGATGCCGCCGCTGTGTGGTGTGAAAATGCCAGTGCATATTTACTGAAAAATGGCGGCAAGGCGTGGACGTATTTGCTAATTCCGCATGATGAAGTGCAGGAGAATTTTCAGTTGGGGGATTACGTGCGTAAATTTGGGCGATCAGGCTAAGGTAACTTAGTGGTGTGCACAATGGGCATCTACACAAGTCAACAGCCCCTTCGCCTTCGGGGAGATGGGGCTGTTGCACCGTGCAAATTAAGGTTGTTTGGGCCTTTGCTACTCCAGTTTCCTAACCACTTGCCCTTCTTGCAATTTGCTGACACCGCTGATGGCGATCACTTCATCTGGGCTTAAGCCAGTTGTGACTTTAATGCTGTCAGTTCCGGTCAAATCACCTGTGGTGATTTCGCGGCGATGTACCGCCCAAGTAGTGGTGTCCACCACCCAAGCCGTCGCATGGCCGGCATCATTGGCGGTCACGGCTATGGCAGGGATGATCATGCTGGCTTCATCGACGGGGAGGGTGGCGAACTCAAAGGCGACTGTGGCAGACATGCCCGGCAAAATGCGGATGTCGGTGGGGGCGGCCATGACCAGTACAACTTGGTAGGTTTGGGTCAAATTATCGGCTTGCAAGGCGGCTTCTTTGAGCTTGAGTTCAAAACGCCGGGTAGGGTCTGCGGAAAATTCGGCATAAATGGTGGGTTTGGTTTTTCGTATCGGCACCATCATGGCTTCAGGCACGGCCACCAACAGTTCGACATCGGTCATATTTTGCAGGCTTAAGATGGGTTCTTTGACCGTGACTTCTTGGTAATTGTCCACATATTTGCGGGCAATCACGCCAGAAAATGGCGCGCGTAATTGGGTGTAGGCCAATTGGTCTTCGGCAGCAGCCAGTCCGGCTTGTGCTGATTGCAAATCAGCCCGCGCCACGCTTTGTGCGGTCTGTTTTAGGGACACCACAGAATCGCTGACCGCGCCTGCGTCGGTAGCCTTTACGTTAAGATAGCGTTTGTATTCGGCCACGGCATAGTCAACGGCGGCTTTGGCTTTAGCAACGGCACCCTTGGCATTGAGCAGGTTGGTTTGGTAGTCTTGCGGGTCAATTCTGGCCAGTAAATCGCCTTTTTTAACGCGCTGGCCTTCTTTAACCGGCAGTTCGATTAAGGGCCCAGCCACTTGAAATGCCAAATCAACCCGGTCTGTCGCCCTGACAGTGCCAGGCAATTTCCGGGTCTGCCCAGTTAGCGCGGCGCCTATGGTCATCATTTTGATGGGCCGTATCGGTTTGGCTTGGTTTTTTTCTTCCTCTTTTTGGGTACAGGAAGCCAACGTTAATCCCAGCAGGCCAGCCAGAAAAATGGCTTTGACGGGGTTTGTGGTGATAAGTGGACTATTTCTGGTTTGCATCAGGATACCCGTGGGAACGCTTAAAAGAAAAGGCTTACAGGATAATGATTAGCCGTAAGGCTGTAAAGGGATAGGCGGTAATTATTCTGTGCCGGATGAGGGTAGAAGTTTGGGGGAGCGTTTCCATTAAAGACAAGTTGGGATGCCTAAAGCCGTTGCATTTTAGCGAGTATAGAGTCCGAAGCTGATTAATCTACATTAAACTCCCTCCCTCAGGGAGAGGGTCTTACACGTGTAGGTTTTTAATAAAAAGTATGACGAGACAGTGCGTTGAGGTAAATTGATGAGAGTCATCAACATCTATTTACCGAAGGTACCGCCATGTCTCGCCACCCAGAACTATACCAATGGATC
>JAPLRR010000054.1 GCA_026399075.1 Methylococcales bacterium
ATACCGCGCATCCCACCAGCCATAGAAAAATAGCGACGCGGCGGCAAGCCACAGAGATGCCAAGTAGTGGCTATATCGACCAATCCCAAAAAAACCTAAAAAGACTACGGGTAGGAAACCAAAAATAAAAGCGTAGGAGTTGAATAACATTGAATAGGACTTTAATTAAACATCATAAAAATTTTTCGTTACCGCCAATAAATCCTTGGCGGACTGATTAATGCTTGCCAACCTATTTTTAATTCCAATTATCCCAAACGGGAAATGTTTGTTTTCCTCAACAAACCTTATATTGCCCTAATTGTTATACCATTTTGGAAGTTCAATGATTGCGCAGTCAAAGACGGTGGTTTTATTATTGGGCTTCATGGCAGGCTGTTAAAAAATCAGGGAAACTTCTGATGCAACCAGCTTCGTTATAGAGTGTTGAGGACAAAATCAGCGCCAATGGGTTGGTGGAAAAGTTCTGCATAGTGCGCCAGTTTAATTTTGGCATATACAAGCCATAATGGGGGCGGTTTTGAATAAAAGTCTGTTTTTTGGCCGTCATGTAAAACCACTTCAAAACTACCTGATAAGGCAATAATAACTCTTGCCCAGTTAGGAGCGTGGCTACCCCTTATTTCACCGACAAGCACACCACACGGTTGCTGTGTTATGGGTTATAACGGAGTCAACACTTATCGAAGCATAGTATCCTATCATATTCCCAGCAACAATTGAGCGGTTAGTGCCTATTGATGCTCCTGTACCAACAAAAGTGTTGGCAAATGAAGACTGTTGAAACAAAGGCCGTTGTATAGTTTATCAATTGCTGCTCAATGTTCTGGGTTGGATACGTTGGCTTTGTCCTGCCTTCGTCAGCCAGGTAAGGCTGGCAACGTTTGTCTACCCACCAAAATCCCTATGCGATGCTGAACAATGGGCAAAAAACCCGCCACCCTTGGCTTTTTGAACAGTGATTAGTTATTAGCCATCACCCGTATCACCTCAAAACTTGCCGGAATTTGGCCCTCGGTTCTGAAGGTTTCATACGCAGCCATCATGGCCTGCATCGCGGTTTTTGTGGTTAGGCGTTTATTGCCGCCTTCAATGACATGGTGTGCGCCCAGTTGTTTTAATTCCTGCATCAACTCCCTCACCGAACCGTAATGCGAAATGTACAGGGTGCTTTCCAGTTGAATGTCGGTAAATCCCGCCTGTTGCAGGAAAACCCCGATTTGCTGGGCGCTATAAAAGTTATTGACGTGTTTGTGGTCGTCAACACCCGCCCAAGCGCTTTTTAATTCGTGTAAGGTTTGCGGGCCGAAGGTTGAAAATACCAGCTGGCCTTGGGGTTTTAATACCTGTTTGATGCCGCTGAACACAGCACCAAGGTTCGTGCACCATTGCAAGGCCAAATTGGACACCACCCAATCCACGCTTTGCCCTGCAAAAGGCAAATATTCCGCATCAGCACAAACAGGCCGGATACGCTGTTGCGCTGCCGTTTTATGGAGGGTTGTATGCAGCATGGTCAAGGCAATATCGACGGCGATTAGGGAGTCAACCTTAGGCTGCGCGGCCAGCAAACCCGTTAAAAACCCTGTGCCACAACCCAAATCCAATACAGTGCCAGCCAAACTGGCTGCATCCAGCCAGACCAATAACGCGGTACCGACTTGGCGCTGCAAGCCCGCAACGCTGTCGTAGCTGTCTGCGGCTGCTGCGAATGAATGCTGGATCTTGGCTTTATCCGGCCTCATAAGGCATCCATAAATCGGCTGATAATGGCCAGCACCTCATCCCTATGGGATAAAAATGGCAAATGGCCAGCCCGGTCAATTTTAGAAACTTGTATATGGGCGGCCAAAGCCTGCATTGCCTCACCCACGACGATGGGCACTAAGGTGTCGTGTGAGCCTAAAATTGCCGCGACGGGGATGTTAAGTCCCGCTAACACAGGCCGCAAATCCGTCTGTTTTAAGATGTCCAGACCGCCTTGCAAAGTATCGTGATCAGGCGGTGGGCATTCTTGTACCGCTGCTTTTAGGGCCTTAAGTTGGTCTTTGAAATTGGGCAAGTTTTGTACTTGTAACGATAAAAATCGCACTAAAGTGGTCGGACAATCTTTTGCCAGTTGGCCTGCAAAACCCTCCAACAAGCCAAAGTTCACGCCCGGCCAATCGGCGGTTTGGGTAAAACAGGGATTACCCGCCAACAACACCAGCCCCTGAACCCGTGCAGGGTGACGCTTAGCCATTTCCAGCACCACCGAAGCGCCTAAAGACCAGCCTAACCAACAACTGCTTTCGGCGCGTATGGTTTGGTCTAGGCTTTCTGTAATACGGGCCAAGGTAAATTCGTCGAGTTTTTCACTGCGTCCATGACCCGGCAAATCGATGCAAGTCACTTCATAATATTGCGCCAGTTGCAGGGCAAAGTCGCGCCAGATGCCGCTGTGCATAGCCCAGCCATGCACCAGCACTAAGGGTTTACCCTGGCCGTAAGTTTGTTGGTGGAGTTTTATCATTTAAAAGTGGGGGGGTGGTTTACCATGATGGTTGCCAAGGCATCCAGCAAACCGTCAACTTGCTGGGTTTCGTGCAAGGCCGAAAAAGTCACCCGTAACCGTGCGCCGCCGACAGGCACTGTAGGTGGGCGTATGGCGCTGACCCAAAAACCGGCTTTTAATAGCGCATTACTAATGGCAACAGCGCGTTCGCTGTCGCCAACCAAGATGGGTTGTATGGCGGAAACCACCGCTTCAGGATTTGTCTTATCAGCGGCAATGGCCGGCATCAATTGTAAACCCAGTTGTCCTGCTCCTGCCCGAAAATGGCTGGCCAATGCTTGGAGTTTATCCCTACGCCAGCTTTCGGTGCTGGCGATTTTCAAGCTGGCCCGCGTGGCTTCTGCAACAGCGGCTGGCATAGCGGTGGTATAAATATAAGTGCGGGCTTTTTGGATTAAGGTTTCAATGATCAGCGCCGGGCCTGCCACAAACGCGCCGCTAGTACCTAAGCCCTTGCCCAAAGTGCCCATAAGCATAGGCACGTCATCTTGATTAAGACCGTAATAGTCCAGGATTCCACCACCGTGATTGCCTATCGTGCCCAGCCCGTGGGCATCATCGACCATTAGCCAAGCATCAGCAGCTTTGGCGGCCGCCACCAAAGCTGGTAAAGGCGCAAAATCGCCATCCATGCTAAACACTCCATCGGTGACTATCAGCTTATTGCCTGTGGCTTTAGCCATTTGCCCTTGGAGATGGCCGACATCCCCATGGGCATAGCGTTTAAAGGTGGCCCCCGACATCAAACCGCCATCCAACAACGAGGCATGGTTTAAACGGTCTTCAAAGACTGCATCTTTAGCGCCCAATAAAGCCGTGATAATGCCGACATTGGCCATATAACCCGTAGAAAATAACAGCGCCCTATCGCGTCCGGTAAACGCGGCCAGTTCTTCTTCCAAGGCATGGTGGGCGGCGCTGTGGCCACAAATCAAATGTGCGGAACCGCTACCGACCCCATAACAGTTAGCCCCGGCCTGAAAAGCGGCCACCACATCCGGGTGGTTTGCCAAGCCCAAATAATCATTGCTGCAAAAATTGACGACGCGATTGCCATCGACTTGCACCACACTGCCTTGGGGCGTAGCCAACACCCGTCTAGCACGGTACAAACCTTGTGCCGCCGTGGCCTCCAGATTAGCGGCCAATTGTGAAAACCAAGCCGACATCAGGCGTAACTTGAGCCGCCAGAATGCAAGCCTAAACGCCCAAACAAAGCCAAATCGTGGTTGGTCATGGGATTGTCGGTGGTCAACAGTTTGTCACCATAAAAGATGGAATTGGCCCCTGCCAAAAAGCATAAAGCCTGCATTTCATCACTCATGGAGTTGCGGCCTGCCGATAAACGTACCCGCGATTTGGGCATCATAATCCTGGCCACCGCCAGCGTCCTAATAAACATAATCGGGTCCATTTCTTCCGTACCCATCAGCGGTGTCCCTTCAACCTGCACCAACATATTGACGGGGACACTTTCAGGATGCTTGGGCATATTAGCCAACTGGATCAACAATTGGGCACGGTCAACATCACTTTCGCCCATACCAACGATGCCGCCGCAGCACACATTGATACCGGCATCCCTAACGCGCTCCAAGGTGTCCAGACGGTCTTGGTAAGTGCGGGTGGTGATGACTTCAGAATAATAGTCTTCTGAAGTATCCAGATTATGGTTGTAATAATCCAAGCCACCTTCTTTCAAACGGCGGGTTTGTGCATCCGTCAACATGCCCAACGTTACGCAGGTTTCCATGCCTAGCGCCTTAACGCCCTGCACCATTTCCACCACGCGCTCCACATCCCTATCCTTGGGTTGCCGCCACGCCGCGCCCATACAAAAACGCGATGCGCCTTGGTCTTTGGCCAGCTGGGCGGCTTTTAACACCGCGTCCACAGGCATTAATGCCTCAGGGGTCAAGCCAGAATCATAACGCGCACTTTGAGGGCAATAGCCACAATCTTCTGAACACGAGCCGGTTTTAATGCTTAACAAACTGCTGATTTGAACTTCATTCGGATCAAAATACTCCCTGTGTAGGGTTTGTGCCTTAAAAATCAGATCATTAAAAGGTAAGGCATAAAGCGCCTGCACTTCTGCCAACTGCCAATCGTGACGGATGGCAGCGGAAAAGTGACGGCTAATTGCAGGGTTTGCAGACATTCTGTTAAGCTCCAGCTAAAGTAAACGGGTAAGGCTGACTGGGTGTGGCATTATTCGTCAACCGAAAGGAATAAAAATGGGTAACAACTGGAGCGATATTATACAGCATTACCTGTTCCCGCCTACCTGCATCTTATGCGGCAATGATGGATTGGGGACGCTGGACTTGTGTGCACCCTGCCTGCAACGCTTGGCAAGGAACACCTTATGTTGTTACCGATGCGCCGCCCAACTGGAACCACCCGCCACACCACCGATGTTGTGCGGGCAATGCTTGGCTACACCGCCCGCTTTTGATGAAACTTACGCACCTTATCTCTACCAAAGCGAAATCCGCCATTTGATCTTGGCCTTAAAATTTGGCGCCCATTATAAAAATGCCCGTTTGCTTGGCCTGTTATTGGCGGAGCATTTGCAACAAACCGCGCAAAGGCCGGAGTTGATCTTACCCGTACCCTTACACAAAGCCCGATACCGCGAACGCGGCTTTAACCAAGCCCTAGAAATCGCCAAAACCGTCGCCAAACAATTACAAATCCCCTTAGTGCTGGACACGTGCATCCGCCAACGCGACACCCCCCACCAAACCGCCCTAACCGCCGATGATGTGATGACCACCGGCTCAACAGCGCATGAATTGGCGGCCTTGTTAAAACAAGCGGGGGTTAGCCGCGTGGATGTGTGGGCGTGTGCCAGGGCGTGAAGTGCGGGTGTGTAGTTCTATCCTGCCATGGAGAAAGTTGCGTAGGTTTAGCTAATTGAGCGTAGCGAAATAACCCGTAAGATGGGTAGAGCGATAGCGAAACCCAGCACAAACGGCGGCACATTGTAGGTTGATGATGGATCTGTTGAAGGGAATAATGCACTTTGTTTTGGTATGGCGGATAGTTAGGCATGGGTTTGATGGGTTACACCTACCGCCCTACCCATCCTATGGACTATAAACTATAGCCCAAGAAATCACCGAATAAAGGCAATGTAACCCATGAGGGTAAAACATGATTAATTATGAGCAAGACTTTTATAGCTGGACACAAGAGCAAGCTGCTTTATTGAGATCAGGTCGGCTGATTGATTTAGACATCGATAATCTGATCGAGGAAATAGAGGCTTTGGGCAGAAGTGAAAAGCGGGAGCTTCAAAGTCGTTTAATGGTGTTACTAGTGCAGTTGCTTAAATGGAAATATCAACCGGCGAGACGGGGGCGCAGTTGGCTATTGACGATTAAAGGCCAGCGCATGAATTTAGAGGATGTCATTAACGACAATCCCGGGCTTAAGTCCCAGTTGTTTAATTTATTGACCCATGCTTATCCGTTAGCCAAGATCGAAGCCGCCAAGCAAACACGGCTTGATGATGGCTTATTTGATGACACCTGTCCTTGGTCACTTGAGCAAGTTAGGGACACCGCTTTTTTCCCCGATTAACCGCCCCCAAAGCGCCTAAGGGTCACGCCTAAGGGTCACACGCCTAAGGGTCACACGCCTAAGGGTCAGGCCTTACCTTTGACACGCCCACGCCGACACGCCTAAGGACACGCCTAAGGGTCAGGCCTTACCTTTGACATTATCCACCCTCTTTTCAGCCCACGCCTAAGGGTCACGCCTAAGGGTCAGGTCACGCCTAAGGGTCAGGCCTTACCTTTGACATTATCCACCCTCTTTTCAGCCTGTTTCACTGCCCGGCTCACGGTGGCGTAACTAACGCCAAAATATTCACCCACTTGAGCAAGTGTATAGTGCCCACTCAAATAGGCCTGGGTCATACATTCGTCGCGGGTTTTATATTGCTCAGCAAAAAAGCTTAATGGTTTTGCCGGAGCCTGTTTTTGCTTTTTGGGTATG
>JAPLRR010000095.1 GCA_026399075.1 Methylococcales bacterium
TGGTATAGTTCTGGGTGGCGAGACATGGCGGTACCTTCGGTAAATAGATGTTGATGACTCTCATCAATTTACCTCAACGCACTGTCTCGTCATACTTTTTATTAAAAACCTACACGTGTAAGACCCTCTCCCTGAGGGAGAGGGTGGTTGATGAAGATTAACCAGCTTCGGACTCTATACAATGCTAATAGCGGCATCACTATGCTGCTTGATCTTTGGCGGGCTGTAAGTTTTTAGGTGGCTGTACTTTAGGCATGGGAATGCCAGATGAAACTGGGGGTAAGCTCTTTGCTAATTCAGATAGTTTTACCTCTGCGGTCTTCGCAAGGGGCTTATTAACCTGAGTGTTTTCTTCAATAGTCATAGTCACACCCCATTGGGGATTATTATTTTCCATCTTTCAAATTTGATTCACAAAACGATTCCCCAACCACCCTCACAAACTCTGCCGCAAAGCACGTATGGTTGTGTCTGTCAGTGGCTGGCGATGATGGTCTAAAATAGTGCCATCAAGCTCTATCGCCAATAACTGCAAGGTGTCTATATAATCATCAAAAACCGCTTGGGCATCGTCCAACGCGCCAGGCTGCATGAAAAATACCAGCCCTGGGCAGAAAAAGGTTTCTAGGTCAGTGGTCGGGAAAGTGCCGGGTTCAACCATACAGGCCACGCCAAAATCAACCAAACGGTTTGCATCTAAGCGCTCATAAATTTTCAGGCTTCCATATTCCAGGCCGACAATCTCAAAGGCGTTGACCAAATCCAAGCCATTAAAGCCTTCATCGGCCTTGGCAATCAGGCTGAACTGGATAATGGCAGGCGCAGAGACTCGCGGTGCTGGCTCTAGGTCGTCGTCTTCTTCAGGCTCAAAAATCGCATCTTCTTGGTCAAAAAAATGATGGCCCGCAGGCGGCGCACCCAAGTCGTCGCCCAAGTCGTCATCTTCAACTGCGAACATGTCGTTAGCTTGCGCTTTGTAGGCGGGAGCCTCAAAAAGATCAACCTCTGCTTCGCGTGATTTTTTGTTTCTTAGATAACTCCAGACCAACATGCCCATGATGATCAGCAGACCAGTTGCTATAATTACAATTCTTAAAAGTTCTTTATCCA
The DNA here is from genome assembly GCA_026399075.1 of Methylococcales bacterium. Lineage (GTDB taxonomy): Bacteria > Pseudomonadota > Gammaproteobacteria > Methylococcales > Methylomonadaceae > Methylobacter_C. The sequence goes on from JAPLRR010000095.1 coordinate 1,111, forward strand.
TTAGATTTCCGCCAGACTCACTGCTTCTTCAATATCAACTGCGACCATTCGGGACACGCCCGGTTCTTTCATCGTAACACCTGCCAATTGTTTTGCAATCTCCATAGTGACTTTATTATGGGATATATACAAAAACTGTACAGTTGCCGACATCTCTTCCACCATTTTTGAAAACCGCCCAACATTCGCATCATCCAAAGGCGCATCGACCTCATCCAACAGGCAAAACGGCGCTGGGTTTAGTTCAAAAATTGAAAACACCAACGCGACTGCGGTCAGTGCCTTCTCTCCACCGGATAATAAGTGTATGGAGCTGTTGCGCTTGCCGGGCGGTCTGGCAATGATGTTAACGCCCGATTCCAGCAAGTCTTGCTCGGTTAGCTCTAAATAAGCTTGCCCACCGCCAAATAATTTTGGGAATTTTTCTTGTAATCCGATGTTTATTTTATCGAATGTTTCTTTAAAACGCAGCCTACTTTCTTTATCAATTTTACTGATTGCCTGATCCAGCATCTGTAAGGCCGAAATCAAATCGGCATGTTGTTCGTTCAGAAAGTTCATGCGCTCGGATTGGGATTTGTATTCTTCGATGGCGGTCAGGTTAATTGTACCTAATCGTTCGATTTGTATCGACAAATCATCAACTTTAGTTTTCCATTGGGGTTCTTTTGCCTGTTCGGGCAAGGTTTTTAACACTTGCTCGGCATCGGCATCAATTTCTTTTAGTTGTTCAGTGACGGTTTGTTGGCGCACTTTGCTTTCTTGCAATTCAAAGCGAAGTGTATCCAGTGCTTCTTTTTGTTTGTCCATGGCGCGTTGTTCGCGGCTTTGTTGTTCGGACAATTGGTTTATGTCCTGCTCTATCGCCTCTTGCAAACCCCGTTGCTTTTTTAAGGTGCTTTCCAGCTGGGCTTTCTCTCCTATTTTCTGTTCCAGGAGCTGCTTTTCTTCATCTAATGGCGCCAAGCCCAGTTGCAGCCTTTTTTCCAAATCTACTAGGCGTTCGGCCAATTGTTGATGTTGGCTGTGCAAGCGCTCTATTTGTTTACCGGTTAAGGTTTCGGAGGCGCGTAAAGAACCCAGCTGGGCATTGAGGCTATAAACTTTCTGCCGGGCTTCGTTCAAGGCTTGGTCAGTGCTGTCTTGCCGGGTTTGCAAGAGCTGGCTGGCGGTTTCCAAGTTGTGGCGATTTTGCGCCTGCTGTTCTAATACGGCTTCCGCCTCTTCCTGCATCATCCGGCATTCGGCAATGGTTTCGGCATTGCCATCGGTTTCCAGCAAAATCTCTTCAAGGTCGTTGGCAATTTGTTTTAATCGGCTTTGCTGATGTTCCCAACGCGTGGAATAGGCGCTAAATTCCGCACTTTTAAGCGACAACTCCGAACCTAGCTTATTGTCCTGCTGCTGGATGACCTCACGCTGATGCTCTGCGTCTTTTAGCTGGCTTTCCGTGTCCGCCAATTGGTCTTCAATACTGGCAATTTCTTCCTGTAATTCATCTTGCCGATGTTTTAACAGCCGTAATTCTTTCTCGCGCTGTAAAACGCCCACTTTGCTGTCTTTGGTGTGGCTGATTTTTAACCAGCGCGGGCCAAACCAAACCCCATCCGGGGTAACAACCGATTCGTGGGGTTCTAATTGCGGGGAGATTGCCCTCGCCTCTTCGTGGCTGTCAGCGCAAAAAACGCCCGCCAATAAGCCGCTTAAATCCCAAGGGGTGTTCACTTTACCTAGTAAAGACGGCCTGGCCATTTCTTCTGCATAGCCACGGACTTGTTGGGTTTCAAAAACTGCCAGCGCTTCGTTGGTCAAACCCGGCAAATGGGGGATAAGCTCCCCGGCATCATCCACACACAAGGCTTCCAAATAACTGCCCAAAACCGTTTCAACCGCCCGGTCCCAGCCTGTTTCAACTTCCAGAAATTCCGCTAGCCGGGGCTTGTTGTTCAAGTTTAAGGGCGTAAGCCACGCGCTTAAGTTTTTATTGTCTTTGCCCATCGCATGTTGCTGTAATAATTCCAGCGAGGTAATTTTGCCTTTTATGCTATGACTTTCTGAGCGTCGGCTATGCAGTGAATCATGGTACTGTTTTACCTGCTGGCGCTGCTCACGGATTTGATGGTGCAATTGTTCCAATTGGGCTTGGTGGTTGTCCCGCTGATAACCGATAATTTCAATATCCGCATCCAGGGTTTCCAAATCATTTTGCAATTGGCTGCTGGACAACTCGTCGCGCTCACGCTGCAATTTTTCCATGCGCCCTTGCACTTGGCGGTTCTGGTTTTCCAGCTGTAATGCCTGCACCCTATGCACTTCCGCTTGTTCCTTGTAGCGGGAACTCATCGCCAAATAGGCTTCCCATTGGCTTTGCCAATCGCTGCGTTGCTGCATCAGGTCTTGCTGTTGCTGTATCAATTCTTCTTGCTGTTCTTGGGCAATCAAGACGTTTTCTTCAGACTCCACGATATCCTGTTTTATTGTTTCCAAGATTTGGGTATCCGCCTCCAGTTGACTTAATGCCTGTTCGGCCTGATTTTTGGTGTGCTTGATTTCCAGCAGCGTTTCTTCACGGCTTTCTGCATGGTGTTTGATCGCCTGCTCAAGCCCGCTGACATCAGCAACAATGCTGTAATAGTCGCCTTGGGTGGTGTTTAATTGCTGTTGCTGGGTTTTATGTCCGGCACGTTTGGCTTCAAGCGCGGTTTCAATATCCCGCAATTCAACAAATAGGCGGTTATGCTCAGTTGCGACGGCTTGCAATTTCGCTTCCAACACCAAGCCCGCCTGATGGTAAGCATCCCAACGCATCGCCAACAGCTCTAATTTGTACTGGCGTTCTTGTTTTTTTAGTTCGGTGTATTTTTCGGCTTTTTCCGCCTGTTTTTGCAAATGTTTGAGTTGCTTATCAACTTCTTCGCGCAAATCATCCAGGCGTTCAAGATTTTCCCGCGTATGCTTCATGCGGGTTTCTGTTTCACTGCGGCGCTCTTTATATTTGGAAATGCCCGCCGCTTCTTCGATATGCACCCGCAACTCTTCAGGTTTGGCCTCAACCATCCGCGAGATGGTGCCTTGTTCAATAATGGCGTAACTTCGGGAGCCTAAGCCAGTGCCTAAAAACAAGTCGGTAATATCTTTGCGTCGGCAACGGGAACCATTCAGCAAAAATAAGGACTGGCCATCACGGCTAACTTGCCGCTTGATGGCAATACTGTCGTATTGGGCGTATTCACCGCCCAATTTGCCTTCTGAATTGTCAAACACCAGTTCCACAGAAGCTGTACTGACGGGTTTGCGCCCTGAAGAACCGTTAAAAATTACGTCGGCCATATTGCCGCCACGTAAATGTTTGGCTGAGCTTTCGCCCATCACCCAACGCACTGCATCAATGATGTTAGATTTACCGCAGCCATTGGGGCCGACAATGGCGGTCAAATTGCCAGTGATGGGAATGACAGTGGTGTCAACAAAAGACTTAAATCCCGACAGTTTGATTTTTTCCAGCTTCATTACAGGGTGCAGGGCCTACGCCTAGTTAAAACAACTGCGCATTATCGACGATATTTGGCTGAGTTTCGACTTTTTAATTAACAAACTGGATGATTAACCCTAGGTAAGGGAAGATTAATGGCGGGACTAAGGCTTTGAGGATGCCGTGGGCCACCCAAAAACTGACTGGTGGTAAACCACGAAGACACGATGTATTGTGCTAAGGTTTTCGTGTCCTCGTGGCGTGGAGACTGTAAATGATTACAAAAATAGCAATTATTCTTCAGTGCTGCCAATAAAACGATAAATCGCCGCACCAATCAAAGCGCCGATAATAGGGGCAACCCAAAACAACCAAACTTGTGCCAAAGCCCAATCACCAACATAAACGGCAACACCTAAACTTCTGGCAGGGTTGACTGAGGTATTGGTCACAGGAATAGAAATCAAATGGATCAATGTTAAGCCCAAACCAATGGCCAGGGGTGCAAAACCTTGTGGTGCGCGGCTGTCGGTAGCGCCTAGGATAATGAGCAGGAACATCATGGTCATGACGACTTCAGTCAATAATCCAGAAAACAGGGAGTAACCGCCGGGTGAATGCTCGCCATAGCCGTTAGCTGCAAAGCCACCGATAGTAGTAAAATCTGCCTTGCCGCTAACAATCAGGAACAAAACGCCACCAGCAACAATACCGCCTAATACTTGGGCAATAATATAAGGTAATAGTTTGTTGGCTGGAAAACGGCCACCCGCCCACAATCCGATTGAGACAGCCGGATTTAGGTGGCAACCGGAAATATGGCCTATGGTATAAGCCATGGTTAGCACCGTAAGGCCGAAGGCAAAAGCCACGCCCAACCAACCAATACCTACATCAGGGACACCTGCGGCCAACACTGCACTGCCGCAGCCACCAAGAACCAGCCAAAATGTCCCAAAAAATTCAGCACCGTATTGTTTCATATATTTCCCCTTGTTTTATTAGTCATTAAGAAAATTACATCAATTATCCAATATCACGGTAAAGCGTTGTTCTGCAAAAAGATAATGCCCACATTGAGTGGAGGGGCATTTGTTAATACAGGCAACGACTATTCCGGTGTTGCAGTGAATTACAGGTTTGTACCCGCTGTAATCACCACTGGATGCTAGCATTTTTTCTAAAAAATCGGCAAGTTTTTTGTGGTTTTAAAGTGAATTGCGGGAGGGTAAAGCCCTGTGCGCTGGCTGGGGAATGACGGCTGCTTGAGGCCAAACTGGCCTAGGATGTTTAACTGTGGCTTGTTTCCCCGTAAACATCCAACACTTTATTAAGGCATGGTAACTAGCTATTCTGCTTCTTATGCCGACCGGAATAGGGCCGCGCAAACCTACCGCAGCATCATCTCCGGCCTTGCAGGCACTCGCTGGAAACACCAAACAACTACCACCCCCTTTAAACCCGCTTCCACCGAATAGGCGCGAATTCCAAGGCCTCCTGAATGTTTAAATCACGGGTTGCCCCGCCCGTCCTGACATACAATTTTGGACTGTTGTTTTGGGTGATGAACACGGGTCTTGCGGCAGGGGCGACAATCAGGCGGCAGATAGTCTTATTGTCGATGACGTGGAATAAAATACTGACTTGGGAGCATAAATCCGCGCCCAAGTTGGCCGCTATTGCGGTCATTATGACCTGTTCAAAACCATCTTGGTTTTGTTTTTTAAGGGTCTGGTAATCGTTTTCCAAACCAATAATCTCGCCATTATCCGCCACACCAATCAGCAATGTGCCGCCGTGGGTGCTGTTCAAAAACCCTGCCAACGATTTCAAGACCACGCCTTCAAGCTGGCGATTGGTGCGTGATTGTTCGATGTCCCAGCGAAAGGTTGATTTAAACTCCAGTAACGGCCCCTCACCTTGCATGATTAAGGTAGGGATATGTTTATTGAGCTCCACTTTTAAGTGCTCGATGTGCACAAGCCGCTTATGCAAAAAGCTGTAAATCCCGATGGTCAATAAGCCCAGCATCGCGCCAATTTCAGCATAAAAGATGATTAAATTGCTCTGAAAAACATTACCCTTCAACAATTCCTTAAATTGGCCCACCATGTATTCTATAGATGAGGTCGCGCTATCTGAGTGGATTTGTGAATCGACATAATCGTAACTGGGCGCCAATATCAACACCCCGATAATGGCACCAACCAAGGCCGCAATAAAATAGAGTTTTATCTGTTGGCGCCAAAGGGACAATATGAGTAAAAAAAATCGTTTCATGGTTTAATCAATGCTTGGTTGCCGAGGGACTAATGCTATTTTCCTGTGCCAATAAGGCTTCCACATCAATTTTATCAAAACTGTATTGCCCGCCACAAAACTCACAGATAACGTCTATTTGACCCCGTTCCAGCAAAATGCCTTCTAACTCCTCCCGCCCCAAAGTCCGTAAGGTATTGGCGATTTTCAACCGGCCACAAGTGCATTGGAACTCAACCGGATCAGCTTCAAACAAGCGGACATTCTCTTCATTAAACAATCGGTACAACAGCGTTTCACAATCCACTCCCATCATTTCCTGTTCTGAGACGGTGTCAGCCAACATCGTTATCCGCCCCCAAGCATCTTGGTCAGTGGTTTGTGCAGGCAATTCCTGTAATAACAGGCCAACGGCATGGTTATCGTTGGCAAACAACCATAAACGGGTATTCAGCTGTTCTGATTGTTCAAAATACGATTGTAAGGCGGTACTTAAGTTATTGCCCTGTAATGGCACAATACCTTGGTAAGGTTGGGCGTTGTCAGGCTCTATGGTGAGCACTAGGCGGCCTTGCCCAAACATAGCCTCTAAAGAGCCTGAACTGACAACGTCATCGCTGCGTATTAAGCCCCGGATTTTTTGGTCATGGGTGGACTGGGCAACAACGGCCTTCAAACCACCACCCCCTTGCGCCTGTAAAATGATAGCCCCCTTAAACTTAATCGTCGCCGACAGCATCACAGCCGCCACCAGTGCCTGCCCCAATTGGTGTTGCGCAATTGCAGGGCCTTGTTGATGCTGCTTGGCCGCTTGCCAACTGCTGGTCAACTTGACCCATTCCCCCCTGATGCCTAAATCTTCAAATATAAAACGGTGTAATGAATCTTGTCCAGTCATGGTTCTCTCAAAAAGTATCTGCTTTGTTATCATCACGAACTCAGGTAAGCTAAACGCCTGAGGCCAGGCTGTAGTACAGCCTTGTAGCTTTGCGCCCGTGCCTTATAATCAAGGCTATTATCTTACACAGTGACCAAAATACCATAAGCCATGATTTTTTCCTCAAAAAAGCTTACCTTACCTGACCCTTCGGAAGCCTTGCCGGGCAGGGCCGCAAAAATGCCCATCCCCGCCCTGCACTTTGTCACTGGCAAGCCGCTTGCGCCACCTTTTCCTGACGGTCTGCAACAAGCCCTGTTTGGCTTAGGCTGCTTTTGGGGTGCGGAACGGAAGTTTTGGCAACACCACGGTGTTTCTAGCACGGCTGTTGGCTATAGCGGCGGTTATACGCCCAATCCTACGTATGAAGAAGTTTGCAGTGGTTTAACGGGGCATAATGAAGTGGTCCTGGTCATTTATGATCCAAGCTTAACCCGTTACGCGGATTTGCTCAAGCTGTTCTGGACGGTGCATAACCCCACCCAAGGCATGGCCCAAGGCAATGACAAAGGCACCCAATACCGTTCGGGGATTTACACCTATACCCAAGCCCAACAAGACGAGGCCTTAGCCTCAAAAGCAAATTACCAACAACGACTCACCCAAGCCGGTTTCGGGCTAATCAGCACTGAAATCTTACCCGCTGGCGAATTTTATTATGCCGAGGCTTATCATCAGCAATATCTTGCCAAAGAACCGATGGGTTATTGTGGGCTTGGCGGCTTAGGCGTTACTTGCGGTTAAGTATGAAAATTTCAGGCAAAAAAAAGGCGGTTAAAAAAACCGCCTCAAAGATATTAGGAGTGATATTACGCAACTTTCAGCTAAAAAGCCTTTCTAGGCTTTAAAAGTTAGCTTAATAATAGCAAGAGATTAAGCAAATAAATATGTGGCATATTGTCGCAGGCAACTTTTTAGGGTATAAGGCGAAAAAATCTTGCCCAACAAGCCCTGTGGCTTTACTCTTTGTGCCTTGTACGGTTTCTAATGCCTAACGTCTCACCTTCGCCACCACACACATGCTGACCCACATATCGCCAAAATCACAAATTTCTGTCCGGCAAAACCTAAAATGGCTGTTTATTCTCAGAAATCTGATGATGCTCTGCGAAGTTGTATTAATTGTGTTATCCGTTTATGGGCTGGATATACGCTTGCCGGAGCAACAGCTTTGGCTGGTGGTAATTTCAACCGCTGCGGTCAACATTTATACCTCCATGCGCTTGGAGACCGATGACCCTGTCACCGAACTGGAAATCTTCTCGCAAATTTCCGTGGATGTCTTTGCCATTGCGGCCTTGTTATATCTGACTGGCGGTGCTTCCAACCCTATCACCTGGGTGTTTTTGTTACCCCTCATCATCACCGCAATCATGTTGCCCCAGGCCTATGCGTGGTATATGGTGATCCTGACGACCTCGTTGTATACGATGTTGATCGCCTTCAACATCCCGTTGCCTTCCATAGAGCCGCACATGCCTGAACCCATGCACATCCAAGCGCCTGTTATGGTACGCTCGGATATGGAACATTATCTGACCATGCAACATGCGCATGTTATGAATGACAAAAGCTACTTTAGCCTACACATGTTTGGGATGTGGTTTGGTTTTGTGTTCAGCGCCGGACTAGTCGCTTTTTTTGTGGTTGAGTTGGCCAGGACTCTGCGGGTGCAAGAGCGCAGCTTGGCTGAAGCCAGGGAAAATGCCCTAAGGGATGAGCGGGTTATCGCCTTGGGAACCCTTGCCGCCAGCGCCGCCCATGATATGGGCACCCCCTTGGGCACTATCGCCATCGTGGCCCACGAACTGGAACAAGAGTATCCCAGCCACCGTTACCCCGATCTCTATCAGAAAACCCTGATCATGCAGCAGCAGATTAACCGTTGCAAAGAAGCCCTGTCGGTAATGTCGGCTTCAGCCGGCGAAATGCGCGCAGAGTCTGGCGGTGTGATCTTATTGACCGATTATATTGATGACGTCATTAAACAATGGCGCACCCACAAACCGGGCGCAAAACTTAACTTTTTTGTTGACCCAAATGTCTCTAGTGAAGCGATAAACGCTAAAATTATTGCCGAACGCACCTTAACCCATTCCCTGATTAATATTTTAAATAATGCCGCCGAAGCCACGCCGCCAGAACTGGGCATAGAGTTTCACGCCAGCTGGGATTTGGATACCATCACCATCAAAATTCGGGACTTTGGCGCGGGCTTTCCGCCCGAGGTCACGGAATTTATCGGCAAACAACCCGTTGTCAGCAAAAAACGGGGCTTGGGCGTTGGTTTATTCTTAACCTATTCCACCATTAACCGCTTAGGCGGAAAAATTAACCTTTACAATAGTGAAACGGGTGGCGCTTGCGTAGAAATCACCTTACCCCTTTTAAATACCGAGACCACTGATGACTAACCCAGAAATCGATATTCCACGCCTATTATTGGTTGATGACGATGAGACTTTTTGCAGTGTGCTAAAATCTGCCTTGGAAAAAAGGAATTATGAGGTTTTGGTTGCCACCAATGTCAGTGATGGCATTGCCTTGGCTGAGCAAAGCCTGCCTGAATATGCCGTGATTGACTTGCGTATCGGTTATGAATCCGGCTTGGAGCTGGTGAAAAAACTGATTTCTTTAGATGATAACACGCAAATTGTCATGTTGACTGGCTTTGCCAGTATCGCCACTGCCGTTGAGGCCATAAAACTCGGTGCAATCCATTATCTGACCAAACCCGCCAATGCCGATGAAATTGTCAGCGCCCTCAATAAAAATGAAGGTGACCCGTCGGTGACGATCAGTGAAAATCCCTTATCGGTAAAACGTCTGGAATGGGAGCACCTACAGAAAGTGCTGATGCAACATGACGGCAATATCTCTGCGGCAGCTAGGGCATTGAATATGCACAGGCGCACTTTGCAACGCAAGCTGGATAAAAAACCAGTGCGGGAATAAGGCCTCTGCGGGCCAAACTGCTTACCACACCAGTCAAACCCTATCAATACCCGTCTTTTCCACCGGCTTCCAAAGCCGTCAAAAAATGCCCGAACTCTTCAGCCAATACCGGCAATACGCTGAACAGACGATGGTCAGAATTTAACATGGTCAAACGGACACCATAAGTTTGGCAAAACCGCACCGCCAATTCGGGCGGCACAATCGTGTCTTGCCAGCCATGGATAATGCGTGTGCGGGCAACAGGCGGGTTAAATGTCGTACGCAAATAACCCGGCAAATAAAAGGCCGGAGCCAACAAAAACAAACCCAGTGGCTTGATGGTTTCGGCAACAACGGTCGCCACATAAGCGCCCATACTGGAACCGACCAACACCACCGCCTCATAAGCAGACAAATCCATCGCCAACAATTGCCTGACCCGTTCATCAGGATCAAGCGTCGCGGTATAATCGGGGCTAATAAACGCATAGCCGTGCTGTTTTGCTATGCCCGCAAAAACCGCCGTTTTTTCACCCCACGGTACACTGCCTTTGCCATGATTATAAATAACCAATTTGTTCATGTGTTATGCTCCTGCCTGTAATTTAACTAGCACCCCAGCGCACGGCGCACCCAAAACCTTAGCCATAAACCAAGAAACCATGTACCCCAAAGAAATATTCGATCAAGAATGCCGCCAATGCCAACGGTTAAATGATTTTTTGTGTGCGGTCAAACACCAGTACCCTGATTACCATGCCCGCCCAGTCGCCCCATTTGGCGATAACTCACCGCAATTATTGATTGTCGGCTTGGCCCCTGGAATGCACGGCGCGAATGCCAGCGGACGGCCGTTTACCGGGGATTATGCCGGGCTGCTGCTATATCAGGCTCTCTATGAATTTGGTTATAGTAACCAACCCTCATCTGAATCTTTGGCGGATGGTTTGCAACTCAAAAACTGCCGGATCACCAATGCCGTCAAATGCCTGCCCCCACAAAACAAACCCACAGGCGCTGAAATTAACCAATGCAATCCGTACTTGGCGGCCGAACTTAAAACCCTACCCAAAGGCGCGGTGATATTGGCACTAGGAACCATTGCCCATCAGGCGGTATTAAAAGCCAGCGGCCTAAAACCAAGCGCTGCGGCCTTTGCCCATAATGCTAAGCACACATTGCCGGAAGACCGTATCTTGGTTGATTCTTATCATACCAGCCGTTACAACGTGCAAACCAAACGCCTGAGCAAAGCCCTGTTTGACGAGGTATTTTTAACTATCGGGCAGCTGCTTGCCGCCTAAACGGAGGGGCGGCGACTATACCGCCCTGCCAGCAACAGGATTATTTCAAATTGTCGGTGACATGCGGCTCAATAAGCTGGTACATCAACTGGTGCATCTTGGGGCTACCTGCAATCACATTGCCAGATTCCATATATTTGTCGTTAAAAGAAAAATCGGTGATCACCCCACCCGCTTCCTTGATCAACAAAATACCGGCTGCCATATCCCATTCCATAATGCCTATCTCCCAAAAACCATCCAAGCGGCCTGCGGCAACATAAGCCAAGTCCAGAGCCGCCGAGCCGGCGCGGCGTATACCGGCACATTCGGTAGTTAAAGAACGGAACATGCCCACATAAGCATCCAAATGTTTGTCGGTTTTAAAAGGGAATCCGGTCCCAAGTAACGCGCCTTTTAAGGTGGTTAGGTTGGTGACCCTAAGGCGGCGGTTATTCAGCATCGCCCCACCGCCGCGTTTGGCGGTGAACAGTTCATCACGCAAAGGATCATAAACCACACCGACTTCAAGGCGGCCTTTGTATTTTAAGGCGATAGAAACCGCATATTGGGGGAAACCATGCAGGAAATTGGTGGTGCCATCTAAAGGGTCAATCACCCAAACATAATCATTGCCTTGATGCTCACCACTTTCTTCGGCGAGAATGGCATGGTCAGGGAAAGCGGCACGGATAATATTAATAATTTCCCGCTCAGCCATGCGGTCAACTTCGCTGGCGTAATCGTTTTTACCTTTTTGGTCGATGTGCAAATGGCCGACATTGTCAGCGGAGCGCAAGATTAAGTCGCCCGCGCTTCTGGCAGCACGGACAGCAATATTTAACATGGGTTGCATAGGCGAATTTATAATGAGCAGATAAAACATCCAATGATAACAAATATTTTGGTAAACTTGGCGCATTTTTCATAAAGGACAACACCCTTGCTGTCACATATCAAAATTGTGCTGGTTGAAACCACGCACCCCGGCAATATTGGCGCTGTTGCGCGGGCCATGAAAAACATGGACATGGCGAATTTATGGCTGGTTGCCCCCAAAACCTTCCCCAGCGCCGATGCAACATCCCGTGCATCAGGTGCCGATGACGTGCTGGCTAAAGCCACTGTTTGCGCTAGCTTGCCCGAAGCAATTGCCGATTGCCAATTGGTGATCGGTGCAAGCGCACGTGGCCGCACCATCAGCTGGCCAGAAATGACCCCCAGGCAATGCGCTGAACAGGTGGTGCTTGGCGAGGATAGCGCCAAGCAAAAAGTGGCGATTATTTTTGGGCGGGAAAATTCAGGCCTAAAAAATCATGAACTGGATCTATGCCACTTCTTGTTGCGGATCCCTTGTAATAGCCAATATAGCTCCCTCAATATTGCCGCTGCCGTGCAAGTGGTTTGCTATGAGCTGTTTGTGGCCGCAGGTGCGGATGCGCCACGGCTGGTTGGTGACAAGGACAAAGTCCCCAAGGCCACTGCCCAGCAAATGGAATCTTTTTATGCCCATTTACATCAGGCATTAATGGATATTGGCTTTATGCACCCGGATAAATCAAAATCCATCATGCGCAGGTTGCGGCGCATCTACAACCGCATCCAGCTAGATACCAAAGAATTGGATATATTAAGGGGCATTTTGCGGATGTCCCAGGACAACCAATCCAGTAAATAAGCTTGCTTGGATCAACAAATTAACGGACTAGCAACACTTCCGCAACAAAATGACACTTATAAAAGTTGACTATTTTGCTAGGTTAAGTATAGTTATGCTAATTAACTTAATTTTCTGGGGGATTATCTGGTGCGCTTAACTACTAAAGGCCGTTATGCAGTAACGGCAATGCTTGACTTGGCTTTCCACAGCCAAATAAAACCCGTTACCTTAACCGACATTGCGGCAAGGCAAACCATTTCCTTATCTTATTTGGAACAGTTGTTTGCCCGTTTACGCCGTGCCGACATGGTGAAAGGCACACGCGGGCCTGGTGGCGGCTACATGCTGGCCGGTAAAGCCAGTGACATTAATATTGCCGATATTATTGCCGCTGTCGATGAACCCTTGGATGCCACCAAATGTGGCGGTGAAGGCAATTGCCAAAAAGACCAAGCCTGCCTAACCCACGACTTATGGATGGGTTTAAGCGAACAAATCCGCGATTACCTAAAAGGCATTACCTTGGCGCATTTGCTGGAACGCCACCGTGTCCAGGAAATTGCCAAAAGGCAAGATATGGAAGCCCAACAAGTTATTGAAATACATCGCCATCCGGAATTGATGTCACATTTGAATGATTTACTTTGACCACAATGCAACAACACCCCTAGACGAACAGGTGCTGGCTGCCATGCAGCCATACCTGAGCACCTTTTACGGCAACCCTTCCAGCCTTTACCGCCATGGCAGAATCGCCCGATCTGCCATTGACACTGCCCGCGAGCAGGTCGCCGCACTGGTTGATTGCCAAGCGGCACAAATTATTTTTACCAGTGGCGGCACCGAAGCCAATAATCTGGCTTTGGCTGGTTTGGCCCTAGGTGACAAACTTGCCATCAGTGCCATTGAACACCCTTCCATCACAGCCCCGGCATTACATTTAGCCAAGCACGGCATCCAGTTACAGTTTCTTCCTGTCGATTCCAACGGGCACATTTTACCGAAAACCATTGATGCACTGGTTCAAGAAAAACCCCATCGGGTCTCGATCATGCTTGCCAATAATGAAACTGGCGTTATCCAAGATGTGGGCTGTTTTACCCAGCAGCTCAAACACCATAACATAGCTGTCCATACCGATGCGGTGCAGGCAATGGGCAAAATTCCGCTATCTTTTAAACAACTGGGCGTTGACTTAATGTCCCTGTCCAGCCACAAAATTTATGGGCCTAAGGGCTGCGGCGCACTGGTCGTTGGAAAAAATACGGCAATAGCCCCCATGTTACTGGGCGGTGAACAAGAACAAGGCCTTAGGGGCGGCACCGAAAATGTCGCCGCCATTGTTGGTTTTGGCAAAGCCGCTGAACTTGCCAAAGCGGGGCTAGTTGAACGCAGTACCCATTTACGGGCCTTAAGGGCGCTGTTAGAGGATGGCTTGACTGCCATTGAAGGCTTAACATTATTTGCCCAACAAGCAGAACGCTTGCCGAACACGGTACAATTTAGCCTTGCCAACAGCGACGGTGAAATGCTGTTGATGAAGCTAGACCAAAAAGGTATTGCCGTTTCCAGTGGTTCCGCCTGCGCCAGCGGCGGTAATCAGCCCAGCCCCGTGCTGACGGCCATGGGTTTTAGTGACAGCGTTGCGAAAGGTGCAATCCGAGTCAGCTTGGGGATGGGCAATACAAAAGCTGAAATTCTTGAATTTATTAATCAATTAAAAGCCTTGGTTTACCAAGCATAAGGAGGATGTCATGTCAGTCTCATTAACTGAAAGCGCTGCGCGTCAAATTAAAAAGCAGTTGGATAAACGCGGTAAAGGCTTAGGCCTAAAGTTGGGCGTAAAAAAATCCGGCTGTTCCGGCTATGCTTATGTTTTGGATTATGCCGACACCTTGGCTGAGAATGATTCAGTATTCGAGGGGTTTGGTGTCAAAGTGATCGTGCCAGCCAGTGACCTGGAATTTGTTGATGGCATAGAACTGGACTTCCGCCGCGAAGGTATCAACGAAGCCTTCAAGTTTAACAACCCCAATGTCAAAGGCACTTGCGGTTGTGGGGAAAGTTTTTCGGTCAGTTAATTGCTGGTTTTACTAGGCAATCAATCAGCAGCGGGTTTTTTAAAGGCATAAACAAAATATTCCAACGCATGGATTTTGCTTAAAAACTCTAAAGACAGCAAGGTGAAGTAAATGCCCATACTGGTTAATCTATTTGATTTTGGCGTGTAAACCAATGATTTTAGATAGCTATAGGTGGGCAAGGTATTTTTGGTGATATTGTTTTCGGTGGCAATGCTGAAGTTTTCAGCTTTTGCCAGCCGGGCATAATCCTTTTGATTGTATTGGACATTACATGAACCAAAAAAACCATTAGTCAGATATTGGCACACGCGTAGCTGATGGAATTTAGAGAGGTTTTTGCTCAATAAAAAATCAGATAAGGCCAAATAGCCGCCGGGCTTTAAAACCCGATAGGCTTCTTTAAAAAACTGCTCCCGGCTAGGGAAATGAAAAATACACTCCACCGCCAAAACCACATCAAATGAATTGTCCGCATAAGGCAAGACACACGCATCGCCTTGGTCGAACTTAATCGTATTGCTTGCCTGCGGTACAACCTGTTCCCTTGCCCGCACTAGCTGTCGCTCATCAATGTTCAGGCCAGTCAGGTCCATGCTTTGGTACTGCTTGTTGATGGCGGCAATAGTACCGCCAAAACCACAACCCACATCCAGCACAGTTAGTCCATCCGTTATTTTTGCACTGTTACAAAGCAACTGGCTAAGGTTTTCTGTCGCGCCAGAAAAGTCATCTGCATTTTGCTCGGCTTGTTCAGGATGCTCCCAATAGCCCCAATGGACATGCTGGCCAAAACTTTTTTCTACCGTGCCATTGCCTTTTGCAATTGCAGACAATAAATAGTCAAAATAAGGCATTTTATGGCTCATGGCTTTACCAGCAAGGTTAATGGGCGGGAGAATGGGCTATTTTAATTTGCCATAAGGTGAGGACTTTTCATGCTGCGCCTTCCAAGCCTCAACTAACGCAGAATTATCATGCTGCCAAGGATGAAATGACGGCAAATAATACTTGAAATAGGGCGCCGTAAAGAGTCGGATGATACCGGGTTTGACAAACAAATAACGCAGCCATGCCATCATCGGCTTTCCTTTGCTTACAGGGCGTTGCTTTGGCGCTTGTTGTGGGGACTGCTTGGCTTTCCCGGTATTCAATAGCACAGCGCTTAACAAAATGGCGATAAGCATAAACAG
This sequence comes from Methylococcales bacterium, assembly GCA_026399075.1. Lineage (GTDB taxonomy): Bacteria > Pseudomonadota > Gammaproteobacteria > Methylococcales > Methylomonadaceae > Methylobacter_C. Next base: position 16,933 of record JAPLRR010000095.1, read on the forward strand.
GGTAGTTAAGCCCATCACCAAACAACGCTCAATATAGCCTGACCATTTACCAGCCGCAACTTGCTGGTAGACATCAAAACACACGGCCTTATGCTCGGTTTCCTCGACGGCATGCCAAAGCCAAAGTTCGGCAAAGGCTGGCTGGGATAACTTGATGAATGAGGCGCTACTGCTAAGCAAATGGTCGGCAAACATCGCGGTAAAATGTTCCAGCGCACAGGAGGTCGCGAGTTGGGTACGCGCAGGATATAAAGCCCTGGCGATACCCAGCAACGAACTGGCAACTTTTTCAAGTCGGCACAGTTGCGGGTTATGAACTTTAAGCACTTGGTTGGAAAGGTCATGCTGTTTGCTGTGCATGGCTTCTTGGGCGATAAACCCCATCACTTGTTTTTGCAACAAGGGATCTTTAATTTGGTCTTTGTAATGCAGCACCGAATCGATAAAGAATTGTTCGCCGACTGGGAACATCATGGAAATCGCATTGCACAAGTTAAATACGGCAAGATTACCGTCATACCATCGGTAAGGGAGTTCCCCAGAAAAACCAAAATCGACTTTTCTGGCTTTGATACTGATGCAGTCAGGTTGGGACGGGGTCATCTTATTACCCACAGAAATAGAACAGATTTTTGTTATGAAGTCGTTGATGGCATCATAAGCCATACCATCAAGCTAGACAAGCACGACAGGCGAGGCAAAAATAAGGAGGCCAAGAGGCCTCCTTTTCACTCGTCAAACTTTAGGGCTAAGCTACGGGTATCCAAGATTTAGGACATCAAAAAACTTATGCCACTCTAAACCAGTATGGTAAATCGCAATTTAACTTAATTTACCGTGGCACTGCTTGTATTTTTTTCCTGACCCACAAGGACAAGGGTCATTACGGCCCACTTTTTCGCTGGCACGGACAAAAGGTTGCTCTTGTGCTTGTACTTGCGCCTGATCTTGTTCGTCAAACTGTTCAGGCTCAACCGCAAAGTCATCCAAGGCAGGCGCTTCGGCATGTTGAAAGTGCATTTCCCTCGGTGCTTGCATTTGTTCGTCTATGGCTTGGACATCTTCTTCCCGAACCTGTACTTTAAACAAAATGCCTATGACTTCATATTTGATATGATCCAGCAAACTAGTGAACATTTCAAAGGCTTCACGCTTGTACTCTTGCTTAGGGTCTTTTTGCGCATAACCCCTAAAATGGATGCCTTGACGCAAATAATCCATGGCCGCCAGATGTTCTTTCCAGCTGGTATCCAAGACTTGCAGCATCACTGACTTTTCAAAATGTTGCAGCACTTCCTTGCTAATTTGACGCTCTTTTTCTTTATGGTTTTGCTCCAGAATATCAACAATACGGGCCCGCAAGGAAGATTCCTGCAACTTATGATCTTCATCAAGCATTTTTTGCACAGGGATGCCGACATTAAACTCTTGCAGCAAATGGGCTTCCAAACCTGTTATATCCCATTGCTCAACCATCGTTTTGGCCGGAATATATTGGGTGATGACATTGTTGACCACATCTTCGCGTATGGCCGTAATAATCTCGGAAATTTCCGAAGCCGCCATCAACTCGTTGCGTTGGGCATAAATCACTTTACGTTGGTCATTGGCCACATCGTCATAAGCCAAAATTTCTTTACGTATGTCAAAGTTACGGCCTTCCACCTTGCGTTGCGCATTTTCAATAGAACGGGTAACCCAAGGGTGTTCTATCGCCTCGCCATCGCCCATGCCCAGCTTTTTCATCAAGCCCGCAACGCGGTCTGAGGCAAAAATACGCATCAAATCGTCTTGCAATGACAAGTAAAAACGGGTTGAACCAGGATCGCCCTGACGACCCGACCGACCCCGCAATTGGTTATCGATACGGCGTGATTCATGGCGCTCTGAGCCGATGACATGCAAGCCGCCACTGGCAAGCACTTGGTTATGCCTATCCAACCAAGCCCCACGCACACGTTCTTTATCAGCATCACTGGCATCTTCGCCCAAAGCCTTAAGCTCGGCGTCAAGATTACCACCCAGCACGATGTCAGTTCCGCGTCCGGCCATATTGGTGGCAATCGTCACCGCACCGGGCATACCGGCTTGTTCAATGATATGGGCTTCGCGTTCGTGCTGTTTAGCATTAAGCACTTCATGGGCGATGCCCTGTTTTTTAAGCAGGTTAGACAAGCGCTCGGAGTTCTCAATAGAGGTTGTACCCACTAAAACCGGTTGTCCACGAGTGACGCAGTCCTTAATATCATTGGCGACCGCAATATATTTTTCGTCGGTGGTCAGATAAACCACATCGCCCAAATCTTTACGTATCATATTGCGGTGGGTCGGGATAACCACCACTTCAAGACCATAAATTTTGTTCAGCTCAAACGCTTCTGTGTCGGCAGTCCCTGTCATGCCAGACAGTTTGTCGTACAAGCGGAAATAATTTTGGAAGGTGATGGATGCCAAGGTTTGGTTTTCGCTGTTAATCGTAACCTGTTCTTTGGCTTCAATGGCCTGGTGCAAGCCTTCAGACCAACGCCGCCCGGGCATAATCCGGCCTGTAAACTCATCAACGATAATGACTTCGTTGTTGGCGACAATATAATCCACGTCTTTTTTGTACAATACATGACCGCGTAAGGACGCATTCAGGTAGTGCATCAAGCGGATATTGGCCGCATCATAAAGGCTGGTGCCCTCAGGCATCAGGCCATGTTCCAGCATCATGCGCTCAACACGCTCATGACCAGCTTCGGTCAAATAGGCTTGGCGGGTTTTTTCATCAACCGTGTAATCACCCGGCTCCCCATCCTCCTCCTGCTTGGTCAGATAGGGGATAATTTCATTGGCTTTAATATAGATCTCAGTGCTTTCTTCCGTGGGGCCTGAAATGATCAGCGGTGTCCTCGCCTCGTCAATCAGGATCGAATCGACCTCGTCAACAATCGCAAAACTTAAGTCACGCTGGACTTTCTGCTCTAGGCTAAACGCCATATTGTCACGCAGATAATCAAAACCAAATTCGTTATTAGTGCCGTAGGTGATGTCGGCGGCATAAGAGGCGCGTCTTTGCGCATGTTCCATTTGGCTGATAATCACGCCCGTGGTCATGCCCAGAAAGCCATACAACCTACCCATCCATTCCGAATCGCGCTTGGCCAAGTAGTCATTGACAGTGACCACGTGCACTCCACGCCCTGGCAAGGCATTCAGGTAAGCGGCTAAAGTGGCCATCAAGGTTTTACCTTCACCCGTCTTCATTTCGGCAATTTTGCCGTCATGGAGCATCATGCCGCCTATCAGCTGGACATCAAAATGACGCATGTTAAAAACCCGCGATGATGCCTCCCTGACCGCAGCAAACGCTTCTGGAATCAATTTATCCAGCTTTTCACCTTGATCCAGACGGTCACGAAACTCCTGAGTTTTTGCTTTTAAAGCCTCATCAGATAGTTTTTCATATTCCGAAGCTAAAGCGTTGATCTTTTTGACCAGCTTTCTTTTCTTCTTTACCAGCCGATCGTTACGGCTGCCTACAACAAATTTAACTAGCTTACCCAGCATGTTTTTTCTCGGTGTGAATTTAGCAAGTGATTAGATCAAAATAATCAATTATATACTGTCTGGCAGTTTAGTAACAGATAAAAACAATGGCATCATTCGCCGACCCCACAAATTTTTAACAAACAACAAGTTACTTTTTTATTAAATGCAGATGGCTATTTTTTGTTGCCTTTTCGTTTCTAACAGGAGCGCCAAGCGAGGGCTAAATAAAGCCTAACTGCTCAGCCTCACGCTAGCCCTTCAATTAAAAATGGCGAGTGGGAAGGGGGCTTGGTAAGATCTCATGAGTGGCAGGTCTACCACTATTGCCTAGACCGAATGAGAAGTTTCGGGATTTGCCTACTCCCCCTAACCCAGATTTTCCAAATAGGGGGCATATTAAAACAGATGCCTGTTTTAATATGCCCCCATTGATGTTTGGGAAATGGTGCGGAAGGTGTTTTGCGCCAAGTTGACCATACCTCCGTAGGTTTTTGTGTAAGTGCCCAAGTCGGTGATTTGGTTGCCGTTGGCAAGGCGTTGGCTGTTTTGGCTGCTGCCGACGTTGATGCTGGCGATACCCAATTGCCCGAAGAGCTCTAGGCCACTATCGATGCTACCGTTGCCGTTTTTGTCGAGCACCAAAAGGCCGTCGTCGGCCTTGATCCAGCCCGTGTTCACTTTGATGCCGTTGCCCGTGGCATCAAACAAAATGCCAGCCACCGTGCCCACGGTTTCCAGACCGTCACCGTCCAAGTCCAAGGTTAATGGGTAGCTACGTTGTGGTTGGGTGAGAGCTGCGGCAGAATCGTACTTAGGCTTAGTCTCTGGGTCTATACCTTGTCGCTCAGGAAACGCGTACTTACTAAAAAACTCGTCATAATCTCCAGATTGCCATGCTAACCTCAAGTCTCTTAAAAAAGTAAATCTTTGTTGTTCCTTATCATTAGCTGGATTCATCCAGCCAAATTGACCGTAATCAGGTTGTGGTGGTGATTCATACCACCGTCCATCGGCAGGATTATATCGGTAATCATTTATAGAATAAGGGTCTATTTTAGATATATCATCGCCAAACTCACTTAAATTCAAATGATTGTCTTGGACTAACCAATATACTATCGTAAGTTTAGATAAATACCTTGGGATACAAAAAGAATTAATGGAAATAAAATTAATTATTGCTTGCTTGCTTGACATATTAATTGATTCATAATAAATTTTTAAGAAAAAAATAGGGTAATTATAATAATGACTACTGAAATAATCAGTAAAAAAATGACATTAGCATGATGTCCCGCTTTTTCTTCAGCTTTATCCCCATACTTATTTTTATAATTAAAAAAATGGATTAACGGCCATGTTAAAATTTTCTCTATAAAAGGGGACGCTAATGGCCAAGCAAAAATTATTGCTATTAGCAATGTAATGATTTCAATTTTTATATTTAACACCTTAATACTCCATTGCCCGAAATCTCTCAACCAACAAGCTTGGCTTAGCCAACACAGAAAGTGAAAGTTATCCGGAATTAAACAAAAATACGATTTTTCGGCAACTAATAATCAATGGGTTACAGAATATCCCCCAACTTTTGTTACTGATTTCTGGAATTTTTTCATTGTCTCGGTAAGCAAACCGCCACAAATGGAGCGGGTTACTCGATCTTGCTAGGTTAGTCAAATATCCTTCTGAATATATTTACATTGTCATTTAGTTAATCCTATAGGAAATAAAAATAAGTTGTATCAGCAATTTTTTTGACAGATATTGCCATAAGTTTTTTTGTACAAATACTTGTGTTGTCTTTTTTATGTATACCCGTTCTTATATGGGCTGTAGAGTTATCTGAGAAAAACAACCATAGAACATATCCCCACGTGTCATCTACCACTTTAAAATTGCTTACTTTTTCACCTATTCTCAGCTCAAAATCTGCTTGGGGTATATAAGGTGATTGAACGCAGGCTTTAACGATTTTTTTATCGCTAAAGGTTTGTAATTCTATAGTCTGCCATTCTTTGTTTTGTATGGCGATATCAATGGCTTTTGTTATTTTATATTCGAAATTTGAATTATACCCATAGAAAAATCCGCTTACATAATAGAACAAATACTTATAGCCAAATGAGTTTAAAACAATAATCAATAATAAAATTGTTACGCTTAAAATTAATTTGCTTCTAATCATCATATATGGCTCATAAGCGCTTAGCAAAAAGTTAACGTGTATTTTGAGCCAAATCCACTTCCGATCTCATCAATGGCTTGCTCCAGTTCGTCGGGAGTAAACGTTTTGAAGGGCAACCATTCATATTTCATTTTGCGCCACAGCAGCTCAA
>JAPLRR010000045.1 GCA_026399075.1 Methylococcales bacterium
TTGCGGCTTTGCTTAACCATCAACTGCTCCCTGTCAAACCTGGCCGACCGGAGGCGTGGCCTAGCTTACCGGGAATCAATCAGGCGGCTTGGGTTACTGCGGTTGGGTGCGCGGAGTGAAAAAACCTACACGTGTAAGAGGGGATTGGGGGGGGCAAAAGCGCAAATATTGACTGTTTGCAGTAAGTAGTAGTCCAAAAATATTTTAACAAATGGGGTGCGGCATTAGCCACGATTGTCGCTGCTAAAATCCCCCCACAAATCGCTAGGGTGTTAAGCAACTTTTGGACTCCTATTTAGTTGAAAATAGGCCATAAAGCCCTGCTGTTTGGGGCTTTATGGCGAGCGGGATCTTTAGAAATTAATGTTACCCTGCACCCAGATTTTTTGGGTGTCGGTATTAAATTTATCGGCATCGTAATATGCGTATTTTGCCAACACGGAATAATGTTTGCCGAATTTCATCAGCGCCATAAAATCCCATTCCTTACCATAATGGATTTGTCCGGTATCGTCTGAAAAGTCATGGTAAACCCCCGTTAAGATAAGGTTGCCACGGTCAAGGCTGGACACCACCGTGCCGAATACGTCCCGGACACCATTGTCAGGTGTGGTCAAAAATAAGTCAGCCCAGCCTTGGAAAGCGTGGTTTGTGCCTAGTGGTGTATCAAAATGCTTGTTTTTCCCCGAACCGTCCAGTTGTTCCATTGCCCCTTGGAAAGTAAAGTTATACGCCGTAAAACCACCCATGACATTGATGCGGTCAGCGCTGTAATTGGTTGGGCCATGCCCGTAGTTCGCCTGATACGCCCATTCAGCGGTATAGACCAATCCATAATTGTCGCTTAGTTTGAGGGTGTCGCCTGGTTTTAGGTAGTTGCTGAACCGTAGGCCATAGGTTTGGTTTGATTTTTCATAATTTTCTTTTTCGGTGTAATTCAGCCAATAGCCATAGCCGATGACATTGCCGTAATCACCCGCCTTATAACTGATGTTTAATATCGGTGCGGCAATGTGTTCATTCGTGGCCGTAAAGGTCTGCACATTGCCGATATAGCCGGCATTGATGGTTAAGCCAAACAATTGTTGGTTGTTGTGGGTGACCAAGACGGAATCATAGGTTTGTTCCATTTGCCGCCAACCCACGTTGCCTATATAGCGGTCGTCATCAAATTTGATCCGTTGCCGTCCGCCTTTAATAATGGTGTCAGGGATGCCGGCAAAACTGAGCCACAGTTGGTTGAGTTCACTTTTTTGTGGGTCTGCCACTATTGAGTAACCCGTGTTATTGTTGCGCGTACTGTTATAGTCTTCCTGCATGGCAAGATTGCCCTCGTATTCCGCATAACCTTGCACGCCAAACAAAGTTGGCGACAGTAAGCCAAGGCGCAGACGGGCAGTATTGGCATTGGCGGTGTCCGGCTGCTTTGCGCTAGGCAGGGGTGCGCCTGTTGGCCCCACGGCGTTATCTTGGTTGACATTTTCATAGCGGTAATTCAAGTCAAACTTAATGGCCCCATTTTTACCGTAATGATAAAAGTTAAGCGCATCTTCAACTTGCTGGGTCACGCCCGCGTGGGCCGATAGGCTGGCGACCGACAATGACAGCAGTGCGGCAGAAAATGGGATGATTTTTTGCTGTGGCATAAAGCCTCCGGGGTAGTTAAAAGAACAAATGGGTGTATGCGCTGTGCGCCCTGCCAAACTAATGCGTGTGATCGCACTCGGACAGAAATGTCAGTAAACTTTCCCGATATTTATAATAATCAGGGTGTGCCAATAAGGCTTTGCGGGTGCGTGGCCTAGGCAGGTCGATAGTCTCAATTTTGCCAATTTTGGCATGGGGGCCGTTGGTCATCATCACCACCCGGTCGGCCAATAAAATGGCTTCATCGACATCATGGGTGACCACGATGGCGGTTACGTGGGTGCGCTCCCACACTTCCATCAAGACTTCCTGTAGCTCCCAGCGGGTCAAGGAATCCAACATGCCGAAAGGCTCATCCAACAGCAGCAGTTTGGGCGACAAGGCAAAAGCACGGGCAATGCCGACCCGTTGGCGCATACCATTGGATAGGGCGCCGGCTTTTTTGTGCAGGGAGTCGGCCAAGCCAACCCGGGTCAAATAGTATTCAACGATATCGTTGCGTTCTGCACGGCTGGCATGGGGATAGACCTTGTCAACACCCAGGGTGACGTTTTCAAAAGCTGTCAACCAAGGGAACAGGCTGGGTGCTTGGAAAACCACGCCCCGGTCGGGGCCGGCACCGTCAATTTCCCGGTTATCGAGGACAATGCCGCCTTCTGAGATGCTGGTTAGTCCGGCGGTCATTGATAACACCGTGGATTTACCACAGCCGGAATGGCCTATTATCGAGATAAACTCGCCCTTTTTTACTTTCAGGTCAAAACCGTCCACAACCTTCACCGTGCTGTTGCCATCAGGTGTCGGGTACACTTTGGACAGCTGGGAAAATTCCAGGTAGCGCGGCCGCCCCACATCCTCTTGGCTAGGCTTTAGGGCGGAACTGTCCAGCTTCCAGTCGTTGCTGGTGTTGGGTCTGACAGCGGGCAAAACGATTTTGTCGGGGCTGGCCTGCTGGTTTTTTTCCATGCCGATGGCCATCAAATATTGGGTGATTTCGGCACGCAGTTTTTTGAAGGTTTCGTTATGGTTTAAGGCCGTCCTGTCGCGCGGGCGTTCAAGGTTGATCGGGAAGTCAGGGCCGAAGGTGGCATCAGGGCCGGGATTTAAAGGGATGACCCGGTCGGCCATGTAAATGGCTTCATCAACGTCATTGGTGATGAGGATGACAGTTTTCTTTTCTTGTGCCCAAATCTGTAAAATTTCATCTTGCAAATTGCCACGCGTCAGCGCGTCCAGCGCACTCAGGGGTTCATCCAATAATAATATGTCGGGGTTGGCGGCAAGCGCCCTGGCAACATTAACCCGTTGGCGCATCCCACCGGATAATTCAGCCGGTTTTTTGTCCATTGCCGCACCTAAGTTGACCATGCGCACATATTTTTCGGTATGGGCTTTGCGTTGCGCAGCAGTCCAGCCTTTAAATAGCTCATCCACCGCTAAGGCCACGTTTTCATAAACCGTAAGCCATGGCATCAGCGAATAGTTTTGGAAGACCACGCCACGGTCGGGGCCGGGTGCGGTAATCGGATGGCCTTGTTTCAGCACGTCGCCACTGTCAACCTGTAACAAGCCGGCAATAGCGGAAATCAAGGTGGTTTTGCCGCTGCCTGAAAACCCGACGATGGCGATAAATTCGCCTTCCTTGACCGTTAAGTTGATATTTTTTAGGATGCCTGTTGTGCCATAGCTTTTGCAGACATTCCTTAATTCCACTATCGGCTGGCAAGGGTCATTGGAAGGTGACGCTTTTGGGGTGGGGTTTACGGCAACAACTTTTAGTTTTACGGCTGACATAACAGTCTCCTGATTTAGAGGTCTCTACCAAAAGAGAATATTTTTTGGAATGACTGCATGATCCTGTCCAAGACAAAACCAATGATGCCGATGGTAAACACTGCCACCATAATCCGGCCCAGCGAGTTGGAGCTGCCGTTTTGAAACTCGTCCCAGACAAATTTTCCTAAGCCCGGGTTTTGTGCCAGCATTTCCGCCGCAATTAACACCATCCAGCCCACCCCTAAAGACAACCTCATGCCTGTAAAAATAAACGGCAAAGCAGACGGTAAAATGATTTTTTTGATCTGGGTAAACCAGTTAAGGCGCAGGACTTTGCCGACGTTCACCAAGTCTTTGTCTATCGAGGAGACACCGACAGCCGTGTTGATTAACGTCGGCCACAAAGAACACAAGGTCACGGTAATGGCCGAGGTCAGAAACGACTTTTCAAACCAAGAATCATCCGTAGTGACATAAACCGCACTGACCACTAGCGTGACGATAGGCAGCCACGCCAAAGGCGACACCGGTTTAAAGATTTGGATCAGCGGGTTGATAGCGGTGTTGACCACCGGGCTCATCCCGCACAGCAAACCCAAGGGGACGGCAATCAGTGTGGCGATGACAAAACCGGCAAACACTGTGTACAGGCTGGTGAAAATTTTGTCCAGATAAGTTGCCTGGCCGTTATAGGGGCGTGTTTTAATTTCAGCCGCTGGATTTTCCGCCAGCGTTTGCTGCTTGCGTTCTTGTTGGCGTTGATAATAATTGGCTTCTTTTTCCCTTTCTGCAAAGTGTTCAGCCAACAATCCGCCTGCCTCCTGCCAAACGGCAACTGGGCCAGGGATGGCACCTAGGCTGGTGTTGACTTTGGAGGCGGAAAAGCTCCATACGCCCAGAAATAAGGTGAAGGCGATAATCGGTACGCCCATCATTAAAAACAGTTGGCGGGCTTGTTGTGCTGGATTTTCGCCCGCCGCTAATTTTACCAAGGGCACAAACCAGGTTAAGCCAGTGATATTGAAAAATTTGATCAGTTGCTTGCTCATTTTGGGCCTCAGCTTTGCGTTTACAATCAATTACTACTTGGGTTGTGTATGCCGCCGCACTGCGGTAGGCGCAACAGCCTCCTTTTTGCAGTGCGGCGCGGTCCGTTAATTTACAACTTTGCCGCCCACTACTTTTTGCTTGCCTTTCAGGCCAATGGCAAACTTATCCAGATAGGCGTTCGGTTTGGTTGCATCAAAGACAATGCCGTCAATATAGTCGCCACTAGGTGCCTTAATGCCGCTTTCGCTGTCAGCCGGAAAATCGCTGGCCTTAGCTTTGCCTTCGGCAATTAATGCTTTGGCCGCCGCCATGAAAACATCCGGGCGGTAAACTTTCTTTGCGGTCTCCAAATACCATGCGTCAGGTTTTTGTTCGTTGATTTGCCCCCAGCGGCGCATTTGGGTCAAACTCCATACCGCATCGCTGTAGTAAGGATAAGAACCGTTATAGCGGGAAAACACGTTGAAATCAGGCAAATTACGTTTATCACCTTTTTCGTATTCAAAAGTGCCGTTCATGCTGTTGGCGATAACGTCATAGTCCGCGCCGACGTATTGTTTTTGCGACAGCATTTCTACACCTTCATTGCGGTTCTTGTTGTTTTCGGCATCTAGCCACAGCGACGCACGAATCAAGGCCTTAATGATGGCTTTGTGGGTGTTGGGGTTTTTGTCCGCAAATTCTTTGGTCACACCAAAGATTTTTTCAGGGCTGTTTTTCATCAGCTCATAATCGCTGATGACAGGGACACCGATACCTTTGAACACGGCTTGTTGGTTCCAGGGTTCACCAACGCAATATCCCACTATCGTGCCGGAATCCATGGTGGCCGGCATTTGTGGCGGAGGGGTCACTGACAGCATGGCCTCGGCATCAATCTGACCGGACGTGTCTTCAGGCGGCGCATAATAGCCCGGCTTGATGCCGCCCGCTGCCAGCCAGTAACGCAGTTTCATATTGTGGGTGCCCACTGGGAAGGTCATGGCCATATTGAAGGGCTTGCCAGCACTTTTGTATTTTTCCAGCACGGGTTTTAAGGCATCGGCTTTTATGGGGTGTACGGGTTTTCCGTCTTTCATGGGGATTTGGGGTTTCATTTGTGCCCAGACATCATTGGACACGGTGATCGCGTCGCCATTTAGCGTCATTGTGAAGGCGCTGACCAGGTCGGCTTTGGTGCCATAACCGATGGCTGTCCCAAACGGTAAGGTTGCCAGCATGTGCGCACCGTCCAGTTCACCATTGATCACGCGATCCAGCAGCACCTTCCAGTTGGCTTGGGCTTCCAGTTGTACAGAAAGCCCTTCCTCTTCAAAATAGCCCTTTTCATAAGCCACCGCTAAAGGCGCCATGTCTGTCAGCTTGATAAAGCCTAATTTCAGGCTGTCTTTTTCTAGCTTTTCAATAGCCCCTACATTTGCTGAAAAGCTTAATGTAATGGCGGCAGCTACAGCGAACACGGTAAGCCCTTTTTTAATTGTCGGTTGATTGGTGTTGTTCATGGTTGATTAGTCCCATTCTTAAGGTTATTAAGGCAAAAAAAAAGCGTCTCAAAACTGAAGGCCATTAAAGTCCCCCAATTTATTCGACGCCTTTGTCAGATGCTCACCATTGAGCTCGTTTGTTTAACCCCAACATTGGAGTTTCTATAATAACTAAAGCACGGGCTGTGCCAAATATAGTGATTGGCCGTATTATTTTTCAGAGACCATTAAAGTCGGCTTGTTGGGGGCTTGTGTAATGTAGCCTACCCCTTTCATGAATTAGCGTTGCCTAATATCACGCTCCAGGAATGTGCAAAACTACGTGTTTTGCACCAAATGCGCACTGTTAGTCGGGGGAATGGCTTAAAACAAAAAGCTGACAATGGCTTTTAAGCGCCCTTGCGCTATGACGGGGATGGCCAGCATACTGCTGAGGCTATCCAATTCAGGCTTATAATCAAGCCCATGATTGCCAGAAATAACCGGCATTCCGGTCAACCAAACGCGGCCTAGCGCCCCTACGCCTTTGTTGATGGTGATGGTTTCAAACATCTTGGCCAATTCATTGCTGTTCTTGCTGTAACCTTGTTGGCAAACCAGTTGTTTGCCTTGTCGGTCAGGTATCCATATCTGGATGCGTTTGGCGATGGGCGTGGCTTTGGCCGAAAGGAAAGTCATGATATACGATTGTCCGGGATGGTCTGAAACCGGTATCCCAATCCCCATACTGATGCCCGCTTGCCGGGCATCGGCGGCCCTAATGAAGGTATCCGCTTGGCTGATGTCATCAATCAGCACCGGCATCCCCGAGGCCAATGCCAGCCCGGATAGGCCTTGGCCTTCCGGTACATTGATTTGCCTGGAAATGGCCTCAAAGTGTTGCAGGGTGCCGTAATAACCGTCCATGACTTTAAGGCTGTTTTGTTCCGGGTTGTTGCGCCACACTTCAATGGCCCCGGCATGGTCTTTGTCATCGCCACATAAAAAAACTACTACGGCCATTAAAAAATCACCGGAAAAAACCGGGATGGCAATGCCGCAAGTCAAGCCTGCCGATTTGGCCGCCGCCGTGCGTTTAAAATAGGAATGTTCAAATTTTGCCAGCACTATGGGGTGGCCTGCTGCCCAAGCCTTGCCTGGTAAGCCTTCATTGTAAGCGAATTGTTGTTGTTCGCTGGCCGCCTTAAAGTCGGTAAGGTCGCCATAGAGCCCAGAACCAAATTCCAAGGCGGTGCGTTCTTTGTCCGGTATCCATATTTCGGTGACTTTGATAAACGTTTTCATGGCTTCTGCTTGGGTTGAGGTGTTATTTAAACAATTCCGACATGGCAATAACATTTTTGGCCATTTCACCTAAAGTGATATTCCTGTCCATCGCCAATTTTCTTAGGGTATGGTAGGCCTCATCTTCAGTAAAATTTTGGGTTTTCATCAATATGGCTTTGGCGCGGTCAATTTGTTTCCTGTCTTCGAGTTTTGCGCGGGCTTCTTCCAGGGCATTATTGAGCGTTTGCTGGTGTTTAAAGCGGGCGACAGCGACATTGATGATGCTGCCAATCCGCAGATGGCCTAGGCTATCGATGATATAGGCGCTGATTTGCGCCTTGATGGCTTGGTTAATGGTGTCACTATTGCCGTCATTGGCGAACATTACCACCGGCATTGCTGCCTGTTGGTTAAGCGTTTGTAGATCCGCCAATAATTTGGGGGGTGGGGTGTCCAGATTAAAAATGACAATATCGGGGGCAACCTCTTTGATAACCGCCAAGATATTCGGTTGGGAAAGTATTTTCAGGCACTTGAAGCCTTGCCCTTTAAGGCTGTTTTCCAGCAAGGTATTATCACGGTCGCTTTCAATCAATAATACATTCAGCATAGTTATGATAAGGCATTAGTGGCGGCAAGGGTGGCAGTGGGGTATTGGGGGCGTTGGTGCACCAACGGTGGAGCATTTGGGTTTACAAAAAAGTTCATTATAGGGCATTGCTAAGGTTAGTTGCTGATAGGCCCTGCGTTCAAAAAGTCGTTGGTGCACCAACGATGTTACATTTGAAATCGTTCACCATAAAAATTAAGCAGGTATTGTGCCAAATTTGGCCTTTATTGTTTTGCATAGGTTGTGTGTAGTGTTGGTGTCCTAAAATTTACAATAATCAGGCGACCATTTGAATTTTGGATGGGGCAAGTTTATAAACACTGCTGTAGATTGCCCTTAAAACCGTCGTCCTGATGGACTGTTGGCTAATTCAGGTGGTATTGGACAACTTTCTGCCCTGATAAATTGATGGGCGTTTGCCCTGTCTTCCGATAAGAGGCCTGCAAAGTCATCCTTATTGTGCTAGATTTTACGTTTTTGTAAGCTAGGGCCAGTGCCCTAAGGGGTTTACGATGGTTTATTATCAAGCTGCGCAAAAAAACTTTGTTGCAAGGGCCTTCGGCTATTGCCTTATGCTGTTGATGTTGGCGATGCCGATAGCTGCCGCAGAGCCAGCGGCTATGATGCTGGCAACTGTTTATCAGCCACATGCCGATGTTGCACGGTTTTGGGTCAGCGAAAAACTGGATGGGGTGCGCGCACGATGGGATGGCAAGCAGCTCATTTCCCGTGGCGGCAATGTTTTTATGGCGCCTGCTTGGTTTGTCCAGGGATTTCCTGCCCAGCCCTTGGATGGTGAATTATGGATGGGGCGCGGGCATTATGAGGACGTGGTGGCGGTTGTCCGTAAACAAGCGCCGCATGACGGCTGGAAAGGTGTCAAATTTATGGTGTTTGACATGCCAGCTTTAGGCGGTATTTTTACTGATCGGGTTAAGGCAATGCAGGGTTTGCCTAGGACACCGTATTTGGACGTTATTGGCCAATTTCGGGTGGATTCCCAAAAGGCGTTGGCTGACAGGCTCGATGCGGTGGTCAAACAAGGCGGCGAGGGTTTGATGTTGCACCATCAGGATGCGCTTTACCAAGCTGGCCGTAGCACCGATGTACAAAAACTGAAGCCGTTTGATGACGCAGAAGCCACAGTTATTGGCTATAAGCCGGGTAAAGGCAAAAATACCGGATTGATGGGCTCTGTCAAAGTCCGCATGGAAAATGGCAAGACTTTTTATATAGGCACCGGATTTACTGACCAGCAACGAAAAACGCCGCCCCCGCTAGGTAGTTTGCTGACTTATCGGTATCAAGGATATACCCAGGCAGGTTTGCCACGTTTTGCGGTGTTTGTGCGCCAGCGTAATGAATAAGCTGCCTGTGGCCTTTTAAATAACAGTAGCGGTTTGATTGTGGCGCTTGTAGAGAAACTTGGCTTAGACTAGGGCTTAATCTGTTATAATTTGAAAATTTATTCAAGGTAGTCAAAATTCTTGACGGCAACCGCCGCTGCAAGCGCACCAG
Source organism: Methylococcales bacterium (assembly GCA_026399075.1). Lineage (GTDB taxonomy): Bacteria > Pseudomonadota > Gammaproteobacteria > Methylococcales > Methylomonadaceae > Methylobacter_C. Next base: position 9,352 of record JAPLRR010000045.1, read on the forward strand.
CAATAACGCCTTAACACTCTCATCATTCAGTAAATACACAGTGGATTTAAAACATATCAGAAATTTTTCCATCATCGCGCATATCGATCATGGCAAATCAACACTTGCGGATCGTTTTATTCAAATCTGTGGCGGCTTGAGCGCCCGCGAAATGTCGGCGCAAGTCCTAGACACCATGGATATTGAAAAAGAGCGCGGCATCACCATTAAAGCACAAAGCGTGACGCTGGACTTTACCGCTAAGGACGGCGAAACCTACCAGCTTAATTTTATTGACACGCCTGGCCATGTTGATTTTTCTTATGAGGTTTCAAGATCTTTGGCCGCTTGTGAAGGTGCATTATTGGTGGTTGATGCGGCGCAAGGCGTGGAGGCGCAGAGTGTGGCGAATTGCTATACGGCGATAGAACAAGGGCTGGAAGTTGTGCCCGTGTTAAATAAGATCGATTTGCCGTCAGCCGAGCCTGAGCGGGTGCTGGCTGAAATTGAAGAAGTGATCGGCATTCCGGCTGATGAGGCGCTGATGATCAGCGCTAAAACGGGGCTAGGTGTGCAAGATGTGTTGGAACAACTGGTGATTAAAGTGCCACCGCCACAAGGCAACATTGACGGCCCCTTGCAGGCATTGATTATTGATTCGTGGTTTGATAGCTATCTGGGCGTGGTATCTTTGGTCAGGATTATGCACGGCAGCATCCGCAGAAAACAAAAGATTACGATTATGTCCACGGGCAAGTCATTTATCGCTGAAAAGGTCGGTGTTTTTACCCCCAAACGCCTCGAAAAGGAACTTTTAAATACTGGCGAAGTGGGCTATGTGGTTGCGGGCATCAAAGACATATTTGGCGCGCCAGTGGGGGACACCATTACCTGGACAGACAAACCAGCCGAAGAGCAGTTGACAGGTTTCCAGCGGGTGCAGCCCCGGGTTTTTGCGGGCTTGTATCCGGTCAGTTCTGATAATTATGAAGATTTGCGCGAAGCGCTGAACAAATTAAACCTCAACGATGCGGCTTTGCAGTTTGAGCCGGAAACTTCGCAGGCATTGGGTTTTGGATTCCGTTGCGGATTTTTGGGGATGTTGCACATGGAGATTGTGCAGGAGCGTTTGGAGCGGGAATATGATGTAGACCTGATCACCACCGCACCGACGGTAATTTATGAAGTCATCACCCAAACGGGGCAGGTGCTGATGGTGGACAACCCCGCCAAACTGCCCGAAGGCGGTACGGTTAAGGAAATCAGGGAGCCCATCATCAGGGCCAATATTTTGGTGCCGCAAGTCTATTTGGGGGCGGTTATTTCCTTGTGCATTGAAAAGCGCGGTGTCCAAAAAGACATGCAGTATGTGGGCAGGCAAGTGTCTTTACACTATGAAATGCCGCTTAGCGAAGTCGTGTTGGACTTTTTTGACCGCTTAAAGTCAGTCAGCCGTGGTTTCGCCTCATTTGATTATGAGTTTTTGCGTTTTCAAGAGGCCGATCTGGTTAAGTTGGATGTGTTGATCAACGCTGAAAAAGTCGATGCCTTGTCGATCATTGTGCATAGGGACTTAAGCAATAACCGTGGCCGTGACTTGGTTGAAAAAATGAAAGACCTGATACCCAGGCAGATGTATGAGGTAGCCATACAGGCAGCCATCGGTTCTAAAATTATTGCCCGCTCAACCGTTAAGGCCATGCGTAAAAACGTAATAGCCAAATGTTATGGCGGTGACATTAGCCGCAAGAAAAAACTTTTGGAAAAACAAAAAGCCGGTAAAAAACGCATGAAGCAAGTCGGCAATATTGAGATACCCCAAGAGGCGTTCTTGGCAGTTTTGCAACTTAACAAAGAATAATTCAGCTGTTTCTTAAACATCCCTATAGATGCCATCATCAACAGCCTATACAAAAGCCTTTGAAATTGGGTAACCATAAGGGATTGCCCCCACACTTTAGAAGATACAACTATGGACTATGATTTTTCCTTTTTTTTGTTGCTTGCCTCGGTTGTCACGGGCATTATTTGGGGGGGTTATTTGTTAATCCTCAGATCAAAAAACCTGACGTTTGATGAAAAAAATGAACCCATAATCGTCGAATATGCACGTTCTTTTTTTCCCGTTGTGTTGGTTGTGTTGTTGCTGCGCTCATTTATAGCAGAACCTTTTCGTATCCCTTCCGGATCTATGATGCCGACTTTGCTGGTGGGCGATTTCATTTTAGTCAATAAATTCACTTACGGGATACGTTTGCCGGTCATCAATAAAAAAATTATTGAAATGGGGGCCCCCGAGCGCGGTGATATTGTTGTTTTTCGTTATCCGAAAGATCCTACTGTTGATTACATTAAACGGATAGTCGGCCTGCCAGGGGACAAGATCATGTATAGCAACAAACAGCTGACGGTCAACGGCATCCCCGTTAAGGAGGTCTCGATGGGGCGCTATCAAGGTTTAGGGCAAGGCGAAGACATGACGGGCGCTGAAGAATTTTTGGAGGACTTGACGGGTGTCGAGCACAGTATTCTGATCAGAAACGGGGCGCCTAGCGTTGAGTTTGTGCATGTTGTGCCGGAAGGCAGCTATTTTGCGATGGGGGATAATCGGGATAACAGCAACGATAGCCGCTACTGGGGCTATGTCCCCGAAGCCAATTTGGTCGGCAAGGCCTTTTTTATCTGGATGAGCTGGGATTGGCAGGCTAAAGGTGTGGACTTTAACCGCATTGGCACAGTCTTAAAATAGTTAATTGCATACCTAAAAGTCGGTTTCCAACTTTACGTTTTATTTTATTCATAACTTGGAGAATCAAAATGCATGTGTTGCCTAAACGCCAACAAGGCTTAACTTTAATTTCACTTATTTTTATCTTTGTTTTTGTTGGGACTTTTGTTTTGGTGGGGATAAAAGTGGTACCGATATACATTGACCACTATAAGGTGGTAAGTGCATTGGAAGATCTCCAGAGGGCCACTGGTACTGGGCAAAAAACCAAGGAGCAAATTTGGGAAAGCCTTTATAAGCGCTTTTTTATGAATTACGTGACCGATGTTAAGGCAGAAGATGTCACTATTACCAAAGAGGGTGGGAATGTGAAAATTACGGTTGAATATGAAGTTGTCAAGAATATTGCTGGCAACCTGAGTGTTTTGGTGGAGTTCAAAGATGAGGTTGAGGTCGGTGGGCAGTGATAAAAAAGCCTGACGTGTTATGTAAAAAGCTCGGTTTGACCTTTAATGACCCGCAGTTTTTTATAATGGCGTTAACCCATCGAAGTGCAAGTTCCAATAATAATGAACGCTTGGAGTTTTTGGGCGATTCGATCTTGGGGTTTGTGATTGCCCAAAAATTGTATGACCTTTTTCCTGAGGCTAGCGAAGGGGTGTTAAGCCGCCTTAGGGCCAGCTTGGTCAACCAAGGCTCGTTGGCTGATTTGGCCCGTAAGCACCATTTAGGTGAATATCTGTTGTTAGGTTCCGGGGAATTAAAAAGCGGCGGGTTCCGCCGTGATTCGATTTTGTCGGACGCCTTGGAAGCCATTATGGGCGCTTTGTTTAAGGATCAGGGGATAGATGCCTGTCAACAATGGATAGAGCGTTTATTTGCTGACAACTTGGCCAAATTGACACTGGATAACTGGCAAAAAGACCCAAAAACCCAATTGCAGGAATTGATGCAGGCAAAAAAACTGGAATTGCCTGAATATACTTTAATAACCATGACTGGCCTCGCCCACGAACAGCAGTTTAAGGTGAAATGTACCATTCCTCTCGTCGAAGATGCTTGTGTCGGGACAGGCATTTCCAGAAAAAGGGCCGAGCAGTCGGCGGCAGAGCTTATGCTCCAATTATTGAATAAGGATAGGAAATGAATTGCGGTTTCGTTGCGCTGATAGGGCGTCCCAATGTTGGCAAATCTACGCTGATGAACCATCTGCTAAAGCAAAAGATCAGCATCACCTCGCGTAAGCCGCAAACCACCCGGCATCGGATACTTGGCATTAACACCACTGAAGCCGGGCAGGTGATTTATATGGATACGCCCGGTATGCACAACAACGAAAAGCGGGCCATGAACCGCTATTTGAACCGCACGGCAGAGACTACCTTGCTGGGCGTTGATGTTATCGTTTGGCTAATTGATGGTTTGTCGTGGCATGAATACGATGAAGTGATCTTTAAGAAGCTGGAACAGGCAGGCTTGCCTGTTATCTTGGCGGTCAATAAGGTCGATAAGGTCAAAGACAAAGACGAAATCTTGGCATTTTTTGCAACAGCCCAACATCGTTTTCCCTTTGAGCACTTGGTGCCTATTTCCGCCTTAAAAAGGACGAATCTAGACCAACTCGAAAGCTTGGTCATGGCCTTGTTGCCTGCCAGTGACTTGATCTATCCCGAAGACCAAATTACTGACCGGCCTGAGCGCTTTTTGGCCGCAGAAATAGTCAGGGAAAAACTGACCCGGCGTTTGGGTGATGAGCTGCCATATGCGTTGACCGTTGAAATGGAGCGTTATCAGGAGCTTCCGGGTATCACCAAAATATATGCCATTATTTGGGTGGAACGGCTATCCCAAAAAAATATTGTGATAGGTAAGGAAGGGGACATGCTCAAAAAAGTTGGTACGGATGCGCGGTTTGACATAGAAAAACTGATAGGCCAAAAAGTTTATCTGCAACTATGGGTTAAGGTTAAGAAAAACTGGTCGGATAATGAACGTGCCATGCAAAGCCTTGGGTTTAATGACGGATAACCTCGTATATTTACAACCGGCTTTTATCCTGCAACAACGTAAATTTAAAGAAACCAGCCTCATCATCGATGTGCTGACCCGAGACTTTGGCAGGCTTTCCCTCATTGCCAAGGGAGTGCGGAAAGCCAAATCCAAAACCGCAGGCTTGTTACAGCCTTTTATCCCGTTGCTTGTTTCTTATTGGGATAAATCAGAGCTAAAAATCCTGACGGGTGTGGAAATGGCCAAGCCACCTGTCGCCTTGCAAGGCTTGGGCCTTTATTGTGGCTTTTATGTCAACGAACTGGTGGGCAGCTTTTTGCATCCCCATGATCCCCACCCCGAAGTGTTTGGCCTTTATGGCGATTGTTTGTCGCGGCTTAGCAAGAACACCATAGAAACGGCGTTACGGCTGTTTGAGCTGGATTTATTGGATGCCGTGGGCTATGGCTTACAGTTGGGCTTTGATGCCTATAGTGGCAATGCAATAGAACCATTGGCAAAATATCACTTTGACGGCGAATTGGGGCCAATAAAAGCGCCTGACGGCCCGTTTGCAGGCACTACTTTATTGGCGCTTAGTGTTAGGGACTTTTCTGACGCACAGGTGTTAGTCGAGGCAAAACAACTGATGAGGCCCGTTATTTCCCGTTGCTTGCAAGGTAAGCCGTTAAGAAGCCGGGCAGTCATCAACAACATCATAAAATACTTATAATCATGACTACAACACCGATATTATTAGGCGTAAATATTGACCATGTTGCCACCTTAAGGCAGGCTAGGCGCACCCGCTACCCAGAACCTGTGCAAGCTGCATTGGTTGCTGAACAGGCAGGGGCTGACGGGATTACCGCGCATTTGCGTGAAGACCGTAGGCATATCCAAGATAGGGATATTTTCTTGCTTCAAGAACTGTTGCACACCCGCTTGAACCTGGAAATGGCGGTGACCGATGAAATGCTCGATCTTGCCGTCAAGGTAGGCCCTTATGCCTGTTGCCTAGTGCCGGAAAAGCGTGAGGAATTGACGACGGAGGGGGGCTTGGATGTGTCAGGTAATTTAAGCCGTATGCAATCGGCTTGTGACAAGCTCCGGTCGGCAGGAGTTGAGGTATCCTTATTTATTGATCCGGACTTTGCCCAGATTGATGCGGCGGTAGCTGCTGGTGCCCCGGTAGTTGAGCTGCACACGGGTTGCTATGCTGACGCTGATAATAGCTTACGGCAAGCGGAAGAGCTGGCGCGTATCAGGGCGGCGGCACATTATGCGCATAGCGCTGGTTTACAAGTCAATGCCGGGCATGGCTTGAATTATTATAATGTCGAGGCGATTTGTGCAATACCTGAGATTGTCGAACTGAATATCGGCCATGCCATTATTGCCCAAGCGCTATTTTTGGGTTTGGCCCAGGCGGTAAAAGACTTAAAGCACATTATGAGACAAGCTAGGCTGCAAGCTTATAAATAGCGGTGTGGAAGTCTTAGCTAGGAAGCAAGGCTTTGACAGGAATGTGAGGTGCACACAGCTTGTTAATCAAGTGGGGAGGTAGCACACACGGAAGGGTTAATGCTGGGCGGGAGTAAGGCGGAAATAATCCGCCTTGGATGCAATTTAATGTGTAGCGGTTGTAAAGCCGTGTTTTTGCATACGGTAAAGCAGGGTGTCCCTAGAAATGCCCAATAATTTGGCCGATTTGCTGCGGTTGCCTTGGGTCCGGTTAAGCGCTTGGTGGATAAGGTTGGCTTCCAATGAGTCCAGTTGTATGCCCCTTTCCGGTAAGGTAAAGTCCGATGCCTTGGGCATGGCGCTGGAAGCGACAAATTCATGGGGGAGATTTTCAGGTTCTATCGTTTTGCCTGCCAACAAAATGCTGAGTCGCTCGCAGACATTGCGCAGCTCACGGATATTCCCTGGCCATGGGTAGTCTTTCAGGATTTTTAAGGATTGTTTGCTAAATTTAGGTGCGTTAAGCGAATAGGTCTCCGCCATGATTTGCAAAAAATGGGTAATCAGGTGTTCGATGTCTTCAGAACGTTGCGTCAACGGTGGAAGTTCTAAAGGCACAACATTAAGGCGGTAATACAAATCCCGCCTAAACCCACCGGCCAAGACCAGTTTGTTTAAATCAGAATTGGTGGCGGCGATAATTCTTACATCGACGTTGTATGGCTTAAGGTCGCCCACGGCGAGGCACTCGCCTGATTCCAAAAAGCGCAGTAATTTGGCCTGGATGGACACAGACAGGGAATTGATTTCGTCGAGGAATAACGTGCCGCCATCGGCCGCTTGGAATAAACCCTGCGTGCTGGCCGAGGCACCAGTAAACGAACCTTTTCTATGCCCAAACAATTCAGATTCAATTAAGCTTTCAGGTAACGCTGCACAGTTAAGGGTAATAAAAGGCTTGTCGGCACGGTTACTGCTTTTTTGGATGGCATTGGCAAACACTTCCTTGCCCGTGCCAGTTTCACCCGTCAGCAATACGGTGACATCAGTGGCGGCAACCATTCTGGCGCTACGGATTAAGGAATCCAATGCGGGAGATTGTCCAATGATAGCTTTAAAATGTCCCATAGTAGCCTCGTTAATGTGTCGCTAGGTGTTGTGTTGTGATTGCCATCGGGTTAAGCCAAGGCAAGGCCGCAAAAAGCGCCAGAATAATCATCAACAGACCGATTGCCTGTTTGAATCGTTGTATTCTGGATAACCGGGTAAGAATATGTGTCATTATACCGACTCCCATGACCGCAGGTAAAGTCCCTAATCCAAAAGCGAGCATAGTCAAGGCACTTTTGCTGACATCGCCCGCTGTTGCAGAAAGGGCTAACGCCGAATACACCAGTCCACAGGGCAACCAGCCCCACACCATGCCAAATAGATAGGCTTGGGTGCGGCTTTTTACCGGGATTAATTTACGCCCGTAAGGTTCAATTTTTTTCCAAAAACGGGTCCCGACTTTTTCAATATAAGCGAAGCGGGGAAACCAACCGGCAATGTAAAGCCCGGCACCTGCCATGATGGCTGCCGAGAGCAATTGCAGCAGCCTATGCCCATGCGTTTCACCCAAATGGAAAGTCAGCAATGCCTCAATGGCGCCCGCCAACGCGCCAGCAACCGTGTAACTGGTTATCCTCCCGAAGTTATAATTGAAGACAAAAGGCAGCAGCCGTTTTTTATCGTTACGGATGGCTGGGCTCAAGCTCAGCGTCAGTGTGCCAATAATCGAGCCGCACATGCCGATGCAGTGCATACTGCTAAACAGGCCCATTACAAAAGCGACCAGACAGGAGGTTGTGAAGGCGGGGTCAAATGTCATAAGTTTTAAGATAATGGGGTCAAGGTTCAAGCCGGGTAAAATCAATTAGGATATAAGCCCATCCATCCTGAATCTTTTACCCTAAATCACTTAAGGCACTGAAACTGCGAAAGTATCTGGGACTGGATTTTTTCGGCCATGGCTTTGCGGTTTTCCGCATCACGGATGGGCCTGCCCACGACGATATAATCAGCGCCATTTTGAAAAGCCATTTCGACACTGACCACCCGTTTTTGGTCATCATCTTCACGGTTATCAACGGGTCGGATACCGGGGGTGATGACCAGCAGCTTATGGTCTAGTTGTTCCCTGAGCATGGCGACTTCAAGTCCTGATGAGACAATGCCGTCGCAACCGATTTGTAAGGCCCGTTTGGCACGGGACAATACCAGTTCACGGACATCGCATTGAAAGCCCAAATCATCAAGGTCGCCGCGGTCCAAGCTAGTTAAAGCCGTCACTGCCAGCACCTTAAGGCCGCCTTTTTCTTTTGCGGCGGCCTCCATAATGGCATCATTGCCATGGATGGTGGCCAGATCCACACCTTTGCTGCTCAATGCTTTAATGGCCCTGCCCACGGTGGCGGGCACATCAAAAAACTTAAGGTCAACAAAGACTTTTTTGTGCTGTTGCTTTAACCATTCAATGAACCCAAAGTAATCGCCGGACATAAACAACTCCATACCGACCTTGTAAAAAACCACGGAATCACCAAGCTCCTCGACTAAAGATTGGGCTTCGGGGATGCTGGGGACATCCAGCGCCATAATAAGTCGTTCACGGACAGGGATGGGTTTGTTTGATAGGAATGACATAAGCTCAGTAGTTAAAATTGTTGCCTTTAAATAATAGCCGCTACGTTTATGATAAAAAGCGGGGTTGTTTCAGATATTATAGGTGATGTTGGGCTTTTATGGGTTAAGCCGTCGCAATTTTATAGGCTTACGGGATAAAGGCACACAGGGGGGGCGGGTGTACCAACCTCCATGCCGTGATAGTTATTTGTGGCACATCCGATCCAATGGGTTTATTCGGTTTTTAAGCCCGCTTTATCCCAAGCAATCAAGCCACCATCCAAGTTATAGACTTTAGAAAAGCCCGCAGACTTTAATATTTCCAACGCTTTTGCGGAGCGTCCACCTGATCTGCATTGGGTAATGACCGGGCTGTCTTGGTATTGCTTCAGTTCGGACAAACGGCTATCTAACTGTGCCAAGGGAATATGTATGGCGCCAGGAATGTGGGTTTCTTGCCATTCACTGTCGTCACGGACATCAACAATAACGGCTTTTTTGTCAGCATAGAGTGTGGCGGCCTCCTTAGGGGAAACAGAGGCAATCTCTTCGTTGGCGTGGACAACAGCGCTTCCCATTACAAAAATTAATGAACTTATTTGGCAATACTTTAAAAAAACACGCATACAATAGCTCCTGAATGAGGGATAGGGTAAAAGCGCTGTGAACTTATGCCCATGCGCATGGCAATGGGGGAAGGGCGGGCGATGCCGCACTTCCTAAGCCAATTATGGTATATGTTACCGGAACTTGTTTTAACAATGAACGATAATATTGGCAAATTGAAATGAGTCTTCGCTTATGAACTCAACACTGGTACAAATGACTTTATTAATGGCTTGCGGGGTGGCTTGGCGGATGCTTTGCCCAGCGGGGCTGACAGCCGTGCAAACGCGGCTGGTGCTGACTAGCTTTGTCTATTATTTGTTGTTGCCTGCCATGGTGTTGGACGTGTTATGGACGGCGGATATCGGCTTGCAATCCCTCCAGTATTCCGTGTTAGGTGTCAGCAGTATTCTGTTGGCGATGTTGTGTACCTGGATAATCGGTAAGCTTTTAAAGTTTGAAGGGCGGCGTTTAGGGGCAATAATGTTGGCGGCTGTGCCGAATGTCACTTATCTGGGCTTGCCCGTGATTGAGCAGACCTTTGGCGCTTGGGCACGGTCAGTAGTCATCCAAATGGATTTGTTTGCCGCCGCACCTATCGTGCTTACTTTAGGGATATTGATAGCGCGCCATTACGGTGAAGATCCCTCAGAAACCCCAAAATCTACGCTGTCCTTTTTGAATGCACCGCCGTTTTGGGCGGCAGCCTTGGCCGTATTACTAAACTTAAACGGCATGGTCGCGCCGATATGGCTGACTGGTGTGTTACAAAAACTCTCGGCGGCAGTTGTGCCCTTAATGCTGGTTTCACTAGGGCTGGCGCTAAATTGGCAAGCGGTCACAGCCAGAAATATACCTTACGTGATGCCTGTCATTTTAATCAAAATGTTGCTGATGCCTTTATTTGCCTTGTTTCTGGCCAGTTATCTGCCGATGGAAGGCAAGTATAAAGCGGCTGCCGTCTTGGATTTGGCGATGCCCAGCATGGTGCTGGGGGTGGTTTTTTGTGACCGCTATCGGCTAGATAGCGCCCTATATGCGATGGCTGTCACTGTCACTACGGCCCTAAGTTTAACGACCTTGCCAATTTGGCATGGGGTTTTAATTAACGAGTTTTTAAAATGAACCCAACACTGGAAATATTTTCACAAGGCGAAGAGATAGTTACCGGACAAACGGTGGACACCAATGCGGCTTGGTTGTCGCAACAAGCGGTTGCTTATGGCTTTACGGTTACCCGCCATACGGCGGTTGGCGACAAACTGGAAGACCTGATTGGCTTGTTGCAGGAAATATCACTGCGGGCCGATTGTTGCATCTGTACGGGCGGTTTGGGGCCTACCAGCGATGATTTGACCGCCGTTGCGGTGGCGGATGCCTTTAAGGTGCCGCTAGTGTTTGATGAAATCGCTTTTGCCCAAATCAGCCGATTTTTTGAACTACGAAACCGGCCTATGCCGGCATCGAACCACAAGCAGGCCCTATTGCCCCAAGGTGCTTTGCGTTTGGATAATGAATGGGGGACTGCTCCCGGTTTTGCCTTACAACATGGCCGCTGTTGGTTTGCCTTTTTGCCGGGCGTGCCTATGGAAATGAAGCATTTGTTCCAGGAGTGCGTCTTGCCCACCTTGACTTCCCGCTTTGTCTTGCAGCCGGGCATATTGGTCACGGTCAAAACCTTGGGTTTGGGTGAATCGGTCATTCAGCAGCGACTCAAGGCAATAGAAATACCAACGGCAGTGCAATTGGGATTTCGGGCTACTGCTGATGATGTACAAACCAAATTATTGTTCCCATCGGCTTACCCAAAAGCGGCCATGGAAAGTTTAGTGGCAATGCTGGCCGCGCAATTGGGTGATTATGTTTTTGCCATCGATGGTTTGGGTGAAATAACAGGGGGCTTGGCATTCGAGGTTGATAAGCTGATGGCGCAGGAAGGGAAAACTTTAGCGCTCATAGAAACGGCCAGCCATGGCTTATTGGCCGCCAAATGTGTCGGTTTAAATTGGTTGTTAAGCGCCCACTATGATCAGGCAGTCGCCCAGTTTGGGCGGCATCAGCCTGAAAATGGGAATGAGTTAATCCAGATGGCAAAAACCATCGCGGTAGAACTACAATCGTCCAGCGGGGCCGATATGGTATTGGTACAGCTGTACACGGGTGAAGACACCATTATGCGCGACAAAGACAAGTCCATTACCGTCTATAACATTTTGTTGGTAGGTTCGGAGTTTCATCAGGCCAGCCATGACATAGCGGGGCCTATCCAGCGTAAACAAAATCAGGCGGCCTTATTGACACTGGATTTGTTGCGGCGTTATTTGCAGGGCGGGGTGGAAAAATTTTGATATTTTGAAGATAAATAAAGCCCGCCCTATGGACGGACTTTGTTTTTCTGAATAGCGTGTGGAGTCCTCATGCAAAAGCATCAAGATGTCGGCTGATGATGTCAATAGGCCGCTACTTAGGCTGCCCGACCACTGCCGGCGGTTGTGGGGGGCGTTGGATTTCACCGCTGATGCGCTTGGCCTCATTTTGCATGGCGCTTAGTTGCTCTGGGGACAATAGCTTGGCCATAGAGTCGCGCGCTGGTGCTGCCAATTTTATGCCTTGTGAGGCCGCCAAATTAAACCAAAGATAAGCGCGTTCAAGGTCGATGTCGATCCCAGAACCCATGCGGTACATGTCCCCTAGGGCCATTTGCGCATCCCCATAGCCTCTATGCGCTGCTTTTTCTAGCCAATACACCGCTTGACGGAAATCCTGGGTGATGCCCCGGCCTTCCAATAAGGCCTTGCCATAAAAATACTGGCCTTCAACATTATTATGCCCAGCAGCTTTCCCAAACCATTGGGTTGCCACTTCGTCACCTCTGATGCCCATATTCTCTTTGCCGAAGTTCACTTCAATCTCGCCAATGTTATTGTCGGCTGCTTGTTGCCCATTAGCCGCCTTGGCTGATGCCACAAGCGGTTTGACAGATTTAAGCTTTTCTTCGACGTATATCCATGCCGCAGTGACAACCGCGGTCATTGTTAAAATCATGCCGATGAAAAAAAATACGCGCAACGGGCTTAGCAACCAGAACCGCTTGCGGCAGGCCCTGCAACGGTAGGGTTTACAAAAAAACCGCTTAAACAAGCCACCACCCGTCTTGGTGGCGGCCCTCCTTGTGCGGGTACTGTTACAATTGGGGCAAGCACCTCTGATAGTCGGTTTTTTTTTGTTTGGAATCGGTTCTACTTTTTGATTAGGTTGTTCCATATAGCCCACATAGTTGTCAGAGTTGATGCAATCCATTAGAACTGCAAAATAGATCCGCCCAAATATTTCGCATAAAACTTTAATTCAATAACGAAGCGCGATTTATAGCTTTGCCAAAACTGCCGCCACCGTTTCACCCATAGCTGCTGGCGTGGGGCAAATGATGACCCCTAAATCTTTGAGCATCGCTACTTTTTCAGCGGCGCTTTCACCTGCGGATGAGATAATCGCACCTGCATGGCCCATACGGCGACCTTCGGGGGCTGTCAATCCAGCGATATAAGCCACCACGGGTTTGCCCATGTGTTCTTTGGCATAAATGCCAGCCTCCACTTCTTGTGGCCCGCCAATTTCACCGATCATCAACACCACTTTTGTCTCGGGGTCTTGTTCAAATTGCTCAAAAATATCGCGGTGCGAGCTGCCGTTAATCGGGTCGCCGCCGATACCCACCGAGGTGGAAATGCCGATGCCCAAGCGTTTCATTTGGTCAGCCGCTTCATAGCCTAAGGTGCCAGAACGTCCTACTATCCCGACATTGCCTTGTTGGTAAATATGCCCCGGCATAATGCCCAGCATCGCCCGGCCTGGGCTGATAGTGCCAGCACAATTTGGGCCTGTCAGTATCATGCGGGATTCTTTGGGGAAGCGGCGCAAAAAGTTCTTTACCGTCATCATATCTTGGGTAGGAATACCGTCAGTGATCGCCACACAATACTTGATGCCTGCGTCAGCCGCTTCCATAATAGAGTCGGCGGCAAATGCGGGCGGTACAAAAATGATGCTGGCTTCGGCACCGGCTTGTTGCACCGCTTCTTTAACGGTGTTGAACACAGGCAAGCCCAAATGTGTTTGTCCGCCTTTGCCCGGGGTAATGCCACCGACTACGTTGGAGCCGTAGTTAATCATATCTTGGGCATGAAACGTCCCGATTTTTCCGGTAAAACCTTGGACAATGATGCGAGTTGTCTCGTTAATAAAAATAGCCATTTAAATCTCCAGTGCCGCTGCTTTGGCAACCACTTCGTTACGGGCTTGCACAGCTTTTTCAGCCGCCTCGGCCAAGGTTTCTGCGGTAATGATCGGTAAGCCGCTTTCGGCAATGATACGTCGGCCCTCTTCGACATTAGTGCCGGACAAACGAACAATCAGCGGAACTTTCATATCGATTTTCCTGACCGCTTGCACAACCCCTTCGGCTATCCAATCACAACGGTTGATACCGGCAAAAATATTCACCAACATGGCTTTGACATTTTTATCCGCCAACACCAAACGGAAGGCTTTTTCCGTGCGTTCAGCGGAAGCGCCGCCGCCCACATCCAAAAAGTTAGCCGGTTCGCCGCCTGCCAGTTTGATCATGTCCATGGTCGCCATTGCTAGACCTGCGCCGTTAATCATGCAGCCGATGTCGCCATCCAGCCCGACATAGCTTAAGCCACGGTCTGCCGCCGCCATTTCGCGGGGATCTTCTTGGGTCTTGTCGCGTAACTCGGAAATTTTTAGTTGTCTAAACAAGGCGTTGTCATCAAAGCCCATTTTGGCATCCAATGCGACCAGCTCACCGCTTTTGGTGACGACCAAAGGGTTGATTTCCAACATGCTGACATCTAATGCCCGGAGCGCGCGGTAACAACCCTTAATGGTTTTAACCGCGTGGCTCATGATCTCGGCATCCAGCCCTAAAGCAAAGGCCATTTCCCGTGCTTGGAAATCCAACAGGCCAACAGCAGGTTCAATGTAAATTTTAGTGATGGCTTCGGGGTTGGTGATCGCCAATTCTTCGATTTCCATGCCGCCTTGGGCTGAGCCGACCATTACGATACGTTCTGAGCTACGATCCACCAAAAAGCAAAAATATAATTCTTTGGCGATTTCTGTGCCCGCTTCAACATAAAGCCTGGAACAAACCTTGCCCGCAGGGCCAGTTTGGTGGGTAACCAAACGCTTGCCCAATAAATAATCAGCTGCCGCTTCCACTTCATCATGGGTTTTACAGATCTTGATGCCGCCCGCTTTGCCGCGCGCGCCTGAATGTATCTGCGCCTTTACTGCCCAAACATGGCCGCCAATTTCACGGGCGCGTTGCACTGCGTCTTCTGGGCTGTACGCCAACCCGCCTTCAGCGATTTTAATACCGTAACCGCTTAAAATGTCTTTTGCTTGATACTCATGAATATCCACAGCATCTCCATTGTTGTTTTTTTTATTAAGATGAAAGATTCAAGACATAAGGCAGGCTTGCCTTATGTCTTTATACCCTATTTTGTTTTTGCCGCAATAGCTTCAGCCGCTTTTACCACGTTATTGGCCATTTTTTCTGAAGCCGCGTCTATCAACCGGCCATCCAATGCCGCTGCGCCTTTGCCCTGAGCCGCTGCTTCCTGCAATGCCACCAAAATACGTTTGGCTTTTTCAACTTCGCTGGCTGGCGGGGTAAAAACCTCATTGGCCAGTTCCACTTGTGAAGGATGTATCGCCCATTTGCCCTCACAGCCTAAGGCGGCAGCACGTCTGGCCGCCAATTTGTAACCGTCTGGGTCTTTAAAATCACCAAAGGGGCCGTCAATAGGACGTAGGCCATAAGCGCGGCATGCCACAGTCATGCGGCTAATGGCAGCGTGCCATTGGTCGCCGGGGTAATCTGGGTTTAAACCACCGATATTGGTGGTGCGGGCGCGGTTGCTGGCGGCATAATCGGCAACGCCAAAATGCAAGGCCTCAAGACGGCCTGATGCGCCGTTGCGGGCAATGTCTTCCACATTAGCCATACCTAGTGCGGTTTCAATTAAGGCTTCAATGCCGATTTTATTTTTTAGTCCTTGCTGCATTTCCAACTGGTTCAGCATGGCTTCAACCATATAAACATCGGCATAAACGCCGACTTTAGGAATTAAAATGGTGTCGATTTTTGCGCCGCATTGCTCAACCAAGTCTACCACGTCACGCACCATGTATTGGGTGTCCAAACCATTGATGCGCACGGAAATGGTCACGCCGTGGCCTTTCCAATCCAAATCATTGATGGCTTCGATAATGTTTTTTCTGGCGCGTAATTTGTCATCCGGGGCGACGGCATCCTCAAGATCCAGAAAAATGAAGTCTGTGCCACTTTTCATCGCCTTTTCAAACATCTCAGGGCTAGAGCCCGGAACCGCTAACTCACAACGTTGAACACGTTGAACCGACGCTGTATATAAAGTGTGACTCATTTGTACATTCCTAATGTCATTAGTATAAAGTGTTGACGATTGTCCCTTTTTAAGCCGAAACGGCTTGGCACTGAAACAAATAAATCGCCCATTCTACTTTTAGCGCAAGTAAAGTCAATTTTTAACGTACGATCTCAGTATAAACAGCTAATCAAATCTTGCTGATTGCGGGCGGCTATGTCATGATTATCAGTTTTTTGGGCATTTAGTTTCTTTGCCTAAGCCTTGATTTAACCCACCACTCAACTATCTACCAAGAGGCAATCCCATGGCTGGTCGTAACCACCTATATATCCCAGGCCCTACTAACGTGCCTAACGAAATTCTCAATGCGATGCACGTCACGATGGAAGACCATCGCTCGCCGATATTTCCAAAGCTGTTGACGCCTCTGTTGCAAGACCTGAAAAAAATCTTTAAGACAGAAACCGGACAAGCGTTTATTTTTCCGGCAACTGGCACAGCGGGCTGGGAAGTCGCGTTGACCAACACCTTGAACCCAGGCGATAAAGTGCTTATCTACCGTTTTGGCCAATTTAGCCATTTATGGGCAGAAATGGCCAAACGCTTAGGTTTTGATGTCGAAATTCACCAGGAAACTTGGGGCAAAGGTATTCCCTTAGACCGCTTGGAAGCGCGTTTAAAAGAAGATACCAACCACGAAATCAAAGCGGTATTGGCTACCCATAACGAAACCGCAACAGGCGTGACCAGTGATATTGGCGGTGTCCGCAATGCCTTGGATGCAGCCAGCCACCCAGCCTTGTTATTTGTAGACGGTGTTAGCTCCATTGCCAGCTTGGATTTTCGCATGGACGAATGGGCTGTTGACGGCGCAATCAGCGGTTCACAAAAAGGTTTTATGATGCCCGCAGGCGGCGCATTTTTAGCGTTTAGCCAAAAAGCCTTAAAAGCCGGGGAAACCAGCACGTATCCCCGTTGCTTTTTGGACTTGCGCGACCAAATGACCGCCAACAAAGACGGTTACACACCTTACACCCCAGCCCTACCGATTTTATATGGCTTACGTAAAGCATTGGACATGTTGCTGGAAGAAGGCATGGAAAACGTTTACGCCCGTCATTACCGCTTGGCAGAAGGCACCCGCAAAGCCGTAGCGGCGTGGGGCTTAAAAATCTGCGCCCAACCTGGCTTTGAATCCAACACCGTCACCGCGATTATGGTGCCAGAAGACAAAGACGCACGCACAGTCATCAGCACTGCGTTTAGCAAATACAATATTTCTTTGGGTGCGGGCTTGTCTGAATTGGCGGGCAAAGCTTTCCGTATCGGCCATGTTGGCGACATGAACGACGTGTCCATGTTAGGCGCTATCGCAGGCGTGGAAATGGCCTTGCTGGACAATGGTTTTGACATTAAACCAGGCAGCGGCGTAGCGGCGGCGATTGAGTATTATCGGGCGACGGCGTAGT
The DNA here is from genome assembly GCA_026399075.1 of Methylococcales bacterium. Lineage (GTDB taxonomy): Bacteria > Pseudomonadota > Gammaproteobacteria > Methylococcales > Methylomonadaceae > Methylobacter_C. The sequence continues at coordinate 26,691 of JAPLRR010000045.1, forward strand.
CGTTTTTTGAGCAGTCTGAAAAAGCCCAAAAACTATTTTTGCAATGTCTGCTAGTCAAGCTAAGCTATACCAAAGCGTTTTAGATATTGAAGGGCAAGTGTTAAGCGGCTTAACACTTGCTTTTTATAATAACGACAAAAATATTTTATAAGGCGGGATTTTTTATGGCTGCTCAAGCTTTGCCGATTAACAATGAATTGACTGACGAAATTAATTCTTACGCCCTTAAAAAACGTAAGCCGACAGATTTGCAAATTCGATCATTGAAAAACAAAGCCGATAAGTTAAGAGGTAAGGTACCCGAAAGTCTTTATTATGATGTGCAAGGCATGATTGCATTTTTAGCACATGACATTGAAGCATTGTCAACCCATTATCAAACCGCAATAAAGCTTGATTCCACTAATTTCCAAACACAATATAACTACTTAGCAGCATTAAGTAATGCAGGTACTTACTCAAACGCCTTGGCTCACGGAAAATTAATGCTGGCAAACTTTCCAGAGCATTCTGAAGAAATCCTTTCACTGCTAGTTGAGTATGCTTTTATGGCTTGCCGAATGCACGAGGCTTTGTTTTTTTTATCCCAACTAAACGATCCCAGTCAAAATAAATATCATCCTTTGTTAAAAAAATGCATAACTATTTTTGAAGCCGCTGAATTAAATGACGATGTAGCCGAACGCTTACAATCCCTTGTATTCAATGTTATACAAAAAAATAATCTGTATTTTTCAAGTTCATCGATAGGGCTTACAGATAACTGTATCCACTACCATATCTACGTTGATTCGCGCATTGAAGATATATTCGAGATAAACTGGCAACTAGCCAATGAATTGGTAGAAAACACTGAAAACCCCTATAGCGATGCTATCTTGTTTGAGTTTGAGTCTATCGATGTATTAGAAGAGAGCCTAGCTTAATGAGCGTATCACACAGCGACTTTTATACCGCCGCCGAAGCTTTGCTCAACAACTCAAACAGCACAGAAATAGATTTTAGAAACCTAATTAGCCGATCTTATTACGCTGTATTTCACTTAAGCAGGGAAATTTCCGCTAATTTTGCCACGCCTATCGATGAGGCGGCTTATCAAAAACTAGGCAGCCACGAAAAAGTGATCAGCAAATTTGAAAAACACAGCGATAAACGTTTTCAAGCCTTAGCCATTTTAATCAGGCAGCGAAAAGCTAAGCGCACCAAAGCCGATTACGACATCCATCTGGACATTAAACGCCAAGAAACCGCCCAACACTTTCACGCTGTCAAAGGCTTGCTAGCCAAACTTGAAGCACTCAAACCCGTGGAGAAGCAACCATGAACAAACCCAAAGTCATCGTCACCCGTCGCTGGCCCGCTGAAGTTGAAGCCCAGTTACAAGCCCTTTACGACGTACAACTCAACGAATCAGACATCCCATTTACCGCCGACCAACTCAAGCTTGCCTTGCAAACAGCCGATGCGCTATTGCCCACTGTCACCGACGCACTGACCGCCGAGGTGATTAACGTGGCCAACAAACGCGCAAAAATTATCGGCAATTTTGGCGTTGGCTATAATAATATCGACATCAATGCCGCCAAGGCAGAAGGCTTGGTCGTCACCAACACACCCCATGTGCTGACCGACTGCACCGCCGATATTGCCATGTTATTGCTGCTAATGTCAGCGCGTCGCGCACCTGAAGGCGAGCGTCTGATCCTCGACCAGCAATGGACAGGCTGGAAACCCACCCAGTTAATCGGGCAAAAAGTAACCGGCAAAACCTTAGGTTTAATCGGCTTTGGCCGTATCGCACAGGCGATGGCCAGAAAAGCCCATCACGGTTTCGGCATGAAGATTTTGTTTTTCGCACCTTCACAGCCCGCGCAAGCCATCGTGGACGAGTTGCAGGCCACCCGCTGCGAAACGGTCGAAGACTTATTGCCACAAGCCGATTTTGTTTCCTTGCATTGCCCCGGCGGTGCCGCCACCCGCCATTTAATCAACGAACAACGGCTAAAATTAATGCGCCCTAGCGCACATTTAATCAATACGGCACGTGGTGATGTGGTCGATAGCAAAGCCTTGATCAAAGCCTTACAAGAAGGCTGGATCAAAGGCGCAGGCTTAGACGTGTTTGAAGGTGAACCTGCTGTAGACCCTGGCTTTTTGACGTTAGACAATGTGGCGCTGTTGCCGCATTTAGGCAGTGCCACCGAAGAAACCCGCGTAGCTATGGGGAATCGCGTATTGGCGAATATCGCCGCATTTTTTGCCGGGCAAGAGCCAGGGGATAGGGTGGTATAACGCCGGATTGAGGTCTTAGGGCTTTCAAAACAGGGATTCTAGCTTCTTCCCGATGAAGGGCGTAAGCCAATGTCCCGTTTTCGGAAGTTCCCTTGGTTCCGTCAGGCATCAGTGGAACAGTTGTTTCAAGTTGACCGTCCGCAGCCACATCATCTATATTGGCCCGAGCTGGACATTGACTTGCCTATTGATTCAATCCGCCATCAAGGGCGATTTCCTTTGGTTTCAAAGGTTATGGGTTGTTAAAGGTTTGTTAGCAAGTAGTCCGGGCGGCATCACTTCGTACCCTAACGGGTCGCGCTAGCAAACCGCCATGCCCAATGCGGCATCGCGGCTTGTTTTTGGTGGATTGCTTCTGCGTCGACCTTCATTCATAAACCTTACGGGTTAGGTTAGACTGGCTGCGATATTACACGACCTGAGCCCGTTTTTTGCACAAGAGGAATATCCCCATGCTTGCACACATCGAACTCAACGAAGAACTCATACAAGCCGCGATGCAAGCCACTGGGCTAGGCAGCGAAGCGGAAGCCGTGGAAGCTGGATTGAAACTATTGTTACGCCAAGAAGGCTACGCCAGATTGTTGGAATTGGGCGGAAAATTACGCTGGGAAGATAACGCTACGGAATCACCGGAACCCCGCACATGATGATGGTCGATAGTAGTGTATGGATCGACCATTTCAACGGCACGATAAACCGACCTGTCGAGTTTTTGCGGGCCGGTCTCGCCCAAAACATACAGGAATTCGTCATCGGCGATTTGATTTTGCTCGAAGTATTGCGTGGCTTTCGCAATGATCGGGATTATCTCGATGCTTACAATGCCCTGCAGGTTCTTGGCTGCTTTGATTTGGTCGGCAAACACCTAGCCGTAATTGCCGCGCAAAACTATCGGATATTGCGCAAACAGGGAATTACTATTCGCAAGTCAGCGGATGTGTTGATTGCAACATTTTGCATCGAACAACAAATCCCCTTGCTGCATAATGACCGCGATTTTGAGCCTTTCGCACAATATTTGGGTTTGCAGAGAGCAAAAATGTAGCACAAACAAAGCATGGGGTTAAGTCTAGCAATATCGAACAAATGGTGTCTGTTCTTATAAAATCATGTTTTCTTTCTTTTTGTGATGATATAATTTTGCAAGACTTGGCGCCATTTGTGGGCTTAAATGGCAACCCGCTGGGCAATCTCAATAGCTTTGCGTAACAAATCATTTACCAATATTTGCAACTTTTCAGGGCTGCATTTTTGGCTTAAAACCCTTGCTACATCTTGGTCAAGGTAAATCGGTGCTTGAATGTCTTCGATAGGCACATAAAACTTGCCTTGTTCAGCGTTGGAAAAATCATATCCGTCTTTCATTTTTTCACCCCCTAATTTGCTTTTTCCATTACGCTGCCACGCGTGTTTCAGAACGTCCGCCAGCAAACCGAAACAAGGTTTTTGGTTCTATATCCACCGTGCCGCCGTTAAATTCCAGGCATCCCCAGTCGGCATCCAGACGCGCCGTGTCTAGCGCATCCAAATCCACATGATGACCAATCAGGGCTTGTAAATCGGCTTCTAGTGTTTCTCCGTTCTCAAAAGTCAACAGAAAGCGGTAAGACGATACATGCTTAAATGCGATTAATTTCATAGTATTACTCCAATGGTGCAATAGCGTGGAATTGTTGGGTATCCCACATCTCCAGCAATTCATTTTGATGCAACTCCGCCCATTCACGCACTAATTGGCGGCATTTTTTAGGCAGTGCCCCATCAATGATGTTCAGATTATCTAACTCCATAACTGCTTGATGCTCGCCGTATTTGATATGAATATGGCGCGGCGGATGTTCACGGTCAATCAAAAACATGCGGATTATAATCCCATAAAAGCGGCAAATTTCAGGCATGGTATTTCCTATAAATAGTTTACCAGCACCGCCTGTTTCTGGGCGGCGGCTTCGGTAATGAGGGCTTGCGCGGCGGTAATGGCCTTATCGATTGAATCTTTGCCATGAGTCCATAGCTCATACTCGCTAATATCGATTTCCTCATTCCAAAAAACCGCATATCCCCCAGTTTCTACTTGTACATTTCTGAAGAAGCCTGGATTTTTCAGCGGCAAAAACATTTCATTTTTCAGTAAAGCTGAGATGTCATACCCTCTTTTTTAGCCATTATTAAACTCAATGGCTAAAACATGATGATTAATGGCTTTGGCTTGGTGTATTTTTGGACAGTGCATAAGGATTCATTTTAAAGGTGGCAGTTTATGAAATTCTTGGGTGTTCCATATCAGCAGCAATTCATTTTGTTGTTGTCTCGTTCCCAAATTCTGCTTGGGAATGTCTACCTTCAAGCACTGTTTGACGAATCAACCACACCAAGCGGAGCTTGGTCATAGGCGATAATCGGCTTTAAGGATACGATTCTAATTCTAAGCCTACAAGAATAGTTCTCTTAAGGTCTGCCCTTTGAATGTTTGCCCTTTTAAGGTCTACCTCTCGAAGGTTTGCCCCTTGAAGGTCTGCCTCTCGAAGGTGTGCCCCTTGAAGGTCTGCCCCTTGAAGGTTTGCCCCTTGAAGGCCTGCCCCTCGAAGGTTTGCCCCTTGAAGGTTTGCCCCTTGAAGGTTTGCCTCTTGAAGATTAGCCCCATAAGCTTGCACTTGAAATAGATTAGTTCCCATCAAATTCGCCCTGTATAAATCTTGAATATGCAATGTACAATGACTCAAATCGATAAATATGAGTGAATCTAATGCCAAGACGTTTTCATCCCCATTTCTCTGCCCGCGTAATCGACACAGCCAAGTGCCAAATGCCGTAGGATCCAGCCACTCAATAGGTAAAACCTGTTGAGTTTGGCTAGCGCAAGCCGCGTGCATCACCAACAAAGTTTCTTCTGCATTACGCGATTGCCGCATCATTTCCTGAAAATTTTTTAAGCCCAGTTTTTCCATCGGCATGCCATGCGACACCGCCGATTCAATCAAACGGCAAAGTAAATATTGCCATTGCTTAATTTCTTCCGGTGTGGCCAACGCCACTTGGTTTTTAATAAACGGGTTAAGATAGTCATCTACTGACGTGGCACCGCAAATTTCAGTCCAATGTTCTAAAGCCTTACGCAAATCCCAACCATCATCTGGATTGTCTTCATGGCGTTGCCATTCCAATTGGATTTTTTCCAACATACGCACCAAGCGGCAAGCAATCAAATATTCGCCAAAGCTTTTATGGGTAAACTCAAAAGTCTTATCGCCTTTCACTTCGCCGCTTTGCCGAAAATAAAAAGCGGTCAATAAGCGCGTCACGCCTTTTTCTGCGCCTTCCTGAAATTCTTCCAGATAACGGTGTAAGTTGCTTTTGTTACATCGCGATTGAATGTATTCAACAGTGGTGGTGCGCCCATCGCCATGCCATACCGCTAAGGCTATTTCTTCCAGAATGCGGCAAAAGTCTTTAAAAGCTAAATTACCTGCACCCTGATGTTTGCGGTTTTTGCCTTCGTATTGGCGTTCATAGACGGCTTCCAACAAGTCGCTATAGACTTGGTTCAGCGTGGTTGCAGCATCAAAATCCAGTTGCTGGCGATCAAAACTTAAAGCCACCAAATAATTCAATAAGGGCCAGCGGGTAATCTCGGTTAAGTTTCTGCTAGCCAAAGCCGTTGGCATTTCAGTATAAGCTTTGCCGCTGGCCTTACCGTAGTTATGCCACCATAGGTGGCGTTGGTCTTCATTAAGCAGCTTTTGTGGGTCTTGGTAGCTTTCCCTATCATTCACATCAACAAAATACGGCAAGATATGCAGTATTTGTTTAGTGCTGCGGAATTTATTGGCGTTGGCCTGCACCACCAAATCCCGACCGCTGATGATAAATTGGCGTTGCAACTGTTGCCCATTAAACACATTGAGTTTACGCAAAAGTTCATCAATAAATTCTTGCGCGGCTTGGGCGGCGGCTTTGCCTTGCATGGAAATTTCATCTAAACCATCAAAAATCACCAATAATCTGGATTCGCCCTGCTTTACGTTTAAAGGACTGCCTTCCAAATAGCGGTTTTGGGCAATAAACCGCGCTACCGCGTCGATTAAATCGGCTGATAAATCAAACAAATGCAAAGGCACAAACAACACTTTAACGGCGGAATGTTCGGCTATGTGCGCGGCAAACATTTTGCAGAAAGAAGATTTGCCGCAGCCTGGGCCGCCGCTTAGCAAACGGATAGGATCATCGGCATTAAAATGGGTTACCCAATCTGTCAATTCGGTCTGCAAATCCACCACCTGTTTTTTAGAATCTTGCTCGGTGTCGGCAACTGAACGGTGTTGTTGTTCTTTGGGTTGTTCTTGGTAATAAGCGCGTAGCGGCACATAAACGCTTTGCAAGCTGAACGCTTCGGCAAACATACGTTGATTGACTTGTTCGCGTAACCACGCGTGGTATTGCAGCCAGCGGCGTTGCTGTTGTGCGGCTTGGGTAAACGGGGTTTGGACTGCGGGGGTGATGTTGGCGTAGCGATCTGGTTCTTTGAGCCATTCGCTGTGCAATTCCAATGCAAACCTATCCGGTAAACGTTGGGCGAGGGCTTGCGCTTGGCTGGTGCTTAAACCCAAACCAGTTAGCCAATGTTGCAAGGATTTGCCAAATTCTTGCAATAACGGCAGTTGTTGTGGACGCTGGAAAAATTCAGCAGTAATGCCCACGTCAATTTGTTCAAAATGATTGCTTAGTATTGCGCTTAATTCTTGTTGTTTGTTTTCATCGGGCGTATCAACCAGCTCGAATATGTCCTGACAATCCAATAACACGCCCGATAAGGCTTTGGTTAAGGCGTTGTAGATCAGCAACCAAGCGAGTTGTCCGGCTTTATCCGCAGACGAAAGGTCTACAAAGGCATCGGCGAGATTTTCTGTGGCATCTTCAAACTCACCTTGCGTACCTTTAAAAACAGCTTTGGCTAAATTGAGGAAAAAATTCTTCGGCTCAATTTTTAGCGGCTTATTCCAAACCGAAACGGGTTTGGATATGGACAAATCGTATTGTGGGTTCATTTGATACTATGCCTGACATGCTATTGAATAGGGAAATGTATGGGTTAGATTCTACGTTGTCTGTGGATTTTCAGCCTAGAACTTATTGGAAAGAATGCGGGGAAGCCCGTAGGGTGTTTAAGCGCCAGCGCCATACACCAAAACAGCCTCCCAACACCACACAGACTTAAGGTGGGTAAGGTGATAGACTGGCGGCAAGGTGGGGGCAATCGGTGTATGGCGCTGCGCTTATACACCCTACATTCACGAAAACAAAGCTTGGGGTCAGGTTGTTTTCTCTTTTTTTGTGATGATGTAATCTTGCAAAACCTGCCCCCATTTCCCATTTGTAAATAGCATTTTTATTCTATCGTACTACAACTCATCCCCTACCAAAGGCGGCCTATCCGCAACCTTAGCCAACACCGCAGCAAAAGCTCCGCTATCTGCCCGTTGCGCCCTAGCTTGCAAATAATCTTCCGTTGCCAATGCGGATATTTTTTCTGCCACAGCCGTGGCAATAAACTGATTGATAGACACCCCTTCCTTTTGGGCAAATTCCTTAATATGCCGATGAATGGAATCCGGCAACCGCAAACTTAACGCACTCATGTTAAACGCTCCAATAACGTTTTGGGCGGGATAGCCGTCACACCGACATTCAACGCCTGTAAATAATTTTTTGGATTATGGGTAATAATATTGGCATGGGATGCAACCGCCAATTCAAGCACCATATCATCTTTGGCATCCGGCAAATAAGGCCGCCATAGAAAATGGATTTTTTGGGGTTGCCCAAACGCACACAAATTGTCCAACACCGTTTCTATTTCAAAATCACTCAAATTGAGAATGTCACGGTTACGTTTTAACACGTCTTCGTATTCAAATAACAAGGGCGTAGACAAGGCAAGGCTCAATCTTCTGGCAGCCAGATAATGCAAAACTTTGTACGATGCCCCGTTAGCGGAATAAAGGCCAGCGAACAGAACGTTAGTATCCATGACAATTTTCATAATACCGCATATAGTATTACAAGAATCTGATGTTTTATAGCAAATAGTGCAGCAGGAAAATTAATCGATATCCGGGCATTTTTAGCTCCCAAACCTTAAACATGAGCCATAATGATGACTAATCGGATTTCTGAATGCGTTTAAGAAACCATTGCTTTAAGGCAACAACCCAATAAAGCCGATTTTTTCCAGTTGATGCTTCGATGGGCAATAGTGAATGGACAGCGAAAAAGCCGCATATCCTTAAGGCAAAGTATAGCTGAATTTGGCGGTTTGTTTGCTGAGTTGGCGTAGCCCGTAGGGTCTTTAGTCGCCATTGATATACAAAAACAGCCTCCAAACACCGCACAAGCTTAAGGTGGGCAAGTTGATAGCTGGTGTAAGGTGGGGGCAATCGGTGTATGGCGCTGCGCTTATACGCCCTACATTCGTGAAAAGATGGTGTCAGGCTCCTTACGGGTTTGCTAATGCCCCACCGACAGTAATCTGGGGGTTTTCAAAGCTTTCTGCGCTTATACTCCCTAAACTCATACGCCATCGGCGTTTATTGGCCCCAGGCCAAGCACCCGAAAGCGCTTGGCCTGGGGCTGTTAACGCTTTAGGCTATTTGATAAACAACATTTCTTGATAAGTTGGGAAAGGCCATAGCTCATCAGCAATTTCGCCTTCTAGCGTGTCTGCATACTGGCGGGCTTCGTCCATCAAGGGGCGGATGGTTTGGGCGCAGAACTGCATGTGGGCTTCTGGCGTGGCAAAATCATGTTGTTTGAGCGCCGCACTGAGTTTTTCCACGCTAGCCATCAGGCTGGCCAACAAGCTTGCAATGTGACTTAACGGGGCGCTGTCCAGTTCGACACCATTGGCTTTAAGGCTGCTCAAGGTTGCTGAAAGCTCAGACAAGTATTTGACCACCGCCGGGTAAATCCCTGTTTTGGCCATGCTGACCACTAGCTTGGCTTCCACTTCAATGGCGAGGATGTATTGCTCTGCATATATCTCAAAACGGCTGGCCAGTTCAATCGGTGACAATACACAGAGTTTGCTGAACAATTCCTCGACATAGGCTTCTTTTAAAACTGGCAAGGCATCCGCAGCTGTCCTTAGGTTGGCTAGGCCGCGTTCTTCCACCGCCATTTTATGCCATTCCGCTGAATAGCCATTGCCGCTGAACACGACCGCGCCATGGGCATCAATCAATTCTTTCAGGGTTTTTAGGATGGCTGTATCTAGGTCAGCGCCTTGTGACAAGTTGCTTTCCAAAGTATCCGCTACCCAGTTCAGCGAATCCGCCAATAGGGTGTTCATCGCCACCAGTGGGCCTGCCACTGATTGGCCGGAACCCACCGCGCGGAACTCAAAACGGTTGCCGGTAAAGGCAAACGGCGAGGTGCGGTTGCGGTCGCCAGAATCTTTGGTAAAAACAGGTAAGGTAGTGATGCCCAAATCCATCACCCCGGCATTTAAAGAGCCCGTGATTTCGCCATGACTGATTTGCTCAAAGACATTATCCAGTTGCGAGCCGAGATAAACTGACATAATCGCAGGAGGGGCTTCATTTGCACCCAAGCGGTGGTCATTGCTGGCGGTGGCGATAGCAGCGCGTAATAAGGGGCCGTATTTATGCACGCCTCTGATGACTGCGCCGCAAAACAGTAAAAATTGCGAATTGGAATGCGGTGTGGAACCAGGATCCAGCAAATTGCCTTGGGTGGCATTACCCACTGACCAGTTGACATGTTTGCCTGAGCCGTTTATACCTTTAAAGGGTTTTTCGTGCAGCAAACACACCAAGCCGTGTTTTTTCGCGGTGTTTTTTAATACGGTCATCAGCAATTGCTGGTGGTCTGTAGCGACGTTGGCAGCTTCAAAGAATGGTGCGATCTCAAATTGACCGGGTGCAACTTCGTTATGGCGGGTTTTGGCCGGAATGCCCAAACGATACAGCTGCTCTTCAGCATCTTGCATAAACACTTGGATACGCTCAGGAATGGCACCAAAATAATGGTCATCAAATTGTTGGCCTTTGGCGGCGGCCGCGCCAAACAAGGTGCGCCCTGCCAGCAACAAATCCGGCCTGCTGTTGACAAAATTGGCATCAACCAAAAAATATTCCTGTTCTGCGCCACAACTGGAATTGACTGGCGCAATGTCGGTATGCCCTAACAGCGAAAGTACCCGGTGTGCTGCCTTATTCATCGCCGCATTGGCGCGTAGTAACGGGGTCTTTTTGTCCAGCGCCTCACCAGTCCACGATACGAACACTGTCGGTATGCACAATGTGGCGCCATTGTCGGTGGTCATAATATAGGCGGGGCTAGTCACATCCCAGGCGGTATAGCCGCGGGCTTCAAAGGTCGAACGTATGCCGCCGTTAGGGAAAGACGAGCCGTCGGGCTCGCCTTGTACCAACACTTTGCCGCTGAATTCAGAAATGACCGAACCGTCACCTTGCACCGAGATAAAACTGTCGTGTTTTTCAGCGGTGGCATTGGTCAACGGATAAAAAACGTGGGCATAGTACAGCGCCCCTTTGGATAGCGCCCAGTCTTTCATTGCCAAGGCCACAACATCGGCAATGGAAACATCCAGCCCTGCGCCTGTTTCTATAGTCTTTTTGACGGATTTAAAAACCTCTTTTGGTAGGCTTTCTTTCATTTTAGCCAAAGTAAACACATCACTTGCCCACAACGAGCTCAGTGTTTCTGGTGCCTTGGCAGGCATAGCACAGCGGTTGGTAATGTTTTGTACCGCTTGGACGCGGGCAGTATTGCCAGTCATAGTATTCCCCTAAGTGGTTATGGATGTTAATCAGTAACCAGAAAGCAATATTTGAACCAATAAGCCATTTATCTGCAAATGCCAATTAAATGGGCGCTATCGCCGCGAATATCTAAGGGTTTGTGGGCATTAATAGTGCAAAACAGTAGAATTTGGTCAGATTGGTGCAAAGCAGGGGCGCGGTTTAGAAGCCAAGTTTTCCCAAGGCCAGCACCCAAAAAACAAAACTTGGGAATCTTTCTAGACAGTTTTTATCATGAATAGACTAAACAGGCTTGATTTTGTTATAATCAAAAGGTTTTTGAATGTTTTGGCTCATGCGTTTTATTAATTATCACATCATTACTCTGGAGATACTCAATGCCTATTAAAGTTGCAATCAATGGTTATGGCCGAATTGGACGCAATATCGTCCGTGCCTTATACGAAGCAGGCCGCACCAATGAAATTCAAATAGTTGCAATCAACGACTTAGGTGACAGCAACACCAATGCCCACCTGACCCAATATGATTCAGTGCATGGAAAGTTTCCTTTTGAAGTTACTGTTGATGGCGATTACATCGTCATAAACGGCGACCGTATCCGGGTTTTCTCTGAACGTGACCCTTCAAAATTGCCTTGGGCTGAACTGGGCATTGAAGTTGTCCACGAATGCACCGGTTTTTTTACCAGCAAAGCCAAAGCTTCTGCACACATCACAGCAGGCGCCAAAAAAGTCATCATTTCAGCACCCGGCGGTGATGATGTTGACGGCACTATTGTCTATGGCGTCAACCATGACACCCTGAAAGCCACTGACACCGTTATCTCTAACGCGTCTTGCACCACCAACTGCTTGGCACCTATCGTGAAACCGTTAAACGATGCCATTGGTATCGTCGGCGGTCTGATGACCACTATCCACTCTTACACTAACGACCAAGTGTTGACTGACGTGTACCACAGCGATTTACGCCGTGCCCGTTCCGCCACACAATCGATGATCCCAACCAAAACTGGCGCAGCGGCGGCAGTGGGCTTGGTGTTGCCTGAACTGGCCGGAAAACTGGACGGTTTTGCCATGCGCGTACCGACTATCAACGTTTCTGTTGTTGACTTGACTTTCCAAGCGGCAAGGGACACCAGCAAAGCAGAAATCGATGCGATTTTGACAGCGGCTTCACAAGGCGCATTAAAAGGCATTTTGGACATCAACGAAAGGCCATTGGTGTCTATCGACTTTAACCACAATCCAGCGTCATCAATTTACGAAGAGCCACTGACCAAAGTATTGGGTGGCCGATTGGTAAAAGTGCTGTCTTGGTATGACAACGAATGGGGTTTCTCAAACCGTATGTTGGACACCACCATTGCCTTTGTAAACGCAAAATAAAGGACTTCAAACCTAATGCTAAGAAGAACCAAAATTTTAGCCACACTAGGCCCTGCAACCGATAAGCCTGGCGTACTTGAAGGCTTATTCAAAGCAGGCATTGATGTTGTGCGGATGAACTTTTCCCATGGTTCTGCTCAAGATCACATCAACAGGGCCAACGCCATACGCGAGCTCAGCAAAAAAACCGGACGTCGTGTCGGCATTTTGGCAGATTTGCAAGGCCCTAAAATCCGTATCGCCCGCTTTAAAGACACCAAGGTGTTTTTAAATGAAGGCCAGGATTTTGCCTTGGACATTAACTTTGACCCATTGGCAGGTGACAACACCCAAGTCGGCATCACTTACGAACCGTTGGCCTTGGAAGTAAAACCAGGCAGCCGTTTATTGTTGGATGATGGCCGTATTGTTTTGGATGTGGTCAATGTTGAAAATATGCGCGTTAATTGCACCGTTGTGGTTGGTGGTGATTTGTCCAACAACAAAGGCATTAACCTGATGGGTGGCGGGCTTTCTGCGGCGGCATTAACAGAAAAAGATAAAGAAGACATAAAAACCATCGCGATCATGGATTGCGATTATGTGGCCATCTCTTTTCCCCGTTGTGCTGAAGATCTGAATGAAGCGCGCCGTTTGCTTGTGGCCGAAGGCTGTTATGCAGGCATCGTTTCCAAAGTTGAACGTGCCGAAGCCATTGTGCCGGATGTGATGGATGAAATCATCATGGCATCTGATGCCGTGATGGTGGCGCGTGGTGATTTGGGCGTGGAAATTGGCGATGCCAATTTGCCGGCTGTACAAAAACTGCTGATTAAACGCACCCGCGAGCTTAACCGCGTCGCCATCACTGCCACCCAGATGATGGAGTCCATGATAGACAACCCTATCCCCACCCGTGCGGAAGTGTTTGATGTTGCCAATGCCGTTTATGACGGTACTGACGCCATCATGTTGTCTGCTGAAACCGCTTCAGGAAAACACCCTGTCAAAGCCGTTGAAGCCATGCACCGCATTTGTATCGAAGCGGAAAAACAAGCGGTTGTGCGTGAGTCTGACCACCGCATCAATATCCAATTTGAGCGCGATGACGAGGCTATTGCGATGTCGGCAATGTACATGGCGAACCATACCAAAATCCGGGGCATCGTTGCCTTGACCGAATCCGGCTCCACCCCGTTGTGGATGTCGCGTATCAGTTCAGGCATCCCGATTTTTGCGATGAGCAGCCAAGAAAAAACCTTGGGTAAAGTCACCTTGTTCCGGGGTGTGTTTCCGATGTATTTTAAAATTGAAGAATCGCATGACCATGCTGAAGTCAACCGTAGCATCGTGAAAGAGCTTAGGCACTGGAACAAGGCGAAGGACGGCGACAAATTCATCATCACCAAAGGCGACTTGAATGGTGTTGAAGGCGGCACTAACGCCCTGAAAGTGATTGTTGTTGGTCAAGGCTTAACGCCCTAAGGTCTGACACCTGCACTAAAGCGATTTGGTGCAGGGGGGATTAGAGCAAAGGCACGGAAGTTTCTTCCGTGCCTTTTTTTATGGGTGGCTAGTAGTCAGTTTATGTTATAGAGTACGAAGTTGGTAAGGCGACACAAGGTTCCCTCTCCCTTTGGGAGAGGGTTAGGGTGAGGGCATTTCAAATGTCGCTTTACCAGCTTCGGCCTAACCGTTCAGGGTTTATAGAAAACGAAGGAAGTAAAGCGACATTAACTCCCCTCACCCCACCCTCTCCCTCTTACACGTGTAGGTTTTTTCACTCCGCGCACCCAACCGCAGTAACCCAAGCCGCCTGATTGATTCCCGGTAAGCTAGGCCACGCCTCCGGTCGGCCAGGTTTGACAGGGAGCAGTTGATGGTTAA
>JAPLRR010000090.1 GCA_026399075.1 Methylococcales bacterium
GGCCATTTCATCGGTAACATGGCTATAGGTGTACACGGCCTTCATAAGACGGCCACTATCCCAGCGCTTTTCAGCCTCCAGTTCCACACCGATGGAATGGTACTTACCTTGGTTAAAAAAGGGGCCGCTAGAACCATAACCCGGCGTATCGTTTTGTTCCAAAATCTGGCTCATGTCATTGTAAAACAAGTCCGCTATCAGTTTCAGCCCCGAAACAGAATGCCATTCGACCACGCCCTCATAACTTTTGATGCGTTCCTGAAAATTGTTGGGGTTGGCAACATTGGTGCTAAGGTAGTTGTAATCCCGCTCATAGATATTGGGCGCCCTGAATGTGGAGCTGTACAATAATTTAAAGACCGTGCTGTCCCAAGGGTTCCAAATCAAACCCAAGCGCGGGTTTAGCTGTAGGCTTTTAAGCATGTGGCTATAATCCAAGCGCAGGCCAGCGCTAAAAATCAAATCGTCAAGGACTTGCACATCATCTTGCGCGTAAAGTTCAACGCGGTTACCGCTACGTTTACTGTCGTTATAGCTTAGGTACGGATCAACATCATAATTGGACAAATGCTGGCGCTGGTCGTATTGATATTCCACACCCAGCATCAGGCGGTGATGGTCAAAAACCGTGCTGGTCATTTGCGCCTCGCCGCCCCACCAACGGCCACTGGCCTTGTCATTATTAACCATCCGGCCATTATTTTCATAAGCACCAGCGGAGCCATATTCATAACCTTGGTAAAAGCCTTTCACTTGTAGCGATGTTTTGTCGGTGAAGTCGTGGAGATATTTAAAATTCCCGAAAAACAGCTGGTCGTTGGTGTGAAAGTCCGAGTCCTTGAAATAAGTCCCAAAAGAGGCCGTAGGCACTTGCTTATAGCGGTCAACAAAACCGGCCATGACTGCTAACTTTTCATACTGGGCACTGCCAAAAAAACGGTCAGTCCGTTCGTTGTCGCTTTTGTAGGCAATGCCATTATTGGTATCAGGATGGTCGAATTCAGGGAAATACAGATTTTGCACACCGGCGCTATCGTAATGGGAAGCGGAGAATAACAAGTCAGCCCCATTAGCCAGTTTTTTACCATAACTGGCGCGGCCTTGGTAGGTATTATGGCTGGCCGCAGAACCTGCGAGCTGGACACCATTGATCGCCGACCCCGTTTTGGTGACAACATTGATTAAGCCCAAAAAGGCATTGGCCCCATAGATTGAAGATCCCGAACCCGGTATATATTCAATGCGTTCTACCAAATCCATATCCAGCATAAACTCCTGGCCCATATAAGCGCCGTCGTATATGTTTTCATTCATACGCTGGCCATCAATCATGAACAATACCCGCGAATTATAATCATTGGGGTGCAAAAAACCACGCACGGTCAGATAACTGTAATTGCGGTCACTGCTGGTGTTTAAGCCACGGATGGCATTGAGCGCATCAGCCAGGGTACGCCAACCAAAGGTGCGGATGTCGGCGGCGGTGAGCACCGACACCGAAGTCGGTGACTGGCTGGCTTTTTGCCCTAAGCGCGAGGCGCTAATCACTTCCACGTCCATCAGCGACTCAAGCGGAAGATCCGTCAGATCTTCCGCAGCCGATGACGGGCCAGCCAAGGCCAGAAAAATGGCGGGGGTGATTAACCGGCGCATAGTCCAAACTGGGAGGGAAAGAAGTGCATGTCAATTTTTAGTCAGGTGGGGGGTAAAGGCTGCTTAAAGGTGGCCATCAACAAGACAGGCAATATGAGGGATTATAGCCGCCCTGTGCCCGTGATGGAAACTAATCCCCATTCTTATGGCACAAGCACTTACCCCGTAAAGGTACACCCCCATCTGCCATGGCTTACAGACTAGCATTGCGGGTTATTTTTAATGAGAATAACTGGTTATTTTAAGGCCCACAGTATATTATGGATGGTTATCATTATCAGCCCAATATAGACTTTAAAACGCTCACCTATGTACCAGTATAACGACCTAGACCAAGCCCTTGTAGAGGAACGGGTAGCCCAATTCAGACGGCAAACCGAACAATTTTTAGCTGGCGAAATGCCTGAAGACCATTTTCGCGCTTTACGCTTACGCAACGGCCTGTATATCCAAACCCACGCCCCCATGCTGCGGGTAGCTGGCCCTTATGGCCTGCTCAATGCCCAGCAACTACGTAAACTGGCGCATATCGCCCGTCACTATGACAAAAGCTACTGCCATTTCACCACCCGGCAAAATATCCAATTTAACTGGCCTAAGCTCGAACAAGTGCCAGACATCCTCGCAGAATTGGCCACCGTACAAATGCACGCCATCCAAACCAGCGGCAATTGTATGCGCAACACCACCTCAGACCATCTGGCCGGGGTATGTGTGGATGAAATTGAAGATCCCCGCCCCTATTGCGAAATCATCCGCCAATGGACGACCCTACACCCGGAATTCGACTATTTGCCGCGTAAATTTAAAATGGCGGTCAGTGGTGCGCTGCATGACCGCGCGGCCACCCAATTCCACGACATCGGCCTGCATTTGGTGAAAAATGCCGACGGCGTGGTGGGTTTTAAAGTATTGGTGGGCGGCGGCTTGGGACGCACCCCGGTGATCGGCCAAGTCATCAAGCCCTTTTTGGAAAAGAAGCACTTGTTGTCTTATCTGGAAGCCATCTTGCGCATTTACAATTTGTTTGGCCGCCGTGACAACAAATACAAGGCGCGGATTAAAATTCTAGTCAGGGAAACAGGATTGGCTGAATTTAGCGCTATGGTCGAACAAGAATGGCTGCTTATCCGTGACCACAATGAATTGGCTGCAGAACGCATCAATAAGGTCATAGCCCAATTTGCCCCTCCCGCTTATGAAGCCGATGCCAAACTAGACACCAGCTTTGCCCAACACCAACAAAGCAACGCCGCGTTTGCCAGCTGGGTCCAGCACAACACCGCTGACCACAAAATTGCGGGCTACCGCGCGGCATACATTTCATTAAAGGCGCCTGACTCGCCGCCCGGTGATATCACCGACGTACAGCTGGATGTCGTGGCCGATCTGACCGAGCAATACAGCTTTGGCGAAATCCGGGCCACCCACCGCCAGAACCTCATTTTGGCCGATGTCAAACAAGCCGACCTGTACCCATTGTGGCAAGCACTGGCTGCGCAGCAACTGGCAACACCCAATATCGGCACAGTGACCGACATGATTTGCTGTCCGGGGCTGGATTTTTGTTCGCTGGCCAATGCCGGTTCCATCGGTATCGCCAAAGAAATCAACGAAGCCTTGGACGACATCGATTACCTACATGACATTGGCGAGTTAAAAATCAACATGTCTGGCTGCATGAACGGCTGCGCCCACCAGAGTGTCGGCCATATCGGCATCTTGGGCGTTGATAAAAAAGGCACAGAATGGTACCAGCTGACTTTGGGCGGCTCTTCCGAAAATGAGGCCGCCATCGGCGAACGCTTAGGGCCTGCGGTTGCCAAAGACCAAGTCACCCAAGCCATCCTCACTATCTTGGATGTCTACCTAAAACAACGGCTCGAAGACGAACCTTTCCTGGACATGGTAAACCGAGTCGGCATCACCCCATTTAAAGAGCACGTTTATGCAAATCATTAAAGACCAACAAATTATTGACGACACTTGGCAGTATGTGGCCGATGATGCCAGCTTGGTAAACGGGGACATCTGTGTTTCCTTGGCGCGCTGGCAACAAGACAAACAATTGTTACAATCCCACGACGGTAAGCTAGGGGTAAGAATAGGGCCTGCCGACCCGGTTGCTGACATTGCCGCTGATTTATCCGCGCTGCAATTGGTGGAATTGGATTTCCCTGATTTTGCCGATGGCCGTTTATTCACCGCTGCGTGGCTGCTGCGCGCCCGCTATCACTTTCAAGGTGAAATTAGGGCGACTGGCCACTTTATGACCGGACAAGTGTTTTATCTGTCCAAGGTGGGCGTTAATGCGTTTTGTCCTGACAAAACCAATGACCTGCCTGTTGTTTTGGCAAATTTGCATGACTTTACGGTCAGCTATCAAAACGCCATCAGCTAGACCCGTTTAAAAACCAGCCGGGCAACTGTCCCATCGTTGCCCAGCTGGCTTTCCCCATTAGCCAAAATCCGCCAGATTGCCTTTTGTTCCCAACCAGAGTTTCCTGTCTGGTGGGCGTTTCTTTGCCCAAATCAATCTGGGATACGTTTTGTCCGATGATAAAACGGCTGCGGCAAAACCACAGTCAATGTCAAATTCCGTTGTCCGCAAGCTTCATGCGGGCTACGATTTAGGGTATTGCCTAAGCCTACGCCCCAATAATCCAATCGATGCGGTGAACAAAATGAACCGCAGCGTTTATTCCTCACCGTAGCCTAGGGCCCTCTTGTTCCGCAAATTACGCATAAAAAATTTTCCTGCCAAAAAACTTGTCAACGCCTAAGTGCTTGGTTTATCGTATAGCCACCCCTACAAGCAGGGGCTTACACCACTTTCCGGGCAGGGCCAATCAGGCAAGTTGCATCCCAATGGACACTATCGAAATCTTGGCATACCTGATGACCATCGCCGTCAAAGCGCAGCTTTTGCTTGTATTTGCGGATTTTTTGAATAATCGATCCAGACCTGAAGCAAACACAATAAAACCCTGCTTGATGCAGGGATAGCCATGAAATTTCAGGCCCGGTACTCTGCTATGCTGTGTATGGTCTGCCGCGAGACAGCACAACGGGAATGCCGCAACCAGACCAAAACGACGGAACCAAAGTTAATCCCCAGCCTCGTAGAGCAAGCCCATACAGCGCGTATTTCCATGCTAGGCCAGTTATCGGCCGCCTTGGCCCACGAGCTTAACCAGCCCTTAAACGCCATCCTCAACAACGCCCAAGCTGCCCAGCGTTTCCTAAGGCGTAATCCAGCAAACTTGGCAGACCTCACGAACATCTTGGATGACATCGTAAAAAACACCTTGCGGGCGGGCGATATCGTCCACCACTTGCGGGCGTTGGTGAAAAAGCAAGAAGCCGTCCGTCAAGCACAGGACATCAACACGATTATCCACGAAGCCGCCCAAATGCTACGCTGTGAGCTGATCGGCCAGCAAGTTAGCTTGCACCTGAACCTGGCCGACACACTGCCGCCCGTCTGGGGTGATGCGGTGCAACTGCTGCAAGTGACGCTAAACCTGTTGACGAACGGGATAGAGGCCCTGGCCCCACTAGAAAAGTCCCGCCGCCACATCGAAGTTAGCACAGCCTGTGTAGAAGCAAGCCACATCGAAGTCAGCGTGGCCGACACTGGCCAAGGGCTAGACCCCGCGCAACTGGACTTGATTTTTTCGCCATTTAACACCAGTAAGCCCGACGGGCTGGGCATGGGCCTTGCGATCTGCTGTGCCATCGTCGATAACCACGGCGGCAGACTGTGGGCCACCAACAAGCCCGACGGCGGCGCGTGTTTCCATTTCACCCTGCCCATCCGCAAATAGGAATGCCTATGAGCCCAAAACCCACTGTGTTCATCATCGACGACGATGCCGACGTGCGCGTCGGACTCTGCCGCTTGGCCCGTTCAGAAGACTACCACGCCGTGCCATTCGCCTCTGCGGATGATTTTCTGGCCGCCGCCCCCAGCCATCCGGGCCCGGCCTGCCTGATCCTGGATGTGCGTATGCCGGGCCTGGATGGGCTGGGCTTGCAACAAAAACTGGCGGCACAAGGCCATCATTGGCCCATCATTTTCCTGACCGGCTACGGCGACATCCCCCAGTCAGTCCGTGCCATAAAAGCCGGGGCGCTGGACTTTTTGACCAAGCCCTGCCTGGACACCGACTTGCTCGCTGCCATCGAGCTGGCGCTGGCGAAAGACCACGAGCACCACCAACAACAAGCGGCGGCAGACTGTCAGGCCCGCCTCGCCAGCCTGACCCCGCGCGAACGGCAAGTATTGGCTTCAGTGCGATGCTTTTCAGGAACATACTCATAACTATGAGATTACCCAACCATCAGGCATCTCACAACAAGGCCAAGGAGCAGGGACTAATGTGACATCAAAGGCAACGACCTCTCCTAATAAACCAGCTTTGTTTGGCCCAGAAACTCGGCCTAAAAATATTGCGGTGAATTATATTATAAGATATAGGTGTAACTCCATATAACTGGTGGGCAGGCAAAAAGATACCGGTCTGTCACGTCACCACAATCGAGTACGGTGGATAAACGGCCTTATCGTTTGCCCACGCGGAATTAACCACGGAACTTGGTGAAGGGTGGGTAGGAAAAAAGTTGCCTACTCACCCAACTTAACTGCAACATTGAGGTGTTTTATGACTAGAGCGTTAACCAAGGACGAAAAAATCAGATTTCATGATTATTTTGTTAATCTGAATGTGGATAAAGCAGTAGTCAGTGGTGAGGCTACTACAGACTATAATTGCATTGCTTGGACTGTCGGGATTACCAACGCATGGATATGGCCTGGAAGTACAATCGGCGACTTTGATAAATTTTATAAGACAAAGGGATATACAAGGACGACGGATTCAAATTCTCCAATTGCTGCATGGGGATATGCAGAAAATAAAATGACCCATGGTTCCGTTTCCGGTAAAGATCACGGCCCCTGATGGGAGTCAAAATGCGGTAGTGATTTGCGCATTCAACATGGTCGCGACGAGCTTCACGGCCTTACACCTGCTTACGGGAATATAGTGGCTTATTATAAGTCTGATAAGCTTTTGACAACTGAAGAAAGCCAAAGCGTGATTGCACTTCCTGAAGCTATGACAACCATCCATCCCATCGATTCGACACAACTGGAAATTCTTAAGAAGGTAACAGCCAACGTTAGCCCTAAATTGCGTCAGCAGTTTGAAACCGCTTTTGTGGCATGGAAAGATACATGGTACGCAGGCAGTCTTTCCATAAACTCCAATCCGAATGCACGAGCGACCGGTAACGCATTCGACACGCTAGTTAAATTAGGACGAGAATCTATTCCTTTGGTAATAGAAGCATTAGCGGTTCCTGAAAATTTCATGGCGTTGTCCCTTTACCATGCGATCCAATCCGATCAGACGCTTTTTGTCACTTTAGAAGCGGACGATCCCCGTGTTTTTGAAGGCGAGCAAGGAAAAGCACGATTGGCCGTCCAACAATATTTAAACAGCCTTTAACTCGATGTGCTAGTTGCGTCGGATTAGCTTATTGAGCGTAGCGAAATAACGTAACCCGAGACAACGAAGCCGAGTAGTCGGGCACATGCTTTTCATGCCAGACATTTCTAGGTTAAATATAGGACTACCAACTTAATGCGGGACAGTTTAAGGTTAAGCTGTTCGTGGTGAGCCCTTCGATACCTCATGAGCGCAGTCGAATGGCTCATGACGAACGGTTAAGCTTCACGAATGCCCCGCTTTAAGTTGGTAGCCAATTTAACCATCAACTTGAAGCAACCGTTATTTTGTATGGGCGAAGCGTGGTAAGTTGTGGCTGGGTAGCCCTGATAAATTAGCCGATTTTTAAGCCGACAAAAAATCCCCCTGCGGCGCTGACCCCTTTACTGGTGATGCTAGACAGGCGCTGTGCCAAATAGCTACCGGATTGTTTGGCTGCGTCAGTTGCTGTATTGGCCGCCTCTTGCAAGCTGGCATCGCTGATTTGGGCAACACCGTAATATTCGGCGACAAACAACAGCACAATGGCCGCCCCGGCCAAAAACAGCGCGGTGCGCAACATCTTTTTGGCAAAATAGCCCACCGCCAAACCCATCGCAAAAGGCGCCCCCACATTGCCCAGCAAAAATTCCGAAGACAGAAAGTCAGTGGAAAAAAAGGTGTTTTGGGTCTCATTTTTTATCATGCTCATTAATTCCTGTGCTGCGTAATCATTAAGATGGTGACTGCTTAGGGGTAAATTATATCAATTGCGGGCTTAGCCCGATAAGCTTTAAACACACTTTAAGTTGATGCCGTATTAGGCTAGCAACTGAAGGCGGGACAGTGACTTTCGTAAGCGTTTATCTCCTCCCTTTGATAAGGGGGCTGCGGGGGGAATTTTTCAACACTTACGCCAGAGCGGTAACCCGCAAATCCCCCCTAGCCCCTTTTTCAAAGGGGGTAACTGTTGGTAGCCCCATTATAACTTTACCGGCATTAACTTTGGTGTCGAATCAACGCAGACATTTTGACGGGCAAATAATCTCCCTTAAGCCGAAAGTACCAGTAATTTATTAACATCTGATGCTTGCCTTACCAAGATTAGTCATGAATAATGGTCTTAAATCCTGCCATAGCTAGGATTATAACGGTAAGGCTTATTTTTTTGCTTTACTTACGACTTTGTTACGATTTTAATATTACTTTTTACTTAGAGGCTAACAATGACTAAAGCGTCTTCTAAATCAGCGCCTAAACCAAGCGCCCCTACCAGCCCTGAAACAGATACTGACGACGACGACATTTTTGAAGGTGGCGAATTCATCTCGCTGAACGAAACCCTAGAAGAAGAAACCGTCAAAAGGGATGCCCGCAGAAAAATTGAAATCTATTGGGAAAAAAAGCGTTTAAAAGATCAATTTGATGATTTTGATGATTCCGAGTTGGGCTTCTAAAAACGGTTATCAACGTTCGCCCCGAATTCCGGTCTGTGTAAGGCTATCGATTGATTGCCCTACAACGCTGACATTGCTAAGGTTGTAGGCCCGCTTTATCACCTAAAATCCACGCCAGCCAGTGCATTTTTTACCGTTTGCCGCCTTATTTGCTGCCTATCGCCAGAAAATTCCTTTGCCACCACTTTAAGCGCCTGGTTTTTGTAAGCCCATGCGATAAATACTGTGCCCACTGGTTTTTCTGCCGTCCCCCCGCTAGGCCCGGCAATGCCCGTTACGGCGATAGCACAATCGGCATCGCTGTGCAGTAATGCGCCCAAGGCCATTTCACTGGCCGTTTGGGCGCTTACGGCACCGAATTGTTCCAGGGTTTGCGGGCTGACAGCCAACATTTGCATTTTTGCGGCATTACTGTAGGTCACAAAGCCGCGGTCAAACCACGCTGAACTACCCGAAACTGCGGTTATCACTTCGGCAATCCAGCCGCCCGTGCAAGATTCGGCGGTGGCTATTTTTTTATCCTTCGACTTGAGCATATCTCCCAGTTGGCTGGCTAGTTCAAATAATTCAGTGTCCATGATGTGGCCCCGTGCGGCTTCAGTGAAATAAGAAAACATGAGTATAAAACAAAAACCGGCAGACCCACACACACCCATGATGCAGCAATTTCTGCGCATCAAGGCGGACCATCCTGACACCTTGTTGTTTTATCGCATGGGGGATTTTTACGAACTGTTTTTTGATGATGCCAAAAAAGCGGCGCAGCTACTGGATATTACTTTAACCAGCCGTGGGCAATCCGCAGGAATGCCCATCCCAATGGCTGGCATTCCGTACCATGCCGCTGAAGGCTATCTGGCCAAACTGTTAAGGCATGGTGAATCTATCGCCATTTGTGAACAAATTGGCGATCCTGCCAGCACCAAAGGCCCAGTGGAACGGAAAGTGGTGCGCATAGTCACGCCGGGGACGGTCACTGATGAAGCCTTGCTTGAAGACCGGAAAGACAATTTGTTGGTGGCTGTCTGCGTACTAGGCCAAAAATATGGTTTGGCCAGTTTGGATCTCACCAGTGGCCGCTTTATCTTGCAAGAACTGGACACGGAAGGCCAATTCCAAAGTGAGATCAGCCGCCTTAATCCGGCTGAACTATTGTTTAGCGAAGATTGGCCTGTGCCCGCTAACTTGCAGCAACGTAGCGGCCTGTGCCGACGCCCACCCTGGCATTTTGACCCGGAAAGCGCACGGCAACAAGTTTTAAAACAATTCAACACTTTAGATTTAAAAGGCTTTGGCTGTGACCATTTGTCGGTGGCTATTGCGGCGGCAGGTGCTTTATTAGGCTATGTCAAAGACACCCAACAAAGTGCCTTACCGCATATCCAAGGCATACACACAGAAAGCAGTGATGATGGGATTTTGCTGGATGCCGCCAGCCGCCGTAACCTTGAATTGGATTACCATCCCAGCGGACAGCTGCAATACACGCTATTTGGGGTATTGGACAAAACCGCCACTTCCATGGGTAGCCGTTGCTTAAGGCGCTGGATAAACCGCCCCTTACGCAGCCACAAACTGCTAAACAACCGTTATGCCTGTGTTTCCAGCTTGTTGGATGGCGGACTCTATAAAGCGGTGCAAAGCCAATTGCGGCAAGTCGGCGACATAGAGCGGATCAGCTCGCGGATCGCGCTTAAATCGGCGCGCCCCAGAGACTTATTGGTGTTACGCACTACCTTGGCGGTGTTGCCAGAACTACAAATAGTGCTTGCCAGCTGCCCTAACCCCCAACTTGGCCAATTAAGCCAACAAATCGGTGAACAACCGGATTTATTGGCGCTATTAAACTGCGCCATTATCGACAACCCGCCCGTATTAATCCGCGATGGCGGCGTGATCGCGCCGGGCTATAACCCAGAATTGGATGAACTGCGGCACTTAAGCCAAAACGCCGACCAATTTTTGCTTGATATGGAAGCGCGGGAAAAAGCTGCAACGGGCATCAGCACCTTAAAAGTCAATTACAACCGGGTGCATGGTTATTACATTGAAATTTCGCATTTGCACGCCCAAAAAGTGCCTGCCCATTACACGCGTAAACAAACCCTAAAAGGGGCTGAGCGCTATATCACCGAGGAACTCAAAGCATTTGAAGATAAAGTGTTAAGCGCCAAGGACAAAGCCTTATCGTTTGAGAAATTCTTGTACGAACAATTGCTGGACACTTTGGCGGCCGCCATTGTCCCGCTACAACAATGCGCCGCCGCACTGGCTGAACTGGACGTGTTGGCGGTGTTTGCCGAACGCGCCGAAACTTTAAATCTGGCGCAACCTACTTTGCAGGATAAAACCGGCATCACTATCGAGGCAGGACGGCATTTGGTCGTTGAACAGGTGTCTGACATCCCGTTTGTGCCCAACGACTTGGCCTTTAACAGCCAGCGCCGGATGTTAGTGATCACCGGCCCCAATATGGGCGGCAAATCTACGTATATGCGCCAAGCGGCCTTGATTGTCCTGATCGCCCATATTGGTTGTTATGTTCCGGCCAAATCGCTCAGTTGCGGCCCCATCGACAAAATCTTCACGCGGATAGGGGCATCTGATGACTTGGCCAGTGGCCGTTCCACATTTATGGTAGAAATGTCCGAAACAGCCAATATTTTGCATAATGCCACTGCCCAAAGCCTGGTGTTGATGGATGAAATAGGCCGTGGCACCAGCACCTTTGACGGCCTGTCACTGGCCTATGCCTGTGCCGACCATCTGGCAAAAATCACCAAGGCTTACACCTTGTTTGCCACCCATTATTTTGAACTCACCACCTTATCCGACGAACAAAAAACCATCCATAATGTGCATTTGGATGCCATAGAACACGGCGACAAAATCATCTTTTTACATGCCGTAAAAGATGGCCCAGCCAGCCAAAGTTATGGCTTGCAAGTTGCCGCACTCGCAGGTGTACCCCGTGCGGTGATCGACAAGGCCAAAACCAAACTCCGGCATTTGGAAGAACAGGCTTACCATGAGCAACAAACAGCCACTGTGGTCAACCAATTGGACTTGTTTTCATCCAAAGACTGCCATCCCGCAGTCACCTTGCTGGAGGAGATCAAACCCGATGACTTAAGCCCCAGACAAGCGTTGGAAATGCTGTATCGGCTTAAGGGGATGGTGTAGGCAGTTGGTAGCTTAGACACCACGCCGCTTATTTACGCCCACCCAATAAAGACCCCATGATGCCACGGATTATCTGGCGGCCTATCGAGCTTCCCGCCGCTCGGGCAGCACTTTTGAGAAAAGCTTCACCAGCGGTTTGCCGGTTACCGCCCCTGCTGGCGGCTTTGGGTTTTCTTTGTTCAGACTCCGCCAAATCTGCTAGACGCTCGGTCTTTTGCTTGAGCAATTCATAAGCGGATTCACGGTCGACCACTAGCTCATAACGGCCATTAAATGGCGAACGGCGCATCATTTCTTCGCGTTGTTGTGGGGTGATGGGGCCTATTTGGGATTCAGGTGGCCGTATGAAAACCCGTTCAACTGGCGCGGGGCTGCCGTCTTTATGCAGTACCGAAACCAAAGCTTCACCAGTCTTTAACTCTTGGATGACCACTTCGGTGTTAATTTTTGGGTTGGCACGAAAAGTCGCCGCCACACTTTTGACCACTTGCTGGTCTTTGGGTGTGAACGCCCTTAAGGCATGTTGAATTTTAAGCCCCAATTGACCCAGTATTTTTTCTGGAATGTCCAAGGGGCTTTGGCTGATAAAATAAACCCCAACCCCTTTGGAGCGGATTAGGCGGACGATCTGTTCGATTTTATCCACCAACACCTTAGGGGCTTGGTTGAA
This sequence comes from Methylococcales bacterium, assembly GCA_026399075.1. Taxonomy (GTDB): domain Bacteria; phylum Pseudomonadota; class Gammaproteobacteria; order Methylococcales; family Methylomonadaceae; genus Methylobacter_C. Next base: position 12,456 of record JAPLRR010000090.1, read on the forward strand.
AAGCAAATGCGCCTCGTCAAAAAACAACACCAATTTAGGACGGTCGGCATCGCCCACTTCAGGCAAGGTCTCAAACAAATCCGATAGCAGCCACAGTAAAAAAGTGGCATATAAGCGCGGTGATTTGCTGGTTAACTCAGTGGCATCAAGGATACTGACCACGCCATTCCCGGAAAAATCAGTTTTACAAAAATCTTCCAATTGGATTGCAGGCTCACCAAAAAAATTTTCCGCACCTTGGGCTTCCAACACCAATAATTGCCGTTGGATAGCACCTAGGCTAGCCGCAGAAATATTGCCATAGTCAGCCTGCAAGGTTTTGGCTTCATCGCCCATCCAGCGCAACATGGCCCGCAGATCTTTTAAATCCAGCAACAACAGGCCATTGTCATCGGCAATCTTAAAACAGCTGTAAAGCACACCGGTTTGGGTGTCATTCAGCTCCAACAAATTACTCAGCAACAAAGGCCCCATATCCGATATGGTCGTGCGCACCGGATGCCCAGTTTTGGCAAACACGTCCCAAAATACCGCAGGCACACCCCGATGCTGGAAATTGGTGATGCCAATTTGCTGCACCCGCCCAGAAATCTTGTCATTGGGCTGGCCAGCTTGGATAATGCCGGACAAGTCACCTTTAATATCAGCCAAGAACACGGGTACACCAATTTTAGAATAGCCCTCTGCCAAAATTTGCAGGGTAATGGTTTTGCCCGTGCCCGTTGCCCCAGAAATCATGCCATGGCGGTTGCCCATCGCCGCATCCATAATGACTTGGCCACCTTCATGCCCGCCAATTAAAATTTCTTGCATTGTAAAAACCCCTGATTAATGTATGACCGCTAATAAATAAATGGGCTGGTCATTATTCCCATTAACCACTGACCTGCGAGGTTTTATCAACCTCGCAGGTCTTTCAAATGAGACCAGCCCACTAAGCCCTTAAGTTGTGGCATCCTAGCATACAAAACCGCCAAACCCATTCCCAAAACTGGCCGATTAAACACAGCACCCGTTATCGGTGCGCCGTATCACTCATCGCACTGCCCGAATTGTGCACCACCGCGCCAGTAAACAAAACGCCACTCGCCAATAGTGCCCCCAGCAACAAGGCCAGCGCTAAACCGATAGTTACCATCACTTGTTTCATCAAACTGCCCCCTACGTTTTTAAATAACAGCGCTTCTGGATTGATTCCATCCCCAAACGCGATACCTTATTATAGGCAATCTTAAGGAACGTGGCTGCCCTTGTTTACCATCAGCTTAATGGCCACCCTTGATTGTGCTATAGTCATCCCCATTAACCTCGGCTAACCAAACCTAGCTTACCCTGAAAACCCCAACCCATGGCAAAACTTAACCCGCAACAACTGGCCGCCGTTAAAACCACAGACCATCCCTTACTGGTGCTGGCGGGTGCTGGCAGTGGCAAAACCCGTGTGATCACAGAAAAAATCGCCTACTTGGTTAAGCAAGGCTTGCCAGCGCGGCACATCGCGGCGGTGACCTTTACCAATAAAGCGGCGCGGGAAATGAAAAGCCGCGTGTCCAAACTGCTGGATGACCAACAAATCCGGGGCTTGCGGGTGTCAACCTTCCATTCATTAGGATTGGATATTTTACGCAAAGAACACAAAGTCTTGACCTATAAAGCCGCAATCACGCTGTTTGATGAACAAGACAAACTCACGCTATTAAAAAGCTTGATCAACCAAGGCGCCAAAGACTGTGACATTGACCTGCTAGACAGCTATGCCCAACAAATCGGGCAATGGAAAAATGCCTTTGTCACGCCCGACCAAGCCTTGACCCTCACTGGCCAGTTTGCTGCCGCCAATTTATACAAAGACTATACCCGCAGCCTAAAAGCCTATAACGCCGTCGATTTTGACGACCTGATTTTACTGCCCGTGTTACTGTTCCAACAGCACCCGACAGTCTTGGAAAAATGGCAAAACAAGATCCGCTACTTGCTGGTTGATGAATACCAAGACACCAATATCACCCAATACCAACTGGTGCGCTTGCTGGCCGGAACCCTAGGGCGGTTTACCGTGGTCGGCGATGATGACCAATCCATTTATGCGTGGCGCGGTGCCCAGCCAGAAAACCTGGCCCAACTGCAAAAAGATTACGCCCGCCTGCAAGTGATTAAACTGGAGCAAAATTACCGCTCAACCGGGCGCATCTTAAAAGTGGCCAACCAACTGATCGCCAACAACCCCCATGCTTTTGAAAAACGGCTATGGAGCGAACTGGGATACGGCGACCCGCTACGGGTGTTAAGCCACAAAAATGACCAAGAAGAAGCCAAACAAGTGGTTTCTGAAATCATCCACCATAAATTTAAAACCGGCAGCCGTTACCAAGATTACGCGATTTTATACCGGGGCAACCACCAATCCCGCTTATTTGAACAAAGCCTGCGCGAAAACAATGTCCCGTATTTTATCAGCGGCAGCACCTCATTTTTTGCCTATACGGAAATCAAAGACGTGCTGGCTTATTTGCGCTTGTTCGTCAACCAAGACGACGATGCCGCCTATTTGCGCGTCATCAACACACCACGGCGGGAAATTGGGCCTACGACCCTGGAAAAACTCGGCGCTTATGCCAATGAAAGGCATATCAGCTTATTTGCCGCCAGCACCGAAATGGGCCTGACCCAAAAACTCTCAGAAAAAGCCATACAACGCTTACATAAATTCCATGACTTGATAGTCACCACCGCCCAGCGCATAGAACAAGGCGACACCTTCGCGGTCATTGAACAGATGCTGGCCCAAATTGGCTACGAACAGCATCTAAAAGAAGACAGCAAAAGCAAAGAAGCCGCCGACCGGAAAATAAAAAACGTCGATGATTTGATCGTTTGGTTAAAACGCATCGCCGACAAAGACGAAGGCAGCCCCAAACCCTTGGCGGAAATTGTCGCCAAAATCCTGCTGATGGATATTATGGAACGCAATGAAGAAGCCGAAGCCAGCGACCAGGTCAGCTTAATGACCTTACACGCCGCCAAAGGTTTGGAGTTTTTGCATGTGTTTTTGATCGGCATTGAGGAAAACATCCTGCCGCACCAAAGCAGCATCGACAGCGACAACATCGAAGAAGAGCGCCGCCTGGCTTATGTCGGCATCACCCGCGCCCAACGCACCTGCACCTTCAGCTACTGCACACACCGCAAACGCTACGGCGAAATCTCCGAAAGCGAGCCCAGCCGATTTTTAAGTGAATTGCCGCAAGATGATTTGGAATGGGCCAACAAAAAACAACTCAGCCCCGAAGTGATCAAAGAACGCGGTAAAGCCAATTTGGCCAACTTAAAAACAATGCTATCGTAAAACTGCCACAGATCGGTTATACTAAGCGGCTTACGCGCCCGTAGCTCAGCTGGATAGAGCGCAGCCCTCCGGAGGCTGAGGTCAGAGGTTCGAATCCTCTCGGGCGCGCCAATCCCCTGCCCTGCCCTGATACCAGCCATCTGTTTTAGATGCGCCCAGTTTTACCCCACTTTAAAACCCATTCAAACCCCTTAGCGAATTTGATATTCGTCTGCTTGATGCTTTCCCCCCGTCATGTCTATCCATCGGCACCATCCAAATTTAGCGTGTTTCCTTGAATTTATCCCAATTTGTACTAGACTTAAATATAGGTTGAAGCAATGTTTTTGTTTTAATCTAGCCAGCTGTGTAAAAACGCATTCGATTATCTGTACAACCTAACTTTGAGACCTGCTGTTGTACGGTAAGTTTATTGATAGGTATCCCGATTTTTTAGGTTGTACTAAGTAAAAGGATGTAAATGTATTTTAATTTTAAAAATGGCTTAGTTAACGTAAGCCTAATAAGGAAAGAACTTATGAATTATGACCTGCTGCCGATATGGGTTAGCATTATTACAGCTGCACTTACCTCAATTTGGACAGTTTATGAGCACTTTGACGCAAAACGCAAAGAACGTGACTGGCAAGAATTTGAATCATATCACAAGTTGATAAAGGAGCTGGTAGAGCCAGATAAGGAAACTGGTTTTATAATGCTCGATCGTCAGATTGCTGTTGTCTTTGAATTACGACATTTCAAAAGATATTATCCGGTTACATCAAGAATCATAAAAGGATTACTCGACAAGCATTCGAGTCATGAAATATCTGAGCCAACCAAAAGATTGATTGAGGAAATGAAATTAACTTTGCAGGCTATAAATGGAGACTAGCAATGTAGGGTATATAAGCGTAGCGCCATACACCGATTGCCCCCACCTTACCGCCAGCCCACCTTAAACCAGTGTGGTGGGAAGCTGTTTTCGGGTATGGCTGGCGCTTATACACCCTACGGGTTCCCGCTCAAAGCGGCTTATTTCAGCCTACGCGGCTGGAGTGCAATGGCTTTAGAGATTGCCGTGCCGCCCCGTAAAACGTCTAAAGCCGTTTTACTCCAAGCCTGGTAAGCATCGCGCACCTTAAACCTTCGATAGGGAACAGGTTCAATTGATGCAACAATTTGCAATGGCTGGTTCTTGTTTTCCGCTTGCGGGTCAACGGGTTTGCCAGCCATTATAATGGTGCGCGATGCGCACCCTACCCGGCTGGGCAGATTCGGGGGAGCCATGACATTTTTAAAAACAGGGTATAGACGAAAAAATAAACATCCAATGCCCTGGGGCAAGATAAATCCTTATCAGGCCAAACCAATCTGTAAAATCATATTGAACACCAGCCGATCAATTGGGTTTTTATGACACCCTTTATTGCGGCATGAATGGGCTAAGGGAAAACCCTCACACAATCAATGCTATCAACAGCACCCGCGTCAAAACCAGCCCAAGCATTGCCAGCGGCACGGCCCAACGCAGGTAACTGGCGATTTCAGGAATAATAAACGTGTTGGTAAACCAACGCTTGGCGTTGATCTGATTAAAAATGGTCACTGACAGCAATATCATGACGATTTGATACCCTGAGCCGATGACCACTAACTGCGTGGTAATGTTCCCTGGTGGCAGCATGGCGTAGCGTGACGAGTAGGTAAAACTCAGCGCAACTAGGGCCAATATGGACGATGACAAATAGCCTAGCCGTTTGTCCGTATCTAGGTTGATAAAGAACGTGGCGATAGTGGGGATCAGCATAACCAGAAAAAAAGGCATCAGCGTCGCCAGCAAATAGGCGGTCGGCATTCGGCTAAGCACAATTTGGGCTTGCATTTCTGGGTAGAATTGGCCATTCCATCCGCGTGTGCTTGATGCCACAAATTTCAGCCGCTGCGGCTCCCAGGACAATAGGCTTAAGCCTTTACGCAGCCCAGAGTTATCCAAGTCTGCTTGCTCTTGGATTAGGGCAATTTGGTGGGTGTTATAGCGTTCTGAGAGTAGGTGTATCGGCAGGTTTTGCGTATCGAATGGGAAGGCATCCAGCCGATAGGGCGCATCAAAAACCGCTTTTACCCGTTGGATAAGGACAACCGTGCCATCGGCATAGATAAAAAGCCCTTGCGCTTTGCTTTGGATGTTGGCATTGGCCAGGGTCAGCGCTGGCGACCAGATACTTGCCAGTTTTTGCTCGACGGCATCATATTTAAATTCCAAGCGGTTCGAACCCTGTTTATGGGTATTAAAGGCCAGGTCATTGTCTTTCCAGCGCAATTGTATATCAACGCTGGCTTCAAAGTTGTCGGTTTGGTCGTTGACTTTACTGATGTTGTTGACAAACACTGCCACGCCGATTTTTAACGGGCGGGGCGCATTTTTCGGCATTGATATTTCATGGGCGTACGCTGTCTGGCCCAAGAACAGCACCAACAGCAGAAAAAAACCTAGATAGCGCTTCATTTTGATAAATCCGGTTGGGTGGCTGTATGGACAAACATCACATTGACCATCACGATGACTATGCCCGCAATCACTAAGGCTTGCAACAGCGAAAACCCGACGGCGCGGACGATGGCGGCTTGCATTTGGGTTTGGTAGGTCTCGAACTCCTGGGTGGCGATGATTGCGCCGATATTGATGCCTTTGTAGTCCAGCAAGGGCACGGTGACTATGCCATAATGCAGGCCAGCGACAGTTTTTAGTTCCGTTTTGACATCGCTTGCCTGGGTCAAAATCTCTGGTGCCACTAAGGGTTTTATTTGCTTCCAGTCAGTCGCCCCGATATTTTGGAAGCCAGCGATAATCCGCTCGGCATCGGCTTTGGGGAGCAAGGTGGCAATGCGGGTCAATAGGTCGTTATCGACAAAAACGCCCAATTCAAAACCGGTATTCTTTTTTACATTGTTCAATAGGGTCATAAAGCTCATACCGACCTCAAAAGTGCCTAGGTAACCCTGCTCATCTTTGATGATGTCTATTGCGCGCATACTGACACCCTCACGCCCGATTTCAACGCCTTTGCGCGATTCATGGTCTTTGTTGGCGCTTACCACCATTTCACGGAAGCCGCTCAAATCATCACCATGCCCCGCTTCTGGCGCATAGATCCGCAAGTACGATGTTGCCGGCGCAACATGGAACTGGGCATCAATCACCCCAAAGCGATCCCGCTGGACCACGTAGACGGGTAACACCCTATCCAGCATCCGTTCACGGTTACCCGCACGGAAAGCTTCTTGGACGGAAGGTAAGTTGACCGCTATGGATGCCCGTGCGGCGGCTTTGGTCAGTTGTTCTTGGAGATCATTTTGGATCAGCGTAGCGACCAGTTGTAGCTCGCGATGCTTACAGGCTTCCAATAGCGCATGGTGGCTGGATATGGAAGCGTAAGCGGAAATGGCCGCCATCAACAAAGTGGCTGGAATAACGGCCAGCAGCACTTTTCGGCGCTTTGATAACAATGTTTTCATGGGTGGCCTGTTGGGTTTTTATAAGCGAAATTGGCTTAACTATACCGTAATCAGGTTGATTATTATAGGTGGGTGGAGGGGGCTTGCGGTTTGATAGTTACCCGCTAAGTGGGGTTTTGTCGGTGTGGCTTAAGCCGCACACTTTGCAGTTGCCCTACACAAGTCAAAAAGGGTCTTCTTTCTTGCTGAAACGCTATTTATATCTCCCTCTCCCCAACCCTCTCCCTAAGGGAGAGGGAGTTGATGCACGTTATAACTCAATAGGTTTATTATCTTAATACCAGAGTAAACTTATATCTCCCTCTCCCCAACCCTCTCCCTAAGGGAGAGGGAGTTGATGCACGTTATAACTCAATGTGTTTATTATAGATTAGATAGCTTTGCCCCTCTGTTATTGCCGCAAATCCTTAACCACCCTGACCACTTCATGGTCGTCGGCTATGGATTCTATGCTAAAGCCCAGCTTTTTCACCAGCGACAACATGGGTTTGTTGACCACCAGCACTTCGCCTTCAAAAAATGACATGCCTTTGGATTTGGCGGTTTGCATGAGGGTTCTCATTAGTTTAGTGCCTATGCCCAAGCAATGGCAGTCATCGGCGACCACCAGGGCAAACTCCACTGAATTGCCGTCCGGGTTCATCATATAGCGGCCCACACCCAGTTCACCCGGCATATTGTGGTCTTCGGTGACGGCGACAAAGGCCATTTCCCGGTCATAATCGATTTGGGTAAAGCGGACGATCATTTCCGGGGTCAATTCTTGCAAGGCTTGCATATAACGGAAATATTTAGTGCGCTCTGAGAGGCGATGGACAAAATCTTTTTCCATCACCGCGTCTTCCGGGCGTATGGGCCGGATGGTGATGTTGACACCGTTGCTGAGCTGGTAATGTTCGATTAACTCATGCGGATACGGATGGATGGCCATGTGCGCATAACGGGTCAATTGGTGTGATAGCTCGGCTTTGATGCGGGCATCTACGGCCATGACGCCGTGGGCATCGACGATCAGCGGGTTGATGTCCAGCTCCAAGATTTCTGGCAGCTCACTGACCATGGTGGATAGGTTCAGCAACACATCAATCAGGGCTTTGGTGTTGGCGGGCGGCAATTGCCGGAAGGCGGCCAGATATTTGGCGGCCTTGGTTTTGGCAAGCATTTGTTCGACCATATAGGCGTTCAGCGGGGGTACGGCGACGACGCTGTCTTGTAAGATCTCGACCATGGTGCCACCTAAACCGACGCTGATGGCCGGGCCAAACACGGGGTCACGGATCACGCCGACCATCAGTTCCCGGCCACTGGTGCTGCGGTACATGGGTTCAACGGTCATGCCGACTTCGGTTATTTCTGGGTGCGCCAGTTTAATGGCCGCTTCCATTTCCGTGTAATGGCGGGAGATTTCTTGGACGCTGTTAATGTTTAACCTAACCCCGCCAATGTCGGATTTGTGGCTAAATTCGGCCATGTTGATTTTTAGCACCACCGGAAAGCGCAAGGTTTCGGCGGCGATCATGGCATCTTTGGCGCTGCCGACTTTGATGGTTTGGGTAACCGGGATATGAAATGCCGCCAGTATGGCTTTTGATTCTTGGGCGGTCAGCACTTGGCGACCTTCGGACAATACCCGTTCTATGATCAGCCGTGCACCTTCCACATCCGGTTTGGCCATTTCATCACTCGGCGAGGGGATTTGTTTGAGCAGGATTTGGTTTTGGGTATAGTTGGCCAAAAAGGCAAAGGCATCAACAGCGGTTTCTGGGGTGTTGAAATGCGCGATTTTGCTGTTGGCAAACAGGTTGCGGCCTTCCTGCACCCTAGCGCCGCCTGTCCAGGAGGCCAGCACCGGCTTGTTGCTGGCTTTGGCACCATCAATAATGGCCGTTGCCACTAGTGTGGGGTTGGTCATGGCTTGTGGTGTCAAGATGACCAGCACACCGTCGATATTGTCGTCGGCAAGGCAGATCGACAAGGCATTTTGGTAGCGCTCAGACGTGGCATCGCCCAAAATGTCAATCGGGTTGGCATGGGACCAATGCACGGGCAGCACAGCATTTAAGGCTTCTATGCTGGCGGGGGTGAGTTCTGCCATGGTGACCCCGACATCTTCTGCGCGGTCGGTGCTCATCACCCCTGGGCCGCCAGCATTGGTGATGATGGCCAAGCGGTCATTGTTGACCACATAGTTATTGGCCAAGACTCGGGCGGCGGAAAATAATTCCATAATGCTGTAGGCCCGGACAACGCCAGCCCTTGCAATGGCGGCATCAAACACTTTGTCGCCGCCGACCATGGCCCCAGTGTGGGACATTGCGGCTTTACAACCGGCTTCATGGCGGCCAGATTTGATTAAGATCACGGGCTTTAAGCGGGCGGCGGCCTTCAGTCCGCTTAAAAACCGCCGGGCATCGCGTATGCCTTCAACGTACATTAATATCCCTGTGGTTTTGCTGTCGGTGGCCAAATAATCCAGCACCTCGCCAAAATCTATATCCGCTGCACCGCCCATGGATACGACAGTTGAAAAGCCAATGCCCTGCACTTTGGCCCAGTCTAAAATGGCCGTGCAAACAGCGCCAGACTGGGATAGCAGCGCCAAACTACCATCTTTGACCGTACCGTCGCCAAAGGTGGCATTAAGCTGGCCGCTAGGACGGATAACGCCTAAACAGTTGGGGCCGATGATGCGGATGTTGTAGCGGCGGGCTATGTCCAGCACCTCTTGTTGTAGGCGTTTGCCTTCTGCGCCCAGTTCACCAAAACCCGCGCTAATGATAATGACGGAGCTTACGCCTTTTTCACCACATTGGCGGACTATGCCGGGGACGCTGGGGGCGGGTGTGGCAATCACCACCAGCTCCAAGTCTTCTGGAACGGCCTGTAAATCAGGGTAGGCTTTTAGCCCTAGCAATTGTTCACGTTTGTTGTTGACCGGATACAGGCCGCCAGTAAAGCCCGCTTCCTGCATATTCAGCAATAATCGATAGCCCACGCTGTCTTCGCGCTCTGATGCGCCAACAATGGCGACGGTTTTCGGGGTAAAAAATCGGTTTAAATAATGTGGTCCCATTGGGGCTCCAGGGTAAAGTTGGTTGGGGATATTGTAACTTCTCATTAGTGACAGGATAAAGACCAGCGAGGTTTATAAAACCTCGCTGGTCTGTTTCTATTGCGGGATATTAAGCCAAACAATAAGAGGGCGATTGGGTAATAATCAAGTGGGGATTCTCAGCCGCCTATTGTAAGGCATCAGTTGACATTAAAGAACTGGTATCGGATTTTAGTAGTGTGGGGGTTATTTCGGAAAGGTAAGCTTGACCATTACACACAGGCATAGGCTAGGCATTTAAGCTAGAAGCCCCTTATTTTTTAAACGGCAAATAGGTGCTGGCATCTTGTTTATAGTGCTGTACGGCCAGTTGTTCCCGTGCTAAAAATTGGGCGATGGCTTTGGCAAACTGTGGCTCTTTAATCCAGTGTGCTGAATAGGTGGTGACGGGCTCAAAACCACGGGCAATTTTATGTTCCCCTTGGGCACCCGAATCAAACCTCGCCAAGCCATGGGCGATGCAATAGTCCAGCCCTTGGTAATAGCAGGCTTCAAAATGCAGGCTGTGATAGTCGTCATAACAGCCCCAGTAACGGCCATATAATGTGTCGTTACCGATAAAACTCAGCGCTGCGCCAACATATTGTTGGTCTTTAACTGCCAACACCAGCAGTATATGCCCGCCCATCGTGGCCGCTATTTGTAAAAAAAACGCCAAATTTAAATACGGTTGTGCGCCCCTTTTTAAATAAGTCAGGCTATAAAACTGAAAAAACACCTGCCATTGTTCGGCAGTTACGTCAGTGCCGTTAATGTGCAGCAGCGTAATGCCTTGTTCACTGACCCGACGGCGTTCGCGCTTGACCATCTTGCGTTTGCTGGCGGTTAGGGTTTGCAAAAAATCATCAAAGTCCCGGTAGCCCCGGTTAAACCACTGGAATTGCACACCCTCACGCAGACTCAATCCCAAGTCTTGTAAATGGATGGATTGAGGCAGGGTGGGGAATAAACAATGCCAGGAAGAAACACCCTGTTGCGCTGACAGCTGTTTGACCGCCGCCACCAATAAGCCAATGACTGCTGTCGGGTCTAGCGCCCCGTCTATGGCTATACGCGGGCCTTGGCAAGGGCTTAGCGGGATGGCGGTCAGGTATTTTGGGTAATAAGCCCTGCCGTTCTGTTGGTAGGCCGCTGCCCATTGGTGGTCGAACACATATTCACCATAAGAATGGTGTTTGCGGTACAAGGGCATGAAGGCCACTAGCTTTCCATCGTCCAACACCAACAAATGTGCCGCCTCCCAGCCAGTTTGGCGGCAAACTGAGGTACTTTGCTCCAAGGCCAATAAAAACTCATGGCGTAAAAACGGATAGCCATCAGCGCAAAGACGGTTCCAATCTGCGCTGTCAACCTCGGTCATGCTTTGGATTTGTTTGATGTCCATGGCCATAAACGGAAAATTCAAAGCCTCAGGATACCATTATTAATAGTGATTAAGCATTAAGCACGTCACTGTTTTGTGTTTGACTAGGGCTGACTTGCTGGGTGGGCAACTTCTACCTAATCGTTGGAACGGCTGAAGCTGCGTCAACCGCAGGATAAATTGTTATTGGCTTTAGCATATCGGGTAAAATGACGGCGTTTTGGATGAGTCCTACCGTTTACAACTATCAAATGCGTTTACAACTAAATTAAGGGGTTGATCATGTTACAAAGAATGCTTATTGCCATGATAATGATGGCTGCCACAGTTTCTACCAGCACCGCCGGGACTATCGCAAAAGGGGCGTGGTCACCAACGGCGTGCGGCAGCAAACCCATGGTGCCAATCGTCGACCAAGCCAGTGTTGATGCCTATAACAAAAGCGTCAAGGCCATCAATGAATGGCAACAAAAAGCCAATGCCTATAACACCTGCATGATCAATGAAGCCAATGCCGACAATGCCCTGATTTCCAGAACCGCCAATGATGAACAAAACCAATTGCGGGTCGTAAGGGATAAGCTGCAAATTGACACAGACGCCGCCAAGGCAAAGTTGGATGCAAAATTGACGCCTGGTGGATAGGGCTATGGGTAGCAAGCTAAAGTTGTGGTCCTAAAACGAAACCCTAGGCGGTAAAACGGCATGACCATGGGAGAGATAACAGGCACTCCTGTTATTCCCTCCCGATCTTTTTAGCCGTTTAAACAGCATTTTTTATATTTTTTGCCGCTACCGCAAAAACAAGGGTCGTTACGTCCCAGTTTGATTTTTGTTGGGGCCTTATCGTAAGCAATGCTAGGAACCGTTGATGGGGGAGTATAGACAGGCTGATCGGGATGAAAGCAAGCCCACCATTCGATATCTGTAATGGCATTATCAATATAGCGGTAATGCTTATCGTTTTTCAATTGAGCCAAAGCTGACTCTTTCCCCATTCGCATCGTGTTATTAATATCCTCTTCATCAATCATAAACGTGTCTATAAGCTCATATTTGAAACATACAGCTAATACATCATACAACTCACCTGGGTAAATTTTATCGCAGCAACACGCTAAATACGTCAATAAATAATCGTCTTCTTCCTGTTCAAAATGATCTTTAATTAGTGTGCTGAAATAACGGATAAGCGCATGTCGCGGCAATTGGTCTTCGTTATAGAGCACAACAAGTGCCTCTAAAGCTGCGCCGCGTACATATTCGTTGATGTTGGAATTTTCAATTAGCTGTTTGATCAAGCTGAGATCGCCATGGCAAACCGACGCTAAAATACGCTGTAAATCTTCTGTGACAATATCACCCGTCGCATCCAATGCCTCAATCTCTGTGCCTAGTTGAGAAAAATAGTGCACAATCGGGGGGTAAGCACGATTTTCCTTAAATTGTGCCAGCAGATATAAGGCATAGGTAAACCCCCAGCTATCGGGATCGTCATCATCAATGAGCTGCGGATTAGTGGCAATGCGTCCCACGATGTCGAGTAAATGCGGCGTAATGGCTTCTTGTTGCAAAATCGCGGCTTGCAGTGCTTCACGCGGAAAAAACGTGTAATCATCAGTTTTTAAGTGAGTTAAAATTTCTTCTATCGTCATAATGGGTAACAAGGTTGGGATAATAAATTTTCTTGATTTTGTTGTCTTCGTTTTCTAGCTTAAGTGGATTTTTGCGGTTGTGGCCCGACAATACCGTAGGCCGAAATAAGGCAGTTTGAACGTGAGTGAAAACAACTGCCGTTTCCGGCCCAATGCGCACCCGCTGCATCTAAACGTAGTCTTTCGTTTTCGCTCAAAGCGGCATGTTCCGGCCAGCTGAGCTGGAGTGCAATGGCTTTAGACATTGCCGTGCCGCCCCGTAAAACGTCTAAAGCCGTTTTACTCCAAGTGTTCTGGCAATGGCGGCGGGGTTTTGGCACATAATTCAGTACTGGAATAAGGCAGTTTGAACGTGAGTGAAAACTGCCGTTTCCGGTCCAATGCGCACCCGCTGCATCTAAACGTAGTCTTTCGTTTTCGCTCAAAGTGGCTTGTTCCGGCCAACTGAACTGGAGTGCAATGGCTTTAGACATTGCCGTGCCGCCCCGTAAAACGTCTAAAGCCGTTTTACTCCAAGTGTTCTGGCAATGGCGGCGGGGTTTTGGCACATAATTCAGTACTGTAATAAGGCGGTTTGAATGGGAGTGAAAACTGACGTTTCCGGCCCAATGCGCACCCGCTGCGCTGGAAACGCCGCCTTTCGTTTTCGCTCAAAGCGGCTTGTTCCGGCCAGCTGAGCTGGAGTGCAATGGCTTTAGACATTGCCGTGCCGCCCCGTAAAACGTCTAAAGCCGTTTTACTCCAAGTGTTCTGGCTATGGCGGCGGGTTATGGCACATAATTCAGTACCAGAATAAGGCAATTGATCGGGAGTGAAAACTGCCGTTTCATGTACACCGCACTTCTGGTATGCCGGAAACACCGCTTTTCGCTCCCGCTCAAAGCGGCTTATTCCGACCAGAACTATCGGTGTATCCGGTTTACTCGTTAAACCCTATCCGCAAAACGTTGCAACCACATCTCAAATAAGGGCACGCGCAATTGCCAGCGGCCCTCTTTTTCGACAATAAAACCATGTTCTTCCAAACGGTATAAATGGGGGTTAGGCGCAACGCGTTCGCCGTTTAGCAGCTGTTTAACAGTTTGCTTACAAGCCGGGTCGGCACAAAAATCCCGCCAAAAAATTAAGATGGCTAGGGTTTCGCGTTCGGTGCTGACGGCTCGCACCACGGCATCCAAATCGGCGGCTTGCATGGCTTTGCGGTTTTCGCTATTGGCGATGTCCACCATTTTTGAACACAGCAATTGCAATAAGGCCGGATGGCCTTGGGTCAGGTCAAACATCCGCTCACACACAGCGGGCGGATAGCTTAAATTAACCGGTTCGGTGATCAGGCGGATGGCATCGTCATGGTGTAAATAATCCACCCGAAAGCGTTGTACTTGCACAAAATAACGGCTCCAATTGGGCTGTTCCAATTCGGAAAACAAGGCCGCGCCCACAAATAAAAACACCACTTTGTTTTGTTGTTGCGAATAGCTGCGCATCGCGGCTAACAAGCGTTCGCCTTGGATGGGGTCTTGTTGTAACAGGCTGTGGATGGCTTCGTATTCATCAAAAGCCAGTATCAGGCGGTATTGACCGCCGACAAATTGACTCAAGCAAGCTTGCACAGCTTGCCAGCAGTGCAGCCAATTGTCGCTATGGCTAGGTTCGGGTTGGGGTGTGATTAAATAGTCGCTAATGCCCCGCTGCAAATCCGCCAGCCAGTGGGGGATGCTGTCAAACTGGGCATCTTGCAAATCTTGTTTAAGCACTTCAAAACCCGCGCCCAGCAAGGGTTCCAAGAAGTTTAACAAGCTGGTTTTGCCCGTGCGTCGTTGGCCTTGGATTAAAAACATTGGCATTTGCGTCGCCGTTAGCACACTGCGGGCAAATTGGTCTTTTAAATCGTTGCGGCCAAAAAAAATGGCTTTGTGTTGGGTAGGGTTTAGGGCATCACCCGATAAATACACATTGGCGGTGATCGGTTCCAAGGTTTTTGCTTGGACTTCTAATTGCCCTAATTCTTCATTAGCGACCCTCAGCCATTTTTCTATGGCTGATAAATAATAGCCGCGCCAACTGGGGTTTTCGATTGAAGTTTGTTCTTTAAAATCGTTGAGTTCGGTGATGAGTTGCCCGCAGCTTTGTTGTTTTAGGTGGATGTTGTTGTGTTGAATATAATTGCTAAATTCATTTTTTACCGATTTATATTTGTTGTACCAATCATTTGAGGGTCTTAGACTGGAGTTCTTAATTATGAGTGGTGGTAGTTCGAATGCCTTCATATCTACAGGGTTCTTCAACAATGTACCTGCAAATATCGCATGAAAGACAGTATCGGATAGTTTGGTTTGTAAGGGGCGATAAATACGTAAGAACCCGGCAAATTTAATAGCGGTTTCGGGGTCGTCTAAGGCTAACGCACATAAGCGCGTTTTAGCCTGCCAAATAGGTAGCCAAATAGCGGCATCGTGGAAGTAGGGGGCATGATAAAAATCCATTTTAAAGAAATAGTAAAATGGATAAAACAGTAAGCGAAAATAACCAATGTAAAAACCTAAACCCCAAGCCAAACTACTCGGTAAATTCCAAATTAAATCCCAAACCAAGATTCCTGCAAAACCCAAAATTAACACTACTCCAAAGCTCTCAGCCAAGCTAAAAAGCAAGCTACCGGCTAAGCCAAAAATCAAGCTTCCTACTAAGCCGAAGGCGATGCCAATTACTAAGCCGAAAGTTAAATCACTAGTTACGCCCCCAAGCAGCCCTGAAGCTACCCCACCAGTCAAGCCAAGTGCAATGCCAAAAAAAAATCCCCTAGTTAATCCTCCTGCAAAACCTAGGATCAAGCAACCAGCAAAGCCAATAATAAAAGCTAACATAGTTTTTTTGATAAATATTGCATAACCATCAAAAAAACTGGTTCGATCCGAAAGCTGATCTACTAATTCAGTTTTAAATTGTCCAGGAAATAATTGGGGCAGATCCAATCCAACCACTACAGCACTGCTTAACAAGTAAAGAAGACAGCTACACGTCACTAATAATGGATAAACCTTTAATAGCACCCATAAGCCTTCTTTACGGCTTAATGTGTTGCTGTATTGCGTGAGCAATATCGGTTCAAAAATTACCCACGACAGCAATTGCCGACTGTTTTTGGGTATAGTCGGTTTAGTGAAAACAGCATCAGACATTGGGTTTTTTGGCATTAGGGTTTACCCCGCAATTTCATAAGAAAATCTAGTAAGAGCTGGGCTTTCCCAGACACGGCGGTAAACACGGCAGCCAGTCCGGTTAAGGTGAGCAGCAAGGGCTTGCAATGGCGGATGATTATTTTGAGGTGGTTAGTGCATTTGTCCACACCCGAAAAAAGACTGCGTTTATTTTGCAGGGTAAACTGTTTTTGCCAACGCGTTAAGCGATCCTTAAATAATTTGCCCTGGTCGGCTTGTACCTTGATTTGGTCGCAGGCAAAGCCTAAAAAGAGATAAGGTGTTGGATGGTTATGGATGCAATCGAGCAAGGCATTGAAATGTTTGTCTTGCAATCTTAAATCCTGCCGCTGTAACTCGTGTTTGCATTCCTCAAGCGTTAAAGGCTTAAGCTGAAACGGCTTTAAATCCAATGGTGACAAGCTGTGGATTTGTTCGGCATAAAGCTGGTATTGCTGGAACGGACGTTCGGTCATACATAACAAATAACAGTGGGGGCGGTTTTTTAGCGCATTGAGTTGGTTAAAAAAGCCTATGCCAAATTGTTTATCCAACTGGGTGGCGTTTAATATCGCATCAAAATTAGGCAATAAAATCCACACGGTTTGGGAAGGGTGTTGGTCTAGCTGTTGTTCTAGGCTTAAGCTGGTATCGGTGCTGGCCAATTGCTGGCTAAGCTGGTGGTTTAAGTCGTTAATCAAGCCGGTGTAGTTGTGGCGATAGGCTTTCATATCGGCGCTTAAGACCCATATCCCTGCCGGTGTTGCCAGCGTTTTTAAATCGTCTAATAAACGTTCGCGCCCTTGCCCCGCTGCGCCATAAACATTGATCGACTGCTTTTGTAATTGTTTAAATAGATATTCGGTATAAACAGGGCGTAATAAACTCATGACCAAACCAGTTTTAAAATTTGTGGCGGATGGGCCAGGCTTAGGCCGTACCCCAGTTTTTGCCTATGTGGCAAAAGCGGTTCCCACGATGCGAATAGGAAACTTACGGGCACCAGCTTGGTTGCCCGGTGTGACAATACCTCCATGGCTAGTTTGAAGTATAGCTTAGGAGCGGGCATAAAATAAGCTTGCCACGGAAATAAACGTAAGGTAGCCCTCAGGGGATTATATCGGCCAGAGACTGTGATTCGCCGCCCTATCAACTATCAGCAATCACGAAGCCATACTCATCGGATACACCGCACGCTTCATCAAGATCAAAACACAATTTATTACAATCCCACCAAAAATTTCACTACGTAACATGGTCGTAACAATCGCTAGCCATAATAAAGCTATCTATTGATCATTGAGAGTAACAATGAAACGGCTTGTAATTTTATTGATGTTATTGCTGGTGTTGCCGTCGAGCGCCTCGGCCTGGTGGAATAAAGACTGGGCTTATAAGAAAAAAATTAGCTTGGACACGAAAACTTTGACGCAAGGCGGGACAACAATCCCTGACGATGCGTTTGCTTTGGTGCGCTTAAGTACCGGCAATTTCACTGGCTTTTTGGAGTTGGCTGAAAACGGCAAAGACTTTCGGCTTTTAAGTGGCGACGAACAAACGCCGTTAGCGTTTTTTATCGAAAAAATCGACCCCATTAATGAAATGGCGCTGATTTGGGTCAAGCTGCCCAAAGGGTTGGCTGCCGAACCGGAGCCTGCCATCTGGCTGTATTATGGCAACCCGACTGCGGTGGATGCACAAGATGCGGCAGGTTCGTTTGATGTCACCCAAATGTTGACTTATCCGTTTTTGAAAGAGGGGGTAAAAGACCTGTCCGCCAATGCCTTAAATCCAATCTCAGCCACATCTACCCAATCCGAAGGCGGCATGATTGCCGAAGCGGCGGTATTTAATGGCAGCCAATTTATCAGCATTGCTGCTGCCCCTGCCCTGCAATTAAAACCTGAACAAGGTTGGACTGCCTCCACTTGGTTAAAAATTGACCAAGCCCAAGCGGGCGGCAAAGTCGTTTTGCAACTGACGGGTAAAAAACAAAAATTGGCTTTGTCGATTAAGGACAAAAGCCCAGTTATTGAGCTTGAAGGCAGCAACGGCGCGGTCAATGAGTTTGTCGGCTTGTTGCCTATCGAGTTGGCGGCTTGGCATCATGTGTCTTTAGTGGCAACTGCATCCAACCTTGCCCTCTTTATAGATGGAAAACCCGCTGGCAGTTTCCCCACGTCTGTATCCGATTTTGACCAAGAATTGACCGTGGGCGCCGATGCCAAACACGGTCGTGGTTTGGTTGGTATGCTTGACCATTTCGTGTTGTATAAAACTGCCCGCGATGCTAATGCCATCAGTTTTGACGTGTTGATGCAAGGCCTAAACAGCCAGTTGCTCACGTATGCTGAAGATGCCACACCGGATGCGGAAGGCGGCGAATCGTCAACAATCGTTGCCACTTTGAACGATGTCACCTTAGACGGCTGGATTATTATCGGCATGTTATGCGTAATGTTTGTCATCAGCTGGATCATCATGGTGGTAAAAGTCATCGTATTGGCCAGAAACCATAAAGAAAACCGCCGCTTTGAACATGAGTTTAACAAACTCAAAGCAGATGACCTCAGCCAACTTAACCGCGAATCAACAGAAGATGATGACGAGGTTAACGAGTCGCCGATTTTGTTATCGCTAACGGGCGGCCACGCCAAATTCGCAGGCTCTTCCATTTACAATTTGTACCACGTCGGGGTTGAGGAAATGAACCGCCGTATGGTCAGGGCGGTGGGTGCGGATGTTGCCGGGCCTGCAATTAGCGATAAGGGTATCAACTCAGTCCGTGCGTCTATGGAATCGGTGTTGGTTAGGGAAATCCAAAAGCTTAATGACCAAATGGTGTTGCTGACTATTGCGATTAGTGGTGGGCCATTTTTGGGCTTGTTGGGTACGGTTTTGGGGGTAATGATTACCTTTGGCGAAATTGCCGCCAGTGGCGAAATCAATGTCAACGCGATTGCCCCCGGTATTGCGGCAGCTTTGGCGGCCACGGTTGCGGGTCTGTTGGTGGCGATTCCTGCCTTGTTCGGTTATAGCTATATTTCTAGCCGGATTAAAGTGATTTCAGCGGATATGTATATCTTTGTTGATGAATTCACCACCAAATTATCGGAACGCTACAGCTAAGGCTGGGCTACAGACCTACGGGCAGGACATAAATGCGTTATCACGAAGAATTGGAAGAATACAACGAAATCAACGTCACCTCTATGCTGGATTTGGCGTATGTGTTGTTGATCGTTTTCATCATCATGACCACAGCGGCGGTGCAAGGCGTTGCGGTCAACTTGCCCAAGGCCAGCGATGCACCCAGTTTGGCCAAACCGAAAACCAAAGCAATTACTATCACCGCTGATGGCACCTTGTTTTTGGATACCTTTCCGGTATCCATGGAACAACTGGAATCGACATTACAGCAATATCGTGCCGCTGACCCGAATTTGCCGATAGTGATCAAGGGCGATGCCTCGGTGCAGTATCAGAAAGTGGTGGATGTGTTGGCCTTGTTAGGGCGTATTGATATTACCCAAATCGGCTTGGTTACGCAAAACCTCGTCAAATAACCCCAAACTACACCCCATGACGCAGAAAAAACATTGGCGGGTTTATGTCCCGAAGCTAGCGGCTGGCCTGTTGGTTGCCCTTTTGATCGGGATTATTGTCTATTTTATTGGCCAAATGGACTTTAAAAAGGCGGGCAAAAAAGAGAAAAAAGTCCAAACCATCTCCTTGGTTAAACCGCCTCCCCCACCGCCACCGCCACCGCCAAAAGAGAAAATACCGCCGCCACCGGAGGTTAAGGAAAAAATTGATCAACCCCTACCCAAGGACGAACCGGAGCCTGAACCCGAACCGGTGGAAGAAGCGGCTGAAGAACCTGCGGGCGATACCGGCTTGGATGCCGAGGGCACAGCAGGTTCTGACGGTTTCGGTTTAGTCGGGCGCAAAGGTGGCCGTGGCTTATTGGGTAGCGGCGGCGGCAGCCCCACCGCTTGGTATGCGGGCGTTGTTAAAAATCAATTGGTCGGGCTGTTGTCCGGCAAGGATGAACTGCGGCGCAGCAAGTTTGTGGTGACCGTCAGCGTCTGGTTTGACTTGGAAGGCAATGTGCAGCGTTTCGAGCTGGTGAAACCCAGCAATGACGCAAAAATTGATGAATTATTGGCAACGCAATTGGCCAAGTTGAAAAAGATCAACAAAGTGCCGCCAGCTGGCATTAAATCCCCCGTTAAATTACGCATCACATCACGTTAGAGAGTTATGGACACCTTGAATACATTAAAATTGGCTGTTTCGGCCCTCGTTTTGACGACTGCCTCGGGAATCACCGTGGCAGGTGAAAAAGAAGAACTGCTTAAGCTGAAAAGCACCACCGAAAGCCTGATCAAACAATTGGTCAAGCAAGGCGTGTTGACAGAGCAGACGGCCAAGCAAATGTTCAAACAAGCTGATGCAGATGCCAGCAAATTGGCCGAACAAACTGAAACCAAAGCCGCCATCAGCAATGCGGCGGCCATAGGCCCGGTAGTCCAAGATGAAATACGCGTGCCTTATGTGCCGGACTTTGTGAAAGACGAAATCCGCGAACAAGTGCGAACGGAATTGCGCCAAGATGTGACTAACGATGTGATTACCCACGCCAAAAAAGAAGGCTGGGGGCTGGCTGATGCCCTGCCCGATTGGACCAGAAAATTTAAGTTGTCTGGGGATATTCGCCTGCGTTATGAGTCCGTGTTTATGGCTGATAATAATGATGGCTCCTTAAGCATTTTCCCTTATTATCCGAATGGTCAGGCCATCAACACCCTAGGTGGATCCCAAAACGCCGGCTTGGATATCGTGCGTAACACCACCGAAGACAACCAGCGTTTTCGTGAACGGGTGCGCTTAGGTATTGATGTCGATATTGCCCAGGGCCTTAAAGCCGGAGTGCGCTTGGCATCGGGCAACATGCGGGATCCGGTTTCGACCAACCAAACCATGGGGCAAACGGGTGACAAATACCAGTTCACCCTCGACCGCGCGTATTTACAATACGATGACCTGACCAGCAAAGGCTTTAATTGGCTGACCGTAACGGGTGGGCGTATGAAAAACCCGTTCTTTGTTGCTGGTGGCGAGTTTAGCGGTGGTTCGGAACTGGTTTGGGACACCGATTTATCGTTTGAAGGATTTTCGAGCACCTTCCGTTACAACTTGGGCGACAAGCAAACTATCGGTGACGGTGCACAATTGATATATGCTACGGCAGGTGCTTTCCCCATACAAGAAGCGCCGTTCAGCAGCAACGACAAATGGCTGTTTGGCGGCCAAATTGGCATGGACTGGGGCTTTAAAAATAACGACAAGCTTAAGTTTGGGATTGCTTATTTTGACTATACCGACATCACCGCCAAACCCAACACCTCATTTTCAGGGACTTGTGACTTAAACACGCGGGAAAACAACGCGTCTACCCCTGAATTTTTACAAGGTGGCAATACTTTGGCCAGCATTTGCCGTGATGGTTCTTATAATGACCCGATTGTCAGCCAATTTCCTGGCCAAGTGGGCTTGGCATCTGACTTTAACATCATCGATGTTAATCTCCGCTACGATATGGCCTTATTTGACCCTATCCATGTGACATTTTCTGGCGACTTTGCCAAAAACGTCGGCTTTAACCCCAACGACGTAGCGGCCGCCCGAATTTTAGGCGGTGCTTTGGGTAGTGGTGCAGTTGACCGACAAACCAATGCCTGGCAACTGCGGGCTGATGTGGGGTCTGCAAACTTTTACAAAAAAGGCGGCTGGAATACTTTCTTAGCCTATAAACGGGTGGAGCGTGATGCGGTATTGGATGCGTTCACCGATTCTGACTTCCATGTCGGTGGCACCAATGCCAAAGGTTGGGTACTGGGCGCTAACTACAGCTTGATTGATAACGTCTGGCTGACCAGCCGCTGGTTGACTGCTGATACGATCTCCGGCCCGCCATTTGGGGTGGATGTGGTGCAAGTTGATGTCAACACCCGATTCTAATGGCCATCACCATGCGTAACACAAATAAACTGGGCTTGGCCGTGTTGCTGGTTCTGGCGGGTGTTCCCCACGCTTATGCGGCAAAAACCGCCGAACATCCTTTGGCGGCGAAGCTACAGGCCATGGTGCGTCAACTGACCACGGAACGCGACGCAATGAAAGCCGAGAACGCAAAGATTGCCGCTGAAACTGAACAACTGCGCACTGAATTGGCGACCGTAAAACAAAGCGTGGATGCCGCCAGCGCCGCCGCTGCAACAAATGCTGCCACTGCCGCCAAATTACAGGCGGAATTGGCGACAGCCCAATCCAGCAACCAAAGGCTGCAAGGGCAATATGAAAGTACCCGCACAAAACTGCATGAAGTCCATCAGGAAGGCCAGCAGCTAAGCCAAACCAATGGCCAGTTGAACCAGCAATTGATGCAGCTGCAACAAAAGCAAACCTTTACCGCTACCGAATTGGAAACTTGTGGGCAAAAGAATGTCGCCCTCATAAAAACCACCAAGGAGATGGTCGGTGACTTTAACAACCGGGGATTTTTTACCACCCTCATGGGTAAAGAACCCATGATCGGTTTTTCAGAAGTGGATCTTGAAAACCAGTTGCAAGCCTACCAAGACAAGCTAGTGGCGCAACAGTATTTGAAAAAACCGGATGTGGAAGTGGTATTGGAAAATCCAGAAGCGGCGCCAGCGGAAGAAGCTGCGCCAGCAGAAGCGGAAGCCAATGGCCAACAAACCGAAGCACCTGCGGCACCTGAAGCTGATAGCCCACCACAAGCTGCCCCCGCCCCAGGGAAAAATAAACCCAAATAATGCCATGACTGTTAGGTTCTTGGATGGATGTATTCTCCCAAAACGGTAACGGTGAATACCCCCGGCCTGAATAAGCCGCTTTGAGCATAAGCAAAAAGCGGCGTTTGAGGTGCATTGGGTATCTAATTACGCCGGAAACGTCAATTTTCAGTCACATTCAAACCGCTTTAATCCGGCCTTATGAGGCAACTTCGCATCCAATATTGACCAACAATGCCCTTTAATATAAGGCTTTCCATCTTCATTTACACGTACAACCTTAACAAAATTTTTCCGGGCAGATTCGTTGTCCCCAGAATTTTCGATATCAGGGTAGCCCATAGTGAGTTGTATCCACATGGGTTGTTGGGAAGCATCTTTCTTTTTCATCCAATCCGGCCAGTCTCCCTTGCTTAACGAGAGCTTGGCTGACTCATTTGGCGACATAAGAATGTACTTGAGTTGTACTAGCTCAAAATAACCGTGTTCCCCGATTTGTATAAGTCTGCCAACTTTTTCACGTAACTGCTTATTTGTCCAACTGGTATCACCTTTCGCCTCAATCAGGATAAGCGTGTTCCCAAAAGCCACCACGAAATCAATATCCTGATGATTCCCAATTATCAATTTTTTATCATTAACTAATTTCTCATTTTCCTTGCCACCGTTATAAAGATGCAAAGCGCCAACCAGCCAATCCAAATGGTAATCCATTGCCCACCAAGCATTGGCAGGCACATCATGTATCCCCGTTACGTTCTCTATGTCTTTTCTAAACTTCACACCAAGACAGGTGCTATGCTCATCTAACGCGTTACTCAGTAGCCAAAAACGCTCTTTGCGGTTAAACCGCGCTAGGCATTGAACCAATTTACTCACAATCCCTCTCCTTTGTTACATTAATACTGGGGCATGCACAAGCCAACTACTCAGAAACTAAGGCGTGCGCTTTGTATCCTTCAAACGGCCAAAAGTTGGGAAGGCAAATAATGGCTATTGCTGTCTGTAGGTGTGGCTTACGCCATATCTATAGTAGCGCATTTTTTGACCATACTGAGCCTTATGGGCCGGAAACGGCAGATTTCACCCGCTCTCAAACTGCTATATTCTGTCCCATAGGGCAATTCCTATCCCCACCAAGAACTATTTTTCCGACCTAAACGTAAAGGTAATAAAATTGTGCCTTGCCTGTGTTATATTTTACAATTCTGGAAGATACACGAGTGAGCCGGGTTATTGATGCTTAACAAGGTATGAATCGCCCTTTTAAAATACCTAATAATAAAAGATTGGAGGAAACATGTTTAAAATTCGTTCGCTGGTGACAGCATTGGCTTTAGTCGGTTCCATTTCGGTGGCTTATGCGTGGGAAGCACTGCCCACCACCGCACCTGCGCCTGCTGACAACCCCACAACTGATGAAAAAGTGGTTTTGGGTAAAATGCTTTATCATGACCCACGTTTATCATCCACAGGCACTGTCTCCTGTGCTTCTTGCCATAACACCATGTTAGGCGGCGAAGACAACCGCCCGAATTCCATGGGTATTAATGGCCAAACCGGTGGCCGTAGTGCGCCGACTGTCTGGAATTCGGCATTTAACGCCGTACAATTCTGGGATGGCCGTGCTGCCAGCTTAGAAGCCCAAGCCGCAGGCCCTGTGACCAACCCGATTGAAATGGGTATGAAAAGCTGGGATGACGTGGTTGCCCGTTTAAAAACCATCGAAGGTTATCAAAAAGCCTTTGAAGACGCTTTTGGTAAAGATTCCATTAGCCAAGACAATGCCACTAAAGCAATTGCCGCGTATGAGCGTACCTTAATCACCCCTAACAGCGCGTTTGACAAATATGTCGGTGGTGAAAAATCCGCGTTGACTGCCCAACAAGTTAAAGGTATGGAATTGGTGCAAGAATTGGGTTGTACGTCTTGCCATAGCGGCCCTGCGTTAAATGGTGCCGGCATGTTCCAACGCTTCCCAGTAAACAGCAACCCTGTGTTTGCGGCAAAATTCCACTTTAAAGATGACAAAGGCTTAGCGGAAGTGACTAAAAACCCAGCCGATGAACATCTGTGGAAAGTACCTACTTTGCGTAACATCGCGTTAACCGCCCCGTATTTCCACAATGGCGCGGTCAAAACTTTGGAAGAAGCCGTAACCGTCATGGGCAAAACCCAATTGGACAAAAATTTGACTACTGAACAAGTGGCGGATATTGTCGCATTCTTAAATAGCTTGACTGGCGAGTTCCCCAAACAAACCATGCCAACCTTGCCAGCAACACCGGGTAAAACCTTTAACTAAGGGGTTTTGTTTGTAGCCGGAAACGCATCTGGCTACAAACCCTCTCCAGCGGGAGAGGGTTGGGTGAGGGGAAATCAAACTAGAAGACTACCTTGATTTCTTCGTTTTAAAAGGGTTCTGTTTCACATTTAGTCCGTAGGCCAGAATAAGCCGTTTTGAGCGACAGCGAAAAACGGTGTTTCCGGCACATCGGGTGCGCATCAGCTTACTAGCCCTCTCCAGCGGGAGAGGGTTGGGTGAGGGGAAATCAAACTGGACTATTACCTTGGCTTCTTGGTTTTTGAGGGTTCTGTTTCACATTTAAAGCTCAACGTAAACTGCTGGCCACGGCAAGGTCTAAAGCCCTTGCACTCCGGCGGCTAATGCTTAATCTGGGTCTAAGGCTTGTAAACGCTCTTTGATGATTTCTTGTTCGGGGATTTGCAAGGCGATGGCGCTGTTTAAGGCGGTGGTCAGTAATTGGCGGATTTCGGTGGCGTGTTGTTGGGGGTTTAGGGTTTGTAATAGTTGGGCTAACTCGACTTGCCCGATTAATAATGAGAGCTTATCGCCTAAGGCTACATAAACAGGCAGTTCCTCTTCACGGCGTATGCGCAACGCCTCATCCCATTCACCCCGCACTTGTAATACATCGGCTATATATCCCATCGTGATGGCTATGAGGCGTTTTTCGCCCAAGGCTTCAAAAACAGGCAATACCTCTTCACGGCGTATGCGTAACGCCTCATCCCATTCACCACGCGCTTGTAACACCTCGGCGATTTTTCCCTTCGTGATGGCTATGCTGCGCTTATCGCCCAAGGCTACATAAACAGGCAGTTCCTCTTCACGGCATATGCGCAACGCCTCATCCCATTCACCACGCGCTTGTAACACATCGGCAATTTGTCCCATCGTGAGGGCTTTCTCGCGCTTATCGCCCAAAGCTTCATAAACAGGCAGTTGCTCTGCACGGCGTATGCGCAAGGCCTCATCCCATTCACCTCGCTTTTGTAACACATAGGCGATTTTTCCCATCGTGATGGCTTTCTCTCGTCTATCCCCCAAGGCTTCATAAACAGGTAGTTCAACTTCACAGCGTATGCGCAAGGCCTCATCCCATTCGCCACGCGCATGCAACACATCGGCGATTTTCCCCATCGTCACGGCGATGCTGTGTTTATCGCCCAAGGCTTCATAAACAGGTAGTTGCTCTTCACGGCGTATGCGCAACGCCTCATCCAATTCACCACGGCTTTGTAACACATCGGCGATTTTTCCCTTCGTAACGGCTATGCCGCGCTTATCACCCAAGGCTTCATAAACAGGCAGTTGCTCTTCACGGCGTATGCGTAACGCCTCATCCCATGCACCCCGCGCTTGTAACACATCTGCCCAATCGCCATAGCTGACCGCAGTGGCGCGTTTGTCGTTGTGGGCTTTGTTGATATTTAAGCTTTGCAGCGTAGACGCTAAGGCGGCATCCAAATCGCCCATACGGCGTAAGATACGCGCTTGTTCTTGCCATAACAGCGCGTCGGCTAGGCTGTAAGCGGTCCGGCTGGCCAGATAGGTTTGGATTTCAGTTAGGCGTTGGTGTTTGTCAGCAAGTGTGCTGTTGTCTGTGTCGATGTATTGCTGGTAAACCAGCTGCGTAGGCGTGGCCTCTATAGCCTGGCAAAAATTGACCAGAGCTTTGCGCCAGGCCCATAAATCGGCGGCTTCGTGGGCAAAATGGCTGACTTGGGCGACCGATAGCCAAATCACCAAGCCTCTGTCCACATGTTGTGCCAGCCATTCGCGGCGTTGGTTTAGCCTATGCAGCAGCGAATAGTCGTTGCTGTCATCAAACCAGCATTGGGTGTCGATGATGTGGATCACGCTGGCAGTGGCGGCGGTGGCTTTTAGCGTCGCAACGATGTCATCGCTATGGGCAGCGGAAACGATGGCTTGGTCGGGGTAATGGCTAGCCAATTCCTTAATGATGGTGTTGCGGTATTCGCCTAGGGTGTATTCGGCGAGGATGAGGCAAAAGCGTTTGCCAGTGTCCAGCAAATTATTCAGGCGGATAATCTCGCCAGAATGGGCGCTGTCGATTTCATTCGACCATTTCATAGTGCGACAGCGTGTTGATAAGCGCTTAAAGTTTTAACCGCGGGATGGGTTTGCCACCAATACGAGTTGTATTCCAATAACACCAAGTCGTAAAGCAAGCGGCGGGATTGTTCGCTAGTCGGTGTGTAATCGCGGTCTTTGCTGTCTATGGTTTTTAGCAGGGTGTAATCGGTTTCTAAAATCAGGTAACGGTATTCGGTGGCGAGTTGTTTTATGGCGAGTTTGGCGATGTCTAGGTCAATTTTTTTCTGGCCTAGGGTTTCGGCTAAGCAGTAATCCAG
This sequence comes from Methylococcales bacterium, assembly GCA_026399075.1. Taxonomy (GTDB): domain Bacteria; phylum Pseudomonadota; class Gammaproteobacteria; order Methylococcales; family Methylomonadaceae; genus Methylobacter_C. The sequence continues at coordinate 40,131 of JAPLRR010000090.1, forward strand.
CAAGCGGATTAAATCACGCAGATGTCCGCCGGAATGGGTGATAAGCTCAAAATACACGGAGTTATAGCTTGCGCCGTTATGGTTGATGGTGGCATCGGCAAACAAGGCTTTGTCCACCCGTTTTTCAATAAACTCACTGAGGATGGCGAGTGGACTAGGGAAATAGTCGGGGGCATTTTTCTCGGCAATTTTAATCATGGGCAGCCGGAATACTTTAAAGGTTTGGTTGATTTTGCCGTTTTCAACCAAGATGTGGATAGGTGTGCAATAGATAAAATGGCTGCGGATTTGGGTGAGTTGGTCTATGTTGCCCGTAAAGAAATCCTCGGCTTCTATGCTAGGCAAGCGGTCTGTACCATCGACAATAAACAGGATTTTTTTGGCTTTGTTGGCGGCGTTGAGTTGTTCGTTGGCGTGTTGGATCAGTTCGTTAAACGCGTTGGCGAACTCGCTGTAATGGTTGCGCACACTCTCGCGTATTTCTTCTTTATAGCTGGTGTTGTGGCTGATGGCGTTGGTTAATTTGGCAAACAAACCGCCGACTAGGGGCAAGCTGGCTCTGGCTTCTGCTCCGGCTTCTAGCTTGGCGCCTGTTTGTTGTTCGGTGATTTGGGTTTTGATGCGTTGCTTGAACCACTCTTGTAAACGGTGTAGATGGACAGCATCAATGGCTATGTCGTCGCGTGCCAGCTGCTCTATCAATACTTTACCTTGCGCCAATAGGATGTCGCAGTAGCGCAAGTTGTTAATGTCCAGCTCGGCTAAGGTGTCTACCATGACCACATAAAACAGGTCAGGATGGTGTAGTTTTACTGCCAAACAGCGTAGTTCCGTGCTTTTACCACAACCCCGATGACCGCCAAACAACAGGTATTTTTCAGTGCTATGGCCTTGTAGACTGGTGTTGTCGCCTAGAGTGACCACGCCTAATTCAAACAGCAGTTTGTTTTCGTTAAAGTCACCCCTAGCGGTATTTAAATCGACCAGTAAAGCCCTGTCTTCGGGTTTGCTTAAGTCTAGGGGCTGTTCATAGCGCAGATTGTCTTTGGCGGCGTAGGTGAGTTCGATCAGTTCAATAGGGCTAAGTGCAGACATAAGGCGGATTTTAAGGCAGAAACTGGAAGGGCGATTATACCTTAAATTGCATTGGGGATAAGGGGGGCAAATTAATCTAAAAGCGTTAAGCGCACCCAAGCTGGAGTGCAATGGCTTTAGACATTGCCGTACACCCGTAAAACGTCTAAAGCCGTTTTACTCCAGTCTAATGCCGTGCCGACGATACATGGAGCTTGGCGCTATCAATCTAGCGCCGACAAGCCGGAGTGCAATGGCTTTAGACATTGCCTTGTCACCCTTAAAACGTCTAAAGCCGTTTTACTCCAATCTATTAATTTTCTTCTTCGCCAAACCCTAACACATCAACAGTGATATTTCCCATAGTCGCTGCACTGGCCAATTGCTCATTGTTTTCTTTGGTGACCTCAGCGGCGACTGTCGCAGCACTTTGGGCGACACTGGCCGCCGCATTGCTGACGCTGCCCATACCCGCCGCAAGGCTGCCTGTAGAAGCAACAGGCACACCGACAGCAACCCCGCCGACTTGGATATTGTCTGAACCGACAATCGCCGTTGCCCCAACGATGACATCCTTACCGCCTAAACCGGCCTCGGATGCGTCGATAATCCCTTGCAAGGCGAACAGCAAGGCATCACCTTGACTACCATCAGGTGCTACGTTGGCCCGGATACCACTGCCTGAAACCGCTGGTGGCAGTTCAACAACCAAATTACCTTTGTTGTCAAAACGGATGATAGGCGCAGGTACGGCCAATGCGGTTTTCGCCCCCCGGCCTGCATCGATGTTGCCATCGGTGGAGCCTATCATAATGTCACCGCCGCCCAAGGTCATTACCCGCGTGGTGTTGACTTGGAAATCATCACGCACCATTGAACTGATAGACCCCTTCCCTATCGCTACCACACCCAGTTGCGAGGCATCTTTTGCGCCGCTGGAATTGACTGCCAAGCCCGCGTTGACACCACCATTAGGCGCCATTAAGTTAATGTCGCCGCCATCGGTGCTATGGATTTTACTAAAGAACATCGAAATGTCGCCCGTAGTCAATTTGTTACGCGGGCCATTAAATGCCTGCGTTAAAATTCGGGTGGCATCATTGCCTTGTTTAAAGACAATGCCGTTTGGAGTCACTGTATAACCGTCTATGCCTGACAAAACGGTGGTGCCTGGAAATAAGGCCTCCATGGCCGCCAATACTTGCAATTGCGAACTGTCCATTTCTTGTTTGTACTTGAACTGGGTATTTTGGTCAGTCGTATTGTCAAAGTTGTTTTTGGCTATCGAGAACTTTTTGCCTTGTTCTTTCATCAAGGTATTAAATGAAGCTATCGCATCCGGCAAATAGGCAGCGTTAAAATGTGCCTGATCAACTTCAGACAGTTGGCTAAATGCTGCCAAGGCCTGTTCATCCGTCAATGTGCTATCACCTGTCATGCGCTGCATGAAACCCGATAAGCCTTTGGTATAAGCGGCACTCAGCTCATTGCCATTGGGCAAATAGTTTTTGATATAGTCATGTACAGAAAATTTGGTTTTTGCCAAGCCAGCCAATACATCAATCGCCGCCCCAGTATCTGCCAAGGCGCTATTGGTTTGGTTGCCCGTGGTTGATATGCCTTCTGAGGAACCCAAATCCACATTTCGGCCTGCCATAACGGTCAAGCGGCCTGGGCCTGCGACTTCCAGCTTTTGCACCAAATTCACCAAAGCACCTGTGGCCGGGCTTCTGACGATATCAAATTTAAAATCGCGCCCTGCTGAAACGATGGATTGTGCACCGTCAAAATTATGCTGGATTTGGAAACTGACATTCCGCACATCATTACCCGCCAAGATTTGTGCTTGTTTGGCAAAAATGAATTGGAAAGGGTCATTGCCCAAAATGTCGCCTGTTGCCGTGCTCACCAATACCGGTTTTAAATCATTGATGTGGTTTGGGGTCTGTGCATAAATCTTATCCGGCTCATTGCTGATCCCTGACAACACTAACCTAAGGCTGGCATCATTAAAGCTGGTGGCAGGGTTTAACACCGACGGCAACAAGTTGGCATTGGTATCTGACATGGTGACATTGATGCTATTGCCGCTGCCCCCGGTCAAGATATTATTGGCGGCAAATAGCTCAAATTGTCCTGCTGAACTGGGGTACATAATCAGGCTGTCATTAAACACCACGTCGCCATTCAGGGCATAAGCTTTCAGTGACGATGGCGCAACTGTAAATGCATCCCTAGCCGCGCCGACAAAGGCAATGGCCGTGCTGCGCTGGTTGTTCATCATATCAATCACGCCGGAAACGTCATTGCCCAATTGGATGTTGCCGGTCAATGCGGTCATGCTAACTGCGCTGTCATCCCCATAGCGGAAGAAAATCGATGTTAAATCCGGCTTTTTGTTGGCAGGCTGCTGCATGATCATCGGGTCTATCATTGCTTGCACGGCGATGTTTTTGCCAGCGGTGATGTTGAATTTTGCATCACCTAGGGCCAAAATTGGATTGATCTCTTTTCCCCCTATGGTTTTGAATCCGCCTGCGGCCAAAGAGCCGCCAACATTCAAATTCGCGGTACCGCCATCCACATAGTACATGCCGCCTTTCAGATCGCCACCTGTGGTGATTTGCAAATTGCCGCCGCCGTTAATCTCCACTTCGTTAGTCAAATACGTTTGGCTAGTGGGATCGTTGGGGTTTAGGCGTTGCCCAACTTGTTTGCCGGTCGTTGGGATGACCACAGACAAATCGCTGATGGTACCGCCTGCATTAATCTTAATATTGCCACCGCCTAAGGCGCCGACACTTTGGCGATAATCCGGCGTAACGTTAGAGCCGACGCGGGTGCCGATGGCAATACCCCAAGCCGTTGGCCTTTCATCAGTATGTGTCGAATTGGCCGACCAGTTGCCAGTCTTCAGCAACCAATCCGAAACGATTTGGTTGCCCACGACACCTTTAATATTGCGCCCTGCTTCAATACGGATGTCACCGCCGTCTATGGGATATTCCACATAAAAATTGGATGCCACACGGCTAATCGGTAGGCCAAAACGGTTGGCCTCATCGGGGCGGCCTGCGGTATACACCACCGACTTATCATTGCCGTAGACTATATCGCGTCCGGCAAATAAACTGATAGTGCCAGTACCAGTCCGCACTTTCACATCATTGCCGATTTTAATGTCACCAAACGTTGGGCTAGACTGGGTGATGACGGCAGCCGTATCGGCAGCGCTAAGGTCGGCACCTGCGACTAAGGTGTAACTCCATGAACGGCCTGGTTCCAACATATCGGTGACCGCACGGGTAAACGTCGGTGTTACGGTTAGCACACCATTTTTAAAACCATCTGTGATCGAGCTTTGTATCGATAAATCCCGGCCTGCCCTTAGGGTCAAAAAGCCTGGGGTTTTGTTTGCACCGTAACGCCAATCGACCAAATCCACTAAAGTGTTTAGGTTCAAATTGCTTGCTGAATCCACTTCAACACCCGGTGCTATTTCAACACCTGCGCCATAAGTCGAAGCAATCGTTGTATTTGCGCCCACAGCGGCCATGAAGGCATCTGTGTCTTTTTTAATGGTATTGACCGCCGCCAGATTGACGGTGCTTAGCGTATAGTGGGCAACCGCCTCTAAAACCACATCCGCATCGCCAACGATAGTTCCTGCCGCTATCGGTGTCACATTGATGCCATTGGCCAAACGGTCTGCGCGTAAATGCACCTCACCTTGGTCGCCACCGTGTGCCGACACGTCAATCAACGCACCGCTTTGGACCTCAATGCCACTGCCATTGATCGAGTTTAGCTTCACTTTACCGCCATTGCCCAATTCCCCAGTCGCATTGGCTTTTAAGCTCGCGCCAGATTCCACGGTCAATTTGCCATTGGCATTCAAATTGATTGATCCGCCCTCTTTGCCTTGGGCATCAATCGTCCCAGCAATAGTGACTATGCCTTGGTCAGCTGATAAGTTGACATCGCTGGCCACGATTTTGTCGCTTTGGATGACTGTCAAATCGCCGTTCCTTACCCTTAAGCCAACCGCACCGGTAAATCCCGCATCGGCAACCAATTGGTTCAAACTGCTAAATCCTGCGCTGCTTAGGCTGCTGGTGTCCATAGCCACCCGTCCGCCCAAACTTGCGCTGCCGCCGTGGGCATCAATAGTTCCTGCCAAATTAAGCTGGCCCAACGCAGCGGACAAATTCAATGAACCCGCTGCCATCTGCGCTTTATCGCCATTCAACAATAATCGGCTACCGGCTTGCGTTGTGACATTTTGTTGTTGAGACACTAGCTGGATGCTACCCGCTGGCACTTGCACCGGATCGCTTAAGCCCGCTTTCACCAAGGCACCGGAAACGTCAAGCAAGGCATTTTCTTTGACGTTAACATCGCCTGTTATCGCTGTAGCGGACACTTTACCGCTGTTAAACAATAAGGGCGCATTAATGTCCACGGTATTGCCCAGCAAGTTTAGTTGCGCGGCTATGCCTGTACTAACCGGATCTTCTGTTGCATTGGTGCTGGTGATTTCAAGCTTGTAACCAGTGGCATCCAATGTTGTTTTGCTGCCTGTTGCGCCGGTGACATAAGCGGCATTGATGGCCAGATTGCCTAATGCAGTCAACTTGCTGTTGGCCAAGCCTGTTAAGGACGCTGTGAGATCCATTAGGGTGTTGCTAAAGCCGGACAGCGACAACTCACCACCCGCCAATTCCAATTTGTCCGCTTTGATGGACAACTGGCCTGTGCCATTGCCTATTAAGGGCTGGCTAGGGGTGCTAAGATTTTTTAAGGTCAGGGTTTCAGCGGATAATGCCGCCGTCTTACCCGCATTATCAAACCCGGCAATGCCTTGAGCGGAAATGACCAAATGCTTGAACGCCACCGGCAAAGCTTTATTGTCGGCATCAACTTCTGGGACGCCAGCGCTGTCGGTGCGGAATAAGCCACCAAAGACATTGACATTGCCACGGCTGGTCAACACCAGCTCATTGATTTGCAATTGGCTTAATTGGCTATTGTCCAAAGCCAAACCTGAACCACTAAAGCTTGGGCCAATTTCGCCGATATTGATCGATTCAGCACCAATGTTTAGCGAGTCCCCGGCTTTTAGTTCACCCTTCATTGATAAATTCTGGGTGGAATCCAATAATATTGACCCCGTTTCTGCCGTTACTTTGGCATTTTCCCTAACAACAATTTCACCGTTCAAGCCAGACGTACCAGTCCGGTTGATGTCTGCCTGCATCCCCGCAGACACCCGCAACAAAGCACCATCGCCATTAGTTACCAAGGTTTGGGCTTGCTCAGCGGCGGACTTTTTGCCAACGGCGGCCACTTCCGCGCCGCTTTTTAGTTCAATGCTATCAGTGGCGGCAAGAATAATTTCAGCACCTGCCAGTTTGGTGTTTTCAGCTACCTGCACGGTTTTTGACCTGACATCGAGTTTGACATCACCCGTGCTGCCGTCAATTTGCCTAACACCGCCCAACAACAAACTGCCCACTTGGAACTTGTCCAAATCGCTCACAAACAATTCCACTAAACCGCTAGCGCCTGATTTGTCAGTGACTACGGCAATATTATCGGCCTGGACATCGACATAACCGGACAAACCGCCATTGGCCGCTTCAGCACGGACAGTCGGTAAATCCAATTGGGATTTGGCATCAAAGGTCAAAGATCCGGCATCATCTGGCAAACGCGGCAGCGGTGTTTCGTTTTTGTTGGCTTTCCGGACGAAAAAATCACTGGCATGGCTGATCGATAATTCTGAGCGCGTCAGAGCTATCTTGCCGGGTTCAACGGCAAAACCTGACCAAGATTGTTGCTTGATGTTAGTACCCATGGTGGATTTATAACCCGCTACAATCGTCGCACCATCAGCGTTAACAGCTAGACTGCCTTGCAAAACCGTCTGGCCACCCGTATCGGGCGTGACTAAATAAGCGCCTGGCAACAAAGCATAATGCGCGGGCAACACGGTGTAATAACCCGCTGCCAGTCCACCACCCGCTTCAAGGTATACCTGTTCACCCAAAGCGATACCCGCTGCGGGTGATTCCAACGGATCAAAGGGCGCATAACCGGAATAGCCGGGCATAACGGCAAACGATTTACCCGTTGCCAACACGTCAGCCGAACCGCCAACCCCAGCAATAAACTCATAAGCCTGTAAGTCACCACCGCCGGATAAGTCGATAGTTGCACCCTCATCACGTAAGATTTTATCGGCTTTGATCGTGATAGTTTTTTGTGGTGAAGTGACGATTAAATTTTGGTTGCCTATGGGATACAACCATTCCAAACCACCCTCGGTAATACCAAACGGAATGGTCTGCCCATCTGCTGAAACCGACGTTAAGCTGTTGGCGCCAAATTTGACCGTATTGCTGGCCACTAAATTGATTTCCCCAAACGGTGCCTTAATGATGCCATCTTGTTCAATAAAGGGCGCGCTAACCGTCAATTTGGAATAGGCGGATAAAACAGGCCGTTGTTGCTTACCGCCACTAAACCGGATGGTGCCGTTAGCATCCCCTTTGACGGACAGCGTAAAATTAGACAAGGTGGTCGGATAAATTTGGTCGGCAGATAAATTTAATGTGCTATACGTGGAAAATTCACCCACATAATCCCGTTGGGTAAATAATGTGCGCGTACCCCGCAAACGAATATCCTGTTTGGCATTGAAATCCACTTGTTTGAATCCCGCCGTGGAAGCGCCGCCATAGAGCTCAATCAAATCGGCATTGATGACCAGTGTGCCATCACCATTCGTTGGCTTGGTTTCCGCCGTGCGGATTAAACTTGAACCCAGCGCCGCTTGGGTGGTATTAAAAACAACTTGGCCGCCATCCGTTTCCGCCAATCGTTGCCAACCAAAAACGGCGGCATCAAATTTCAGCCCTTTTTTAAGCTTAGCGTTAATGTCGCCCAAAAAGCGGATTTCATGGTCTGACTGTAAATTAAGCTCTGAAAAACCGCCGTCAGACACTTGTTGTACAGAGACAAAGCCATTCCTTTGTAGTGTGGAAGGTAAGGCATCCCCTGCTGTGGCAAAGCCCCCATCAAAGAAATTGGCTTGCTGTTGCGACACATTTAAAATGCCGGGATTTGTGGGAAAGTTAAGGATGATGCCTTCATTAACCGGCACAGCCCGGATTGAACTGTCCAGCCTGACACTCAGCGTACCACCTGCCGTACCGGGCGCATTACCTGCTTGCGCTTTTAGCCTTCCTGCCAAAAACACACCTTCGGCGGCCGTAACCGCAATGCTACCGCCATGCGAACCGACGTTCACCTGATCATAATGGACGCCGCTGTCATCCAGGCGCTGGCGGGTCAAAATTTCTGCACTACCGGAAGCATTGATGGCCGATCCTGAAGACGTGGCCACAAAACCTCGGGCTGCGGTTAATTGCACATTACCACCGTCATAAACTTGACCGTCTATCATCCCAAACGCATCGGTAGTGGTCAGCGCAATGCCAGACACATCGATTTTGGCATGGTCACTTAACCATAAGCCTTGCTTGGCTTGGAATAAAGGATCTAGCGTAGGCGAGCCTTGGGGCGGAGTAATTTGTAAGGCGACATCACCGCCATGGGCTGTGATCGAGCCATCAAAGAACAATGACGAATCAGAAATCAGCTTCACGCTACTCAGGGTATCCGCCGTGATGGTGGCATTGCGGTTGACCAGCAATTGGCTATCCGCATTCGGGTTGATGCTGTGGTTTGCTTCTAAAGTCAAGCTACTGGGCAAGCGGTTGATGGCCGCCAAGGTACCTAACGTGGAAAATCCAGCAATACTGTCGGCGCTGGCTTGGGTCATTACCGTGTCGTCTAGGATGCGGTTGACTTGTTGTAATTTGATGTCCACGCCTTGCTCAACAACCAAGCCATTGATATTCGACGTGATAAGGTAATCGGCAAAACCGCCTTTACTAAAAAAATCCCCATCCAATTGCAAAGGCCGCAAACCTTCCGGTTCTTCCTCACGCCTGCGACGTATCACCACCGAATTGGCCTCCACTTCCAACACCCCACCTTGGCGTAGGGCAAACGCTTTTAACAAGCCCAGCAATGTCATATTAGAACCGGTGGTTTCAGCGATGGCATGTAAGTGTATGCCACCGCCCTTGCCTGCTTCCACGCTGGCATCGGTCTTTAACCTAGCACCACCACTGACATCAATGACACTACCCGCTTGCAGGCTGATATTGCCATTGGCGCGCGCCGTAAAACTGCCGCCGTCCAAGGTGATGGGGTTATTGTCCAGTTGATCAAACGGGGTCAACAATTCATTGACCCAAGCCCCTTGCAGGTCAACTTTCGCGTTTTTGCCTAAAATAATGTCTCCAGACAATACGCCTTGAGTTTTGGCATTTAAATCGGTGGTCAAATCAACCTTGGCCCCTGTGCCTTTAATATTGCCAGCAATATTGATTACCCCACCTTGCAGGGTCAAACTGCCGGCATCTGCCAACTTAATCGTGCTGCCACTGGCAACCGTCACCGCACCGTGGGCCAAGACCGTCAAGTTCATGATGCCGCTTTCTGGCAGCAACTTAGTTTGCAAGGTCAAAGGCAGGCTGACATTGGCATCGGAAACGGGGAATGGCTGGTACAAATCCACATCGGCCGCACCCTTTTGCAATTTGTTGGTGAACAACACCGATTGGTCAACCTCGGAGGCTGACATTAAATCTAGGGTCAAGGAACCGCCATGTGGGCGTTCAGCGATAGTGCGTTGATACCTGCCATACACAGTGCTACCGTTTAAATTCCCATCCAGCAGCACATTGGGGCTTTTGATGGTCAGACTACCCGCATCATGGCCTTCGGTGTAACCCGCTTCTTTCCGGGCCAAGCTGACTGGGCCTTCAGTGTCCCAAACTTTTTCCACACCCCATTTTTTTTGTTTAGTGACAATTTTACCGTAAACAGCGTCATATTTTAGCGAGGGGTTGGCTTCACTGATGTCAATCAACCGACCATTGGAAACCAATTTTGTGGTGGTGATATAGCCATCCGCATACTTGACCGCACCGCCGGAAAAATCCAGTTTGGCGTTCTTTTTGACAATCGTGTCACCTTCAGAGCTTAAGTTAATGTCACCGCCTTTTGCCAGACGCTCACCCAAAGACTTCTTGATCGCCGCAACATCCGGTTTAATGTCCGCTAGTGGCGTACCTTTACGGGCATCCACCAAAATCGTTTTACCGTAGAGTATGCCATCACGTTGCAATGGTGCATCTTTCAACTGGTTCAAACGTAACTCTACCGCAACGACATTGCTTTCCATTGATTTAATGGTGGTGTCTATCCCTGATACATCAATCTTTGCCCCACCATCAACCAAAATCCGGCTGGCATTGCTGTTAGTGGACGCTTGCAGCGGGTTGGACGGGTTCTCGGTAGCCACCACATTGACCTTACCGCCGGGGACTATCACTTTTGAACCACTTTGGAGATGCACTTTGTGGGCCATGATGTTGACCTCGGATTTTGGCTGCACCTGTTCGTCTATCGCCGTCTGTGGGCCGTCCAAATCAGGCAAAATGGTGGTGACGCTTTTTGCCCCCAGCTTAACCGTCGCCGACGTGCCCAAGCCATCGCCAATATCTGCGCTGCGTTTGGTGTTAGTGGCCTGCAAGGCGAAACCGTCCGCCGTTGGGATAGCGGTTGCGCCTTCGCGCGCCACCAAACGGATTTTTCCATTGATATTTAATGACGTGGAAGCCGACACCTTGCCATTTTGGTTAACCGCAAAACCCACCAAACTGACATTACCGCGTTTCGCAGCGATAGCCCCTAGGTTATTGATCTCGCCGCCCGTTTTAACTTCAACCAGCAAACCGTCATTACCCGCTTCCTGCAAATAGACTTTGTCGGTTGCCGCCGCCAACACGACTTGTCTGTCGTCGGCGGAAATATCGCCTTTATTTGTGATGGTAGGGGCAATAATCAGGATGTTTTGGCCGTCAGTTGTCTTGATTTGCGCACCTTTCTCGACGTTGATGGCGATTTTTATTTTGTTGCCTTGGTCGTCCAACTTAAAACTGCCATCGGCATTTTTTTGATAAAAATTACCTTTGCCATTAAAGGCTGCCGAGCCATCGTTGGCAAAAACCTTGGTGATGCCCTGGTTCAAAGCATCATCAGAAATATCCAGCGTGGAAGCCACCAAGCCGCGCACATCGACCTTGGACTTTTCGCCAAACACCACGCCATTGCTGTTGACCAGATACACTTGGCCATTGGCGGTTAAGGTGCCCATAATCCGACTAGGGTCGTTTTGAAAAATGCGGTTGAGCGCGATTGAATTCTTGCCAGGTTGCTTAAAGTTTACCCCGTGGTCTTTACCAATATTAAAGCTTTGCCAATTCAAAATTGCGCGGTCAGAACTCTGGACAATATCCATTTGGTTGCCGGTGACCGTTGCCGTGGCACTACCCATAGTCCTCCAGACTGCACTAGGCACCGGCAAATTGGCATCTGCCGCCTGTACCGGCGTAAACACACTGGCAACCATAGTGCTGGCCATGGTAAACCTGACAAAGGCAGAAATGGGCCGTAATGGAAAGCGGCTGCCAGGAACTGTCATTAGGTGTTTTGCGTTTTTGATTGTCATGGGTATTTCCTACAAAAGGAGAGTTCTTCTATCAGGGGAACACGAGTGGCTTGACCAGCAAATCCGGTTACTCGCGTCCCCTGCCCGCAATGGGTTTTAGGTATTTAAACGGAATGCTAGTACTCAGTCGCCACTTTAAAATGCAAACGGGGTTCGCCGCTTTCTATCGTGCCTTGGGAGATAAATGGGATACCGACATCCAAATAACCATTCAAGTATTTCCAGGCTTTAAAGCGCAAACCGACACCACTGCTGGCCAAACCGAATTGACTCTGAACACCGGGCAAGGCATCTTTAATCCAACCGTAACCACCATCAACAAATACTAGCGCACGTAAGGTGTTGATGGATTCCCACATCCCATCTTGTGGTAGCAAATGGGGTGAATATAATTCCAGCGAGCCATGGAAGCCATCATCGGCCAACACTTGGGTTTCAAAGTAGCCGCGCACACTGAGGTCGCCACCAATTGAAAACTGTTCATTACTGATGATGGGCGAATCGGCGATCTGCCCATAGAAGCGGCTGACCAAATCCATTCCCCAAGGCAGGCTATATTTATAATCCACATCACCATTGAGGATTAAATAGCCAGCACTTGCCCCATAACGCTTATTGGAAAATTCTTCTTGGTCATTGCCCAAGCCACGTATTGAAAAATCCACGCCCAGGTTAAACGTCAACATCGATTCTTCATCGCTGATGTTGCCGGTATATTGCGCTGTGAATGGCAAATAGCTAATGGGGGTTTGTAAGGTATCCGCGCCGATTAGGGCCAAATCTTCGGAAAATGATTTGTAATCCAAGCCCACGGTAAAGCTGTGCGAATATTTTTCCATTGCCGTTAAGGGCTTGATTAGCCGCAAGCCATAAATGTCACCAATACCGACCACCGACAAGGCTCCGGCACTGGCAACTTGAGAATTTGATGAAGATTTAACACCGTATAATGCCAATTTGGCATCCGTACTAAACACCGGCATCACATAAGTACCGACAAACACTTCAACTTCGTCGGGATTTTCAGGCGAGGTCTGAAACATAAACGACGCGCTATGGAGGCTCTGCCATAAATTGTCATAACGCAATGACACGATCGTCCGTAACCGGCTGGTATTGGCAACATTGCGGCCATTGACCTCAACTTTGCCATGCAAGGGTATACGGTCATCGACTTTTAAATCCACGTCCACTGTACCCGGCGTTTCACCCGCCCGAAGAATAGGCACTACCGTACGGTCTGCCGATTGCTTACCCAGATCGGCCAACTGCTTTTGCATCACTGGAATATTGGGGACTTTGCCTTCAGCCAATTCGGGCACTTGCGCCTTGATTTTGCCCAAGGAAAAATACCGCGCGTCCGTCACCCGCAAGCGCGCCACCTTACCTTCGGTCACATCCAAAAACACCACGCCACCAATGACATCTTGCTCGGGAATATCAACCGCAACAGTTTGGTAGCCTTTGGCATGGTAGACTTTTTCCAAAGCTACGCGGGCTTGCTCCACCGTATCAATCGTTTTGTCTTTGCCGACAAAAGGGTATACCGTCCGCTCCACCTCCTGGCGACCCAACAAGGTGTTGCCTTTGATACGCAGTTCCCATAAATCAAAGTGCCCTTGCTCTTCGGCAAACACCAGCGGGTAAACTAAGCACAACAATACCCCTACAACAATTCGCAGCGATAGAACAGTCTGGTTAATCATAGAATTTCTAACAAGTTACTAACAGGACAGCCCCCGCAATGCGGAGGCCGTGTGATTTACATCCATGTCTGGCCCCGCATTGCACAGGGCCATAAGGGAAGCCCTTTATTAGAAGGGTTTTAACGCGGTGCTTTCTGGTAATACAGGGATTTTACAGTTGTCCAATATACCGGCAGACGCATGTGAATAACCAATGACCGGGGCATTTTCGTCCAACACATTGTTATAAGCATGGCCGTTAGTTGCTACTGCCAAAAAGCCAGATTTACCAAAGGTATAGTTGGATGACTTGTTCAGGATAGATGCAACCAAGGCAGGTGAACCGGCTTCAACAACCAGTTTGTCAATAATTTTCAACAAATCACCGGTTGGTGCGCCAGCACCTGTTTTACGCCATTGGTAAGTTGGCTCAACCCAATCTTTGTATGTGCCGTTCGCAGCATTTTTCAAAGTCGGGGCAACACCATCAACTTTAACAAATTTATAACCAAAAGCGTTGTTGGCATTCTTTTCCATACTTTGTTGGCCAATTGCCCAAGCAACAATATTACCGCTATTTAGTTTGCTGGTGTTGGTACCTTTGGCAAAATCATCCAAACATTGGTCCATATTTCCTGAGCCGGCATTACCTAAAACACGTGGACCATCAAGTGGGTTGTCCGCTGAAATATCAATCGGTGGCAAACCACAACGGGTGCAAGGGCTGTTCAAGAATTTAGCGTATTGTTGTGCGCCAGTACCTGAGCCAGCAGTACGTTTACAAAAATGCACTAAATCGCTAGCAGGTCCGTTGATGACTCCTGGATATTTGGTCAATGGATAGTTAGTGCCATTAAAATTAACAGTAAACTCACTCCACTTTTTGATTTGACCAGAAATTAAAGATGAAATCTGATGGGTGCTCAAGCTAGGCATACAAGCTTCAGTGTAGCTGCCAATAGTACAGTTGCTTGGCAAAGTACCTTTATCAATTTGCACGATTTGCAAAGCTTCATACAAGCCATTGGTCACAGGCACGCCAAACAATAAGGCAGCCACTGGCCTGACTTCCAACGCTTGAATACCCGCCTGGGTAACTGGGCTAAAGCCAGCCGGGGTGTTTGGGCCCCTAAACATAAAAGGATCTACGTCCGAAATGCCCATATTGGGGTTCTTAACCAGCAAATCATTCGGGTTGGTGATAGAACAATTCCAAATGTGTGGATCGGCAGCCGACGCAACACAGTTGTTATTGAAAATATTCAAGGCATCAATTTTCTTTTCTTCAATCAGCGGGCTTACACCTTGTGCAGAACCGCCAGCAGAACGCTTAATGAATAATACTTTTTTAGAGGCTGAAAGCCCAGGGACTTTAGCAGGTGTCAGAGTGCAGAAAAAAGCCCGGTAATTTGTGCCAGCAGTACCATCGATGTAATAATCCTTAGGTTCTGCGGCAGTGTTTTCACACAAGTTGTCAAACATGGCCTTAATCGCATTATCCATAGCCGTAGCGCCGGACATGTAAAGTTCCAAATCTGGGGTATTCTTTGGGTCCCATGCCAGCGAGGCACCTGAAAAACCGGACAGCGCCAAGGCCATCAGGGCAGCTTTTACTACATGCTTTTTCATAAATATTATTCTCATAAGAGTTGTCATAAAAAATTACAGAAGAGTTATCTAACTAGTTTCTGCTTGCCGAATTACTTTGGCTTAATCTAAATCAATTTTTGCACACTTGTTGTTTCTTAACCATTACAGCTTTGTTAAATTTGTGTGACAATCCATTTACAACTACTGTCGTAATAAAATAGTCATAATACTGTCACACTAGTCCTATAAATTGCATTGCTTTATATCAGCAAGTTTTTCGGAGACCAGTGTGAACGAGCCTAAACAGATAGTTTCAATGCGTTTAGTAAATAGCCAAATTGAGCAGGTTGAGGCCTTGGCATCCCGGCTTTATTTACGCGAATCTGACCTGTACCAATTTGCCGTATCATTTACCTTAAATAAGCTGGATAAGCTTACTGATGACCGGTACAGTGGCGTAGACCTATTGCCATTACTCTTAGAAATCCGTGAAGATATCATTAACAATTTAAATATAAGCAAACATCTATTATTCAAAATTGTTAATATCCCACCCAGTAACTTTGTAGAAATGACTGATATTGAACTACTGCTAACGCCTACCCATCTAATTAAGCCGTTCTTGCAAAGGTTGGGTGAGAAATTGCCTGATAATGTAAGCCCGGAAAACTGCCTTAAGTTATACCTGTACAAAAAATATAACTTAGTTACCAAGCAATAACCCCGCCTTTCAAATCCCCTGCATTACCCACCCTTCTTAATAAACAGAGTGCCCACAGTTATTACTGGCTCTGTGGGCAACAGTCCTATCTATCCAAGCCTTGGCTTTACTTATTGTAAACATTCATTCCCCCTCCTTAAAAAGGAGGGGTTAGAGGAGGTTTTATTGAATAACCCCCCTCAGCCCCCTCGCAAGCTCCCCCCCCCCTTTTTCAAGGGGGGGGGTGAATAAGTACTACTTATTTACATTCTTCAACATCAGATACAGAGAATGTGCCAGTAAAATCCCGGCTAGCATTATTGGCATCGGTCAAGGTTACTTTGACGGTCTTGCTGCCATTGGCCGCAAAGTAATGTTCACCTGTATTAGTGACTACGCCATCAGCCAATTGGATAGGGCCAGTGGTTTGCCCATCACCCCATACATAGGTCACTGAATAAGGTGCAGCACCCCCCTTAATATTGCTGATCACCGCCGTGGTAACATCATTGATGTCAATCACACCTATAGGCAAGGACAAGGTGGCATCCAAGGTCGGCGCCGCCGCATTAACATTGATGATCACTGTATCTTTAACTGAACCAGCACTGTTGGTTGCGGTCAGTTCAAAAATCAATTGGCTGGCTAATGATGCTGTTGGTGCAGTAAAGCTTGCGGCAACCGTATTCGCACCTGTTAAGAGAACCGCATCACCCACAGTTTGCTTCCAAGCATATCCTGTAATCACACCGGTACTGAGGCTGCCACTCAAATTCACCACCGCACCACTGGCCACGGTTTGATCTGGGCCAGCATTAGCCACAGGTAAGGCCACAGGTTTAGGGTTTACCGTAACCACAACCGTATCTTTTGTCGCGCCAGCACTATTAGTTGTCGTCAATTCAAACGTCAAGGGTGTTGAAGTGCTGACAGTTGGTGCAGCAAAGCTGGTAGCTGCGGCATTGGTGCTGCTTAACACCACGGTGGGGCCTGCGGTTTGTTGCCACAAAAAACTGGTGATCGTGCCTGTGCTGCCTGCGCCGCTCAAATTAACTGTTGCTTCGCTGATGGCAGACAAGTCACTACCCGCGTTGGCAACAGGGGGCAAGATTTGCTGTACAGTAATGCTAACGGTATCCTTAACCAGTTTTTTATCGTTATCCGTCACTTGGACTTGAAACTCTAAAGTGACCGGTTTGGACTGGTCAGGGCTGGTCAAAGTAAAAGAACTTTTTGCCGCCGTAGCGCTGGTCAATTTAAACTTGGCACCTTTTGGCAATTGTGCAGTTTTAGTCAACAGCACCCACTTATAACTAATAATCTGGCCATCATCGGTACTTTTGGACGCATCCAAGGCGACACCTGTACCAGCCGATGTCCAAGTGACGGTCTGGTTAGGGCCGGCATTGGCAACCGGTAATTGGTTGACTGGGTTAACTTTAACCAACACCGTTTTTTTCGTGGTCGCGGTGGCATCGCTCACTGACAATTGAAATGTCAAAGTAACAGGGAGTGTCACTTTAGTAGTCTTGGCAATAGCGGGCGCAACAAAAGAAGCTGTTGCCGCCGTCGCATTGGCAATCACGACTGGCGTAGTGCCTGATTTGATATTAATCTGTTCCCATTTATACGTCAGCTTGTCGCCATCTTTATCGCTACTGGCACTACCATTCAAAGTCACCGACGTTTTTTCATTGACCGGTAAGATCTTGCCAATAACAACAACGGGTTTTGCCGCTTCCGCAGCTGGCGTTATAAAGACTGAGCAAGCCAAAACCAGCAATCCCAACAAAGCACGGGGTTTGTGCCTGGACGGGTTTGTTGGGGTGTTCGGTTTATTAATTAAATACATAAAAGGTTTCCTTAGTTGTTATATAACTTGAACTAATCAGCAAGCGACGTTCATTGGTGCCAATCTTTCCCCCGCTTACCGTTAAGTAAGCAGAGAAACTAAATTTGCTGGTATTTCTGGTCATTGAGTTGCGACAAGCCAACGTTTTCACTGTTTGTGGCTTAGCCTTGTGGGCACTCAAAGCCGCTCCTGCACACAAGGCAACCATTCACCTCGGCTGTCACTTGGAAGCAGGATTGAATGCTTGCCCTGCGGTGAGGTTTAGGGAATTTCTGGCCATTGATAAACCCTGTATCTGCGGCAACCAGATGCAGTTAGGCCATAACACCTGTGTGCCACTTAATTACTTAATTTGATTGTAGCAACGCTATATGACAAGCCAGTGAACAATACTTTACGGATTTATGACAGCACCCATCAGGGCACCAACTGAACGGTTTGGGGAAAGGGGATGGCTGAAATAAACCCGATTTGGGCCTCATAGCGGGCATGATAGATGAATTGGGGCTACTGGGACTGATCGACACCGTGATCAAACAGGATCATGGGCAACGACTGGTTTCAGTGGGCCTATGTGTCAAGGCCTTGATTTTATATGGCCTAGGCTTCACCAATCTGGCGCTGTACCTGATGCCGCACTTTTTCAAGGATAAACCGCTCGAATACCTATTGGGTAAAGGTATCGGGGCCGGGCATTTTAACGATGACGCCTTGGGCAGGGCGCTGGATGCCATCTACGCTTACGGCCCGGTCAAGTGAGACACGTTCTAGCGGATGGTAGGTAGGGCTGGACGCTTACGATCCAGCGACATTGCGGATTAACGCCAATGTTCATTAAATTTTTCCTGGCGGCTATGGGCAACATGCAAGCCCAATGCAGCAAAGCGGAATCGGGGATTTATTCGTCGTGGATTTCCATGCACTACTTCGTTACATCGATGCTTCTTGTTTGCTGCTGCGCGTGGATAGAATCTCGAAAAACTCATTCGACCAAACTACAACATAACCATGCCTTTGCCCAAATTCTGCAAACACCTGCCGGGGTTCATCTTGATGCCAAAACGTAGCGACTGGCTGGGGATTGATTGGCCAGGAATTGTTGTATGTGCTGCCCTTAGCACGCACGATGGCTGGCAATGCCCCGCCTGCTTGCTCTTTCTTCCGAATCAGGGCCGCAAGCCTTTTAGCGTCAACAAAGTCGGGCCATGGATCTCCCAGCCAAGGGTGGGTTTGGGTTAGAAAATGTACGAGTGGAATGGCATTGTAGGCAAGCAGTTCGTCACCAGGTTTTACGAAATGCGTCAAAGCATCAAGCAACTCCGTGGCTACCTTGGCCCGCTCGGCTGTTGTATGAGTCCCCAACAGCAGCGGATGCGCTATCGGATGGGTCATGGTGTGGCGATTTTTGCTATCCAAGTAGGTATGGCGCCAAGCTAAGGTAAGCGTTTGAAACAACAAAGCCAATACCAAGGTTATCGTAAGTAAACGAAATCCCCTAACCTCCATTGAAATGTGACTGTTCCACTTAAACCGATCATCGCTTACCTTAAACCCCAACGAAAAAGCGAGATCGGAACTTCGCCACAGCCATATCAGGGTAAGCGGCAACGCCAACCATAGCCCAAAGACTGAATTGCTAATGCCATTACTAGAGCCGAGTGGTACCAAAAGTAATACCATGCCCGCGATAAAGGCCAACAAAACCAAAGCGGAATCTTTTCTCCATTCAAGAAAAACAATGGACAAAAGCACAATATAACAAATACCTGGAACGCACCAACGCCAGTCATCACAAACATAAAAAATATACGCCAGAAGCAAGGCGAAGGCGAAAATGACGACTGTTGCCAGAAGATTTTTTTGTTTGCTAGCCCAATTTGCAATCCAACTGCCAACAAGCAAAATAGTCGCCGCTTCGGCGAAGGCATGGACATGGTCGCTAATAAAGCGCTTCAGCAATCCCGAACCTGGGTGGTGGGAACTAGCGTCCGTCGCCAAGTCGAAGATCGCATGGATACCTACAAGATAAATGGCCTGATGTCCATGAAGTACAATTAAGCGCCAAATTAAAGCCAAACCGAGCGCAAATCCGCTCAGAAACCAAACCGACCAAACCAAGGTATCCCGGTGTGTCCACCGACTGACCCAGGCTTGCAACCAAATCGCCGATACCAATGAAATGCCTAACAAGTTAGGAAAGCGGATAAAAACATTACTACCTAACACTACGCCCGCCAACATTACCAGTAGCTTGCGATTACCGACGAGACCGAAAAAAAGCAGTGCGTCAGCCACAAGATAAAACAAAGCCGTTAAATTGTTGTAGTCGATCCAGTTACCAGTATAACCCTCTGTAACAAAAACGATCAGCAACACCATCGCAGCCAACAAGCGACTATTGCCAATCTGGGATGCCAGCAACCGATAGGCGATCATCGCAGACGTAGTGACAACGGCTACATAACCCAGCTTATAGGATAGTACGATACCGCCGAAAGCCAGCCCGACCCAGTGCCCAATGAAATTAGTTAACCAACACACTGCGAAGGTCGAATCTGGGTGTGTGTAAAACTGTTGAAAACCGGTAAGCCAAAAGCCCATATCGGTAAAATCTAATCCTTGCCAAACGAAAAGCATTGACCCAGCGAAGGCTGCCACACCGAGCCAGCCAACTGTAGGATTACCATTAGATATTGCACTCATCGTGACACCTTTCCAAGCACCCACCGGTTAAAGTTCGGATGCGCTAATGAAATGATTCGGCCTGAACAAAAAAAGATATCCCGCTGCAACAGTGACTCTTCGCCAGTAACCGTCGATAGGACGACAGCTAAAATAGGCATTTTATTCATTGCTTGACCCACTCTCCGAAATAGGAATTTATAACTTGCATAGTAATAGGGCAATCTGTGTCATTGGTGTATGGCTATTGTTGATTGCGTGCCAGAATAACGCGGAGGGATTATGTACTTCATTTCATATTTTTGTAAATTGGTAACTGATGGTGGATTGGATCACTAAAAGCCGCTACCCAAAACTTGCTTCAGTTCACTCTGTATCAGGTTGATCACTGTGGGTTGATGCTGTTCCAGCCCCAGCCACAATGGCAATCGTACGAGTCTTTCCGAAATCCGGTTGGTGTTTGTCATAGCATCGGCGGCCCGTCCAATGTGCTTACCATAGAGTGACGAATGTAGGGGAACATAATGGAAAACACTGCTTATCCCTTGCTTTTTCAGGCCAGCAATGAATGCTGTACGTGCATCCAGACTGTTCAGCAAAAGATAATACATATGGGCGTTGTGCGTGCAGCTGGTCGGGATCACTGGTCGGCGCACCATACCGTTTACTTCCAGCTCCTTGAAAGCCTCGTGATAATGCTGCCAGATCGCGAGGCGCTGGCCTGTGATCGGATCCGCCTCCTCCATCTGGGCCCAAAGGAAGGCGGCGATGATTTCGCCTGGCAGGTACGATGAACCAACATCGACCCAGGTATATTTTTCCACTTGCCCGCGAAAAAACTGGCTCCGATTCGTACCCTTCTCGCGGATAATCTCGGCGCGCTCGGCAAATCGTTCATCATTCACCAGCAAAGCGCCGCCTTCGCCGGAAATGATATTTTTGGTTTCATGGAACGAGTAGGCGCCCAAGTGGCCGATCGAACCCAGTGGCCGCCCCTTGTAAGTAGACATAATACCCTGAGCGGCATCCTCTATCACCAGCAACTTATACCGCTGCGCAATTTCCATAATGGCATCCATTTCGCATGCCACCCCTGCGTAATGCACTGGCACAATGGCTTTGGTGCGCCTTGTGATAGCGGCCTCGATTTTAGTCTCGTCGATGTTAAGCGTATCCGGTCGGATATCCACAAACACCGGTATCCCGCCACGCAGGACAAAGGCATTGGCGGTAGAAACAAAAGTGAATGAAGGCATAATCACTTCATCACCGGGCTGAATATTAGCCAAGATAGCAGCCATCTCAAGTGCAGCGGTGCAGGAATGGGTAAGTAATGCCTTGTAAACACCTGTGTAGGCTTCTAGCCAGTCGTGACATTTTTTTGTAAACATGCCATCGCCAGCAAGATGCCCGTTAATGTGCGCCTGTGCGATGTACCCAAGTTCACAACCCGTCATGAAAGGTTTATTGAACGGAATATTGATGACATTCATCGCTTACAATCCCGTCTTTAACATTATTGGTTTGCGGGCAACAAGCAATCGGGAACCACCTATAGGTAGCGTAATACCTGCGCGAATCAAAACCAACTCAACATATAAAAACCCTTCAAAAATTTTATTAAGGATGGGGTTAATACGCAGTTCTGTCACTTCATCAATACTGATATCTTTTTTGTCTTGTTGAAAGAATCTTGATAAAAACATCGCAGGCAGCAGTGTGCTAACGAATGAAGTGCTTCGAACAATCTCAAAACCCGCTTTGCGGGCCTTCCTATGCAGATCATTGGCAACATACCGCCTGACATGACAAGCATATTCGTCCGTCGTACTCCATAGCCAACGATGCTGAGGCACTGTAATGAACACAAAACCACCAGGCTTCAGGGCCTTGTATATTTGTTCCAGCACCGCCTCATCGTCTTCAATATGTTCCAGCACATCAAATGCTCCAATTGCATCCAATTCGGATTCATAAGGAATGTAACGGGCATCCATTTGCGAAAATTCGGCAGTTGGCAACCGTTGCCGGGCATGTACCAAGCCTTCCTCTAAATACTCACTTCCAAAGAGCTTCGCCTCGGGAAACTGCTTTGAGATACCTGAAATGACAAATCCTGTTCCGCAACCAATCTCAAGGAAAGACTTAAGCTCGGGAATATACTTACGAAGCGCCCAAAGGATAATCCGATTCCTGCCGCAAAACCAAAAATTTCCAGACTCTACTTCTGCCAATTTGTTGAAGTAGTGGGCCTTAAAGCCAGCGCTCATAATAGTACCTGCCCTCAATATTTTGCCCGGAAAACAAAATACTTAAAGATAACAAAAAGAAAACCCGCAACAATAATAATTGCGGAGGCCTGAACAGCTTGATGGGCGTAACCTAGGTGATCAACAAAGATAAAAAGAATGGCAAAATTGAGAAAATACCCCAAAAAATGAGCGAATACATACCTTATTACTGTCCGGATATTGTCCCCTCGGTGAGCGAAAGTCCATTGACGATTTCCAACAAATCCGATAGCTGTGCCGACAATGTATAGTAAAGTCATAGCCGTCTTTGGTTCAACACCGTGATAGGTAACAAGCAAATACAATGAATACATTGCCAAATTACTCCCCACACCCACCAAACCATAACGCATCAGCTGCCGTATGGATTTGCTTATTTGCACATTTCTAGTTGAATTATTCATTTTTTCAAATCTACAAACCCGAAATTTTTTGACACTAGTTGCAACTATTATTAAATGATCATCTGGCTCTATTTATCTTTTTACCGAACAGTTAAGATGCGTGATAAGAACAATGAGGTTTATAACACCAAACGATGGTAAATATCCTGAGGATTTTTAAAGGTAAATCCCAGTGATGCGTACAAATTAAGCACAGCTAAATTAGTAACGGAAATAGAGCTTTTTACTTCCTCGCACCCGCTGGAAAGTAGGTCACTGCATACCTCGCTCCACCAGTATTTCGACAAACCCTTGCCACGATACTGCTCCGCCAGCGCATGTAATACCAAGTTATTGCCGCTATAACCGATGAATCCTGCCAGTTCGTCCTGCCAGTAAAGTCCAAAAACCTGTTGTGCCTCAAGCAATTGTTTTAGCCAATTGTCGTAACGCTGGTCAGCCGCAGCCTTAGACAGATTAAAATCGCGATGGAAGCGACCATGCGCAAACGCAGTGTGGCATATCGCCAGTGTTTGTGTTGTATCTATGGTTTTGGAGATGGTTGCATCCAAATGTTGCGCCAAACGCAAGCGCACAGCATTGCAATGCGGTTCAATCAGGGTGTCGCAGTAATAGAAGCCATAATCATGCAGTAGCTGCTTATCCGCTAAAGGATCAACCTTTATGGTGTAATGGCCAGCCGTCCCCATAGCACATTGCAGTACCGCTTCAGAGTATTCCAACAATTCCCAAGTGGGCATCCCAAAGACTGCTGAATCCCAAGGCGTGGTCTTAATTAGTGGAGTTTTATTCATCGTAAATAGCCTGTCTTGTGATATGAAGTGACCGTTTTTTGCTTTCAACGAAGCTCTTGCCGTGATTGATGCCTATGATGCCGCCAATGAAATACACCGGGACGATCAGACTGTTCCAGCCGGGAACCGGTGAACCATAGATTAAGGCACGCCCATGGCTAAAAGCGACAAAACATCCGCAAACCCGCTTTCCGAGAGTCGTAGGGCGCAACTGGCGTCTTACGTGCTGGGTTGGCATGAGCTACATACACTCGACTCATCGTACCCAAACCTTTTATCTTGGAGCTACACAATTTGCCTTTGAATCCAAGCTAATGGCTGACTTTGAGGGCCTGTAAGTATGCTAGCTAACTTTTACACGCCAGACCCTGCGAATCAATGAACGGTTTCCCTTAAGAAATTTGAGCGTAAAAATTTCACATGGGAAGTCATGCTAGAGGTAGACACATATTGGAAGGTTTCTGATGGTTGGCTGGATTTTCCGGAAATAGCCTGCACAATCAAGCTCCCAACGTGGGGACGGTAATGTGAGGTTTCGTAGTAGTTACAATCATCTTCAGTAAGTTTATTGTAGTACATGAAATTATAAAATCCGGTAATGTTAGCCAATTGCCTGATAAACAATTCATAATCGTCAATATCAATGCCATCAAGCATATTATGGTTGTGCGGGGTCAGCAATACAGTCAGCTTGATGTTATTGCTATCAAGCAGCTTTTTATAACGGGCTATAGCCCCCCAAAGGTCTTGTCCAATAACCTTTGGCAATTGAATAATCGAGTAAATCGATACTTCCCCGGTTGTTATTTATTTTTGTTTTTAACCCTTCCACATTAAAAAACGTTAAATAATCCATCAAAAAATCAACTTTGTTACGGCCAGAAATATCGGGGTGCACCTCGTCCATTAACTTGTATGTCGGCCGATCTGAACCAAAAGTTGTTAGCCAATCTATTTGTACAATAACATGGGACAGTTGTGGGCTATTTTTTACAAGCCATTCAATATGCTTTTCAATGTCCCATTGGTTAGCTTGGGATATCGTTAAATTATAGGATTTTGCACCCTGTAGGTAACTATCCACGGCTTCAGTTTTTATAACCCCAACCCGTGAACTGCCAATCAAAAATGTATTGAAATCGCGATGTTGTTTTAAATACTCAATTTTTAAGTAGCGCTCCTGAAGCTGGCCATATTCGGGGAAATAACGCGTACCAAACACACTATAGGGATCAATCACATAATTGATAGCAAGCCCACCCAGCGCTGTTAGAGCAGAAAAAGCAACAATAGACAAGATGAATTTAAATGGGGCCATAATCAAAACTGAAAATATAAAAACTCAGACACCCGTCGCATGAAGATCAACGATACGCCAAAAATACCGCCCAAAATGAAGGCCACATAAATACGACGATGCCGTTCCATTATGCTGTTTGCAATAAACTCCACATTTCGCCCCCACCAAACCATCATTAACCCAAACAGGATGATTAACATGGCCAGGTCTGGTGATAATTTGGTGGATGGCAACACCTGAATAAATATAATGGCATCATAAAAAGGAATGTAATTGGGGTAATTCGCAAACCAACTAGGCAAGGAAAGACCGTTCAACCCAACCATGCCTTTTAGCAGCGTTATTGCCGAACCAAAACAGTCTGCCCTAAAGAAAACCCATCCTACGACAACGGCGATAAAGGTGAGCGCTCCAGCTGCGATCCTTGCGCATGTCCCACCATCGCCCCAACCAGAGACTTCTTTTAGCTTACGCCAGCTGTGGTTGATAATTAAATAGACCCCATGCAAGCCCCCCCAGATGATAAAAGTCCAACCAGCACCATGCCATAAACCGCCAAGTAACATCGTTATCATCAGGTTTAAGTAACGTTGTCCTGTCCCGTTATGGCTGCCACCGAGAGGGATGTAAAGGTAATCGCGTAAGAAGCGCGATAAAGTCATATGCCAACAACGCCAGAACTCGATGATGCTGGTCGCCTTGTAAGGGGAATTGAAATTCATCGGCAAGCGCACATTAAACATTAACGATAAGCCAATCGCCATGTCCGAATACGCAGAAAAATCAAAGTACAATTGCAATGTATAAGCCAATGCCCCAACCCAAGCCTCAAATAGCATAGCTTGGCCGCCAGAAGCCACAAAATTAAAAACAGGGCTGGCATAATCTGCCATTGTATCGGCAACCAGCACTTTTTTCCCTAGTCCCAACACAAAGATTGTCAAACCGCAGGCAACATTGTACCCGTTAATATTGCAGGTGTTTCGGCTGGCAAATTGCGGCATCATTTCCTTATGATGCAACACAGGGCCAGCAATCAGATGGGGAAAATAGGTGACAAACAGGGTGTAATGGACAAAATTAAATTCTTTTACTTTGCCTTGGTAAGTGTCCACAAGAAAGGCAATCTGGGTGAAGGTAAAGAAAGAAATGCCTAGCGGCAAAATAATCTCCAAAGTAGAAAATAGGGTTGTACCAACTAGATCGTTTATATTTTGAACAAAGAAGTTGGCGTATTTAAAATAACCCAGAAGCAGTAAATTGGCCACAATGGCGCAGATTAAGAGCGCTTGGGGTTTATGGCTAGATTTGAGTTGGTGTCCAATTAAATAACCTGCGCCGTAATTTAAGGCAATAGACCCCATCAACAAGCCAACATACCGCGCATCCCACCAGCCATAGAAAAATAGCGACGCGGCGGCAAGCCACAGAGATGCCAAGTAGTGGCTATATCGACCAATCCCAAAAAAACCTAAAAAGACTACGGGTAGGAAACCAAAAATAAAAGCGTAGGAGTT
>JAPLRR010000096.1 GCA_026399075.1 Methylococcales bacterium
TCTTTAATCGTTGCAATATGTTGTTCAGATATATGGGTCATGCTCTAGGTTGCGATGTGTCAAATTGTGTTTGTAGCATATATCGATTTTGAACAGTATTGTTAAAAAATTAGTGTGGGGTATTTTTTGCGAGTTACCTTAGTAACACTTGTAACACCTGTTTTTACTGTATTACATTCATTGTCTTGTGGAGTGACAATATAAAAGCGCTTGCTTCCCGTTTCGTTCTTTAAGAAGTTCGCCAATTTAGTGCTTTTCCCCTCTCCATCAAGCATCAACCAGCCCACCTCTTTAAGTGCCCCGACAATTTGCTTTATGTCGTAACCCTTGGTGGCCTGCTGTAATCCAGCCTTGGTGAACAGCCACTCCCGCCCGCCGTTGGAGCTATTGCGCCAGTAACCGGAACGCTCCCCATGCAGGCGCGTGTCATCGGTGATACTGGTAAAACGCGCATCTCCGTACATTTCAAGATAAGCTCTGATTTGCTCGACGATCTGCAAATACTCCGTGTCGCCTTGCCCACGATAACCGCGCCAGTGTTCAAAACAAGTTAAGGCTGCATCAAATGCCGCACCATCATTCCACCCGGTAACGCCGTATTGTGTCGCCAGCTCTCCAGCGATACCAACAAGGGCAAAGGATTTAGCCGCTCTGGCTTCTTGCGCGGACAGTTCGCCAAACCGTGCAGTGAATCGCTTAAGCGCCGCGTCTAGGTGCTGGGGGCATTGCTCCAAGGTATTAGGGTCTTGGGTTAGCTGGTTCAGGTATTCGCGCCCTGCCACGCCATAGGCTTGGTTGGCCTGCTTTACGATAGCGCCAGCTAATGCGCCGCCGCCTTCGTAGCTGTGCAGTTCATCAAACGCACCATATTGACCGAATAGCGGTATCTGTAAGAACCTGATTAACTGCCCGGCCTTAACGGTCAAGCCTTTTTCGGATAAGTGCGCCTCAATGGTTTTTTCACCATTGGATAGAATCGCTATGCGCCACGTCTTAACCGCTTTGGCATGGCCCGACACATTGGCGCGTTGCTTGCCCGTGCCGTTGCCTAACAGATAAAGTGAGTCCGCCAGCTCCTTAGCTTCGCTGTCGCCGATCTCGTCCAAGGTCAATAAGCCATCATTGAACAATGCCGCCGCGCCTTCCAAGCCGTTGGCTGTGGACTTCCAGACGCGTTTATATTTTTCCCAGTTGCCCCACACAGAAGCCGCCAGCTTTAAGCCCGTAGTTTTGCCCTTGGAGCTGTCGCCAAAGATATGGAAGCCTACGCCGTCCATATTGCAAGGCTTAAGCAATGCGCCAGCAAAGGCCGTGGACACGGTAAACAACAAAATGGGATTGCCCGCGCACAATGCCGCGACATTGCCGCGCCAGTCTGCAAGCGTTCCCGCCGTGTTGTATTCTTGGTGGTTGTTGCTTTCGGTTTGGAACAGAATTCCGTCGCTGTCTTTGCCAATGGTGGCATCGGGCAGGACAAAGTTTTCGGTGTCAAACCAGCCCACTTGTGAAGCTGTCCAGACGGTTTTACTCTGGTTGATTGAACAAATGTAGGCGGCTATCTGGCTTCTCTTGTGGTAATTGAAGCCTAGCCCCATGTCCATAAGCTCCCTTAACAGCTCTTCGCCGCGCCCGGCAAGCAGGCGCGTGGGCATGTTCCATGTTTGCCATTCCCCAAGCCTGTTTTTAAAACGCAACACTTGCCCGAATGACCGTCCCGTCGTGTCACGCGCTATGGCCTCAACAAGGATTTCCCCGCATACCCATGTGTCCACGGGCGCGGGGTCTTCGCCTTTGCTTAGACTGTGATACCACACCCCCGCCCTTTGGGTTTTGCCGTGGTGGTCTTGCCAAAAATCCAAGTGGCATTTAAAGCAGGGGCGCTCTTCAGTGCTTGGTGCTTGTTTGTCCACGTTGTCGGGCGGCGTGGTGGCGGGGTCTATGGCTCTGCTTAAGTCAATAGTTCCAAGGGCTTGATTTTGTTGGATGGCATGATTTATACCGTCTATTTCAATAGATTCAATACCTTTGTAATCGGCGGCATTTTCCACTTGGCTAAGCGCTTGTTCATTGCGTTGTATTGCGTCCATTTTTCCTTTGCGCCGAGTTTTTTGAGGTTTTGAGATAGCGGATATTTTCCCGTTGCCATTTTTTGCCTTGTGCGTAGCTATCGGTGGTGCGGATTCTGGTGCATCCTCAAACCTTTTAAAATTAGGCGGTTGCTTACTCATGGCCTTCCTCCTTGTTTATCAAGTTGGTAAATAATTGGCTACCGATTGCATTAACATGGTCGTTCCAGTCATGCCCGACTGTCGGCGGCAAAATGTACTTGCAACCAATGGCTAAGGCCGCCGCTCTCGCTGCTTTTTGTCCTGTGCCGCTGTGGTCGTTATCACCGGCAATAATAATTGTTGCGGTCGGGTTCTTGGCTTTGACGATCTTTGCAACATTAGCGAGGTTGCCAGCATCGAAAGCAATAAATACTTGGTGTCCCATGGTTTGGTGAATGCTGCAAGCGGTGGCGAACCCTTCAGCAATCAAGATGGTTTCAGATTTCTTGCCTACCCACCAAAAACAATGCTTTTTTTGGCCGGATGTTAAAAAATTCCTGTCTTGTCCTTTGGGTTTGCGTGGGTCGATGAATTGCAGGTTTACCAGCTTTAAATTTTCGTTGTAGATAGGAAGGATAAGCACACCCTTAAGGCCGCCGGAATCGCCGGTTTTAGCACCGTGTGGCTTAATTTGCTTTCGGTGCAAGTAGACGTTGCCGGTATCGGCATAAATGGCGCGTTCCCACATTCCCCGCGCCTTAATCGCCGCCTGCTTTTGGGCTTCGTCTCGCTCTTGTTCACGCGCCAGCCGGGCACGCTCGCAACGCTCCTTAAAGGCTTGGCGTTCTTGCGGGCTGTAAGGCTTGGCACGTTTGGCTTGCCATGTTTCAAACAAGCCAGTGCTGTAATCCATAAACCAGCCGCCGCGCCGATCTTCAAACAGTAAACACCGCGCTGCTTTGTTGGTTTTGGGTTTATTGAGTCCAGCAAAGCATATTATTTTGCCAGCTGTGATATGTTCGGGCGGCACTAAGCCCGTTGCCCTGATTGCCATTTTAAAATCTTCGTACATTTGGCTACTCCCTAGCCGTGCGCATAATGCGAAAAACAACAAAACCACGTATAATCGCGTTTGCCTGCTTTATTGTTTGAACACGAAAAACCCACGGCTTTAATTTAGTCGGTGGGTTTTTTTATGGCTGTTGTTTTGAGGCGCTGGTAATCATTCCGCACCGCCAAAGCTTTCAATCAAAGCGCGGATGTCTTCAACTTTCCATGCCGTGGTGCGTTCGCCCAGCTTTACGGGTTTTGGGTATTTGCCGGATTTAACGCCATTTAAAAATGTGGTGCGTCCTATTGGGATAAGTGCCGGGATGTTTCTTTTTCTATCGCCGATCACGTTCCAGATACGCAAGTATCCAGTTACAGGCAATAGTGGCGCTTGATTATCGGGGATTATTATTTTAATGCTTGAGCTGTTTTGTTTTGGCTCAGTGGCTGGGTTTGGTTGCTTAACCATATATTGCACTCCTACGGTGCTTAATGAACATGGCTAAATAATAAGAGGGAAAAAAACAGCTCCTTGCACCATTTTCCGGATATGATTTTCAATGAATTACATGGAATTTTGTTGGACGTAACTGATTGAAATAGAACTTAAATAAAAAATATATAATTTGGCATGATGTATGCTTAAATCGATTATTCCCAGTAAATCCGCGTAAAGCGAGCTAACCTTCATTTTTGGCCTTTTTGATGATCTGGTGGATTCTCTGGCGCGTTAAACCTGTGCAATCTGCCAATTTACGCAACACGGTTTCACCTTTGTCTAATTTTGGCTTGCCGCATTGTTCGGTCATAAACGTGATGGCTTTAATCTTATCGTCCCTTGATTGGCTACCGTCTGACAAATATACAAAAGCCAAAATTATGCCCTCGTCGCGCTTCTTGGTTTTTGCCTTTCTAATCTTTGCCAGTCGGTTTGCGGCTTTGATGGCTCTTCTTTTTCGTCCTGCTGCCGTTAAAGGCTTTGGCTTTGGCTTGTCCTTTTTTTCTTTCATACATTATTTTTTCTCAATCTTTGCTCCCAGTCTGAAGCCATATCGTCCTGTAAGCTACGCGCAATATCCTCAATAATTTGTGCCTGGGGTTTTAGTTATGTGCTTTTGGCTGTCGGGCTTTCAAGGATTGGGCTTTGGCTTGTTAGCAATGCTTGATAGCGCTTAAATAGAAAAGCCACCCGTGCGGCATCGTCCTTGCCGCCTTTGTAGCCGTAAGCGGCATCAACGGCTTTGTCGAGTTGTTGATGAGCTTTGACCAAATTTGGTGGCATGGTAAACGGGTTGTATAAATCTGCCAGTGTTGATGATATATGTTCTGCCCGTGCATCTAAAACAGCTTGACCTTTTTCTTCTATGGTTTTGATTTGGTTTTCGGTGGGATTGGGCCACGGGTAATTATTGTAGACAATTGTATTTGAGTATTGGTAATCACTTTTCATTCGTCCACATACACTTCTCATCCATGCCATGTGCATCGTCGATTGCAAAACGCCAAAATGATAACGGCTGGCATTGGGAACAACTAATACGGTTGGATTAACAATCAAATCCGGTTCACAAAATCCAAGTGGTACATATTTTCTTTTTTCGGAACTGACTTTAGGAACAAGAAGATAATTTGAGTTTGGCTGCCTATCTGCTTGAAATAACGAAGGAAAATCAGCCCATCTACGAGTATTTGCATCCACGCTTTTTAATCTGGTTTCACGAACAAGTTCAACTCGTCGCATTATCCATGTATATGATTTTAGTTCATTCGCCGCTATTCCTTTTAGCCATAAGCAATATCGTTTTGATCCGTTGATAAATTCCTCGGAACCAATAAAAGTTCGAATCCACGATATTGCATTTGGATGTTGTTGCAATAATTCAGTTTTATCACTTTCGGTTAAGGTCAAATGACCAAAATCAGCCGCTTTACTACCAAAATCCATTTCTGGCGCATTGCATAGCGGTTTCATTCGTTTGGTTAAAAAAATATTACTCGCATCAACCAAATATGGATTAATTTGTGATGCCTTAACTTCAATAGGTAAACCTTTTATATCGTCACCATAATCAAACAAACGAAAACTATCCGGTTTTTTCAAGCCAAAACCAATAATCACACAATGCACAGCGGCAATCCCGCGTCCTTCATTGCTCCATTGAAAGGTACGGTGGGCAAAGTGAATATTTATGCCTTGAGCCAATAAATATGCCCACAAAATTCCAGTTTGCTCACCTTGGCAAATGCTGTTGGTTGACACAAAAGCAATTGGAACAGCAGAATTGTGTTTAATATAAGCCGTGGCTTTGATGTACCAAGCCGTCACATAATCCAATACACCCGCGCCTTTCATGTCTGAAACCAACGTCTCCATATCGGCTTTTTGTAATTTTGTTTGTTCCTTTTTTCCAACAAACGGCGGGTTGCCCATGATAAAACTACAGCGTTCAGGCTTGATGACTTCAGCCCAATCAATGCGCAAGGCATTGGCACACACGATGTTGGCTTTTTTGGTGAGCGGAATGCGGTGGTAATAAAGCCCTAGGCTTTGGACTTTCAGGTTCATTTGGTGGTCAGTGAGCCACAAGGCCAATGTGGCGATTTGCTGGGCGCTTTCGTCGATTTCAATACCGTGGAATTGGTCAACATTGCATAAGATGAGGGTGTCCACGTCCATTTGTTGGTTTAAGTTTTTGCCCCAGATTTTATTTATCACCTCCAATTCCAACAAACGCAATTCACGGTAAGCAATCACCAAGAAATTGCCACAGCCACAGGCGGGGTCAAAAAAATTAAGCCCTGCCAAGTGCTGGTGGAAAGCGTAAAGCTTGGTTTTGTTGTTGCCGCATTTGGCAAACTCTTTGCGCAAGTCATCCATAAACAGCGGGTTAATGACTTTGAGGATATTTTCTTCGCTGGTGTAGTGTGCGCCCAGTTCACGACGTTTTTTGGTTTTGGCGGTGGCGCTTTCATCGTCAAAGTGCATGATGGCCTGAAACAATGAGCCGAAAATCGCCGGGCTAATTTCGCTCCAGTCTAGGCTGGCGCATTCGATGAGTGTGTCGCGGGCGGTTTGGTCAAGCTCACAATGTGTGAGCGTACCTGCAAACAAAGCGCCGTTGATGTAGGGGAAGCGGGCACGGTGAGGGGGTAAGCTGCTTAGGCGTTTTGGGCCTTGGTAATCGGGTTTTTTCGCAAGATAGCTGTCATCAGGTTTGTTGAGGGTGTCGAACAGGGCTGTCAATTCGCCATGCAAATCCGAGCCGTCTACTTTTGTGTGGTTAATAAGATAATCCAGAAAAATCCCGTTTTCATTGAACAGGCCGGTGTCTTCTGCGAACAGGCAAAACAACAGACGCACCAGGTATACTTCCAAGTCCTTACCGATATAGCCGGTATTTTTAATGGCATCGTGCAAGGCCGCCATTTTTTCTGCGGCTTTTTTGTTGATATGGGCTTGGCGTTCTATGGCGATTTTTTCATAACCTGCCAGAAACAAAAAGTGTTCAATATGACTAGTAAATTCAGTAAGTTTTATTTTTATAGGGTCGTTATGGGTTTCCAAGTTATACAAATGCAGGTTGGCAAAATCACTGACCAATACACAGCGAGGCATTTCAGCATCGCTTAAACCGGGAAAATATTCAGTAGCTTGTTGGTAGGCTTTATCTAAATTTTCACCTGCCGATTTCATTTCAATTAACAGTAGTCCAGGGAAAAAACCGTCTATACGTCCACGCTTACTATTAAGTTTTTTTACGCGCTCTTCAAAACGCACTGCACGTCGATGGTCGAGCCCAAAAACTTCGCATAAATCACGTATAAAATTTTGTGCTTCACCCATTTCATAACTGGCTTTTTCATAGTCTTTAGCAAACTTACTAGCGCGGTGGCGTATTGTGTTTAGATTGAAGCTTACGGTCATAATGCCTTCTTGTTATTGGTTGGCTTGGTTAAAGTGTTAAGGCCGCATAGTTTACCGTAGTATTAGCGTTGGAATGTTTGCTTAAATCGTGCTTAGCCAATGTAGCTCTTTTGGCGCGTTAGCAACTGCGACACCTGAGTTGCATTATCGGCTAAGTGATTTTAATCATTGAAGCCCGCAAGCTTGGATTCAAGGTTGCGCAAATGCTAATCGTAACATTTTTCTTCACCCCACTAAGAGTGACAAACTTACGCTATTTTGTCACTCAAAAGTCACCATAAATGAGGTTCAAAATAGTCCATTAATAACCAATGCAAACTATTTCATAAGTTGCGTAAATGTAGCCCATACAAGCTTGGTTTCCAAGCTTGCGCAACTTTTATTTAAGAGTCCATAAGGGGGGGCAAAGTAGCGCAACTTTGGCGTAAAGCCATAGCAAGGTTTACGCAAAGGCTTATGCGAAAAAAAGCATGTTTCGGGGATGCTTTGGGTTGGTTGATATTATGGCTGGTTAGTAACACTTGTAACACCTGCCTTTTTTTCGGTGTTACTGCTACAGGCCTCGCCATTACTGGGCGTAACACCTGTAACACTTGTAACACCACGCAAACAGATAATACAAAAAATTTCTGATCTTACGCGTTCTTCGCAAACGGAATAATGACCGCGCCAGTCTTTAGGCTGTCCAGGTAATCAGCCCACCATTGCATTAAAACAATGCGTTCATCAATATAAACCGCGTGGTCGTAGGCCGCTTGGGTCTTAGATTTTACTGTGTGTGATAATTGGGCTTCTATGACTTCTTCCCTGAACTTACCTTTTGCGGATTCCCTTATCTGTGTTGATGCTATCCCCCTGAATCCGTGGGTGGTCATCTCTTCCTTGCTGTACCCCATGCGCCGCAATGCCGCCAATAAAGATTCAATGGTGATATGCCGCTCTTGCATACTGCCTGCTGCTGTCCTTAGGCTTGGGAACACATAACGCCCATTTCCTGTTAGCGGTTGTATGTCTCTAAGTATGCCGATTGCTTGCCGTGACAATGGGACTAAATGAACGCGCCCAGGATCGCTTTTAAAAGCCGCGCTCTGTTTTTTGATGTGCGCCGGAACTGTCCATAAGGCCTTGTCGAAATCAATGTTTGACCATTCCAACGCCGCCAGTTCGTTTGGTCTAACAAAGGTTAAGGGTAGCAATTGTAATGCCGCCCTAATGATTGGCGTCCCCTTGTAGGCTTCGATATTGTTTAGCAGTGTCGATATGTCGACCGCGCCTTTGACCCGTGCAAAGTTCTTTTGTGGTGGGGCTGGTTTTAATACTGTTCTGATTGCTGTGGCGGGGTTGTTCTCACATCGACCTGTGCCAATAGCAAAAGCAAAGACGGATTCACAGGCTTGGTTAGTCCTGTGCGCGGTTTCGATAGCGCCACGCGCTTCAATCCGCCGGATAGTGGCAAGTAAGGTAATAGCCGTTATGGTGTTAATGGGTGTACTGCCAAGATAGGGGAACACGTCATTAACCAGCCTTGTGAGCGTTCGCTGTGCGTGTCCCTCCGTCCACTTGCTTTTGGTGTGCTCCCACCATTCCCGCGCTATCGGTTCAAAGCTATCCGCCCCGCTCTGGCTGGCGCGTTCGGCTTTGCGCTGCTGGCTTGGGTCTATGCCGTTGGCTACTTGCTCCCTTAGTCCGGCGCGTTTAGTTCTGGCATCTGCCAATGAGATTTCAGGGTAAAGGCCAACTGACAAAGTTTTTTGTTTACCGTCGATTCTGTAATCAAACCGCCACCATGATGATCTCTCCGGCTCTGCGACAAAATACAGGCCGCCGCCGTCCGGGGCTTTTATTACTTTGGCTTCTTTCTTTGCGTTTGCCGCCATGCTTTTAATGGTCAGCGGTGATAATTTGTTCAGTGTTTTAGCCATGTGCGCCCCCTTGCTGGTAAATGGGTTGCTGGTAAGCGGCCTGCCAGCAAATTTACCATCATTTGATGGTAGACGTTATTGTATTCAGTTGCACTTCGTTGGACAATAAAAAACCCGCTAAGCCTTGCAGCTTGCGGGTTTCTGTACATCTTTGAATCTTGTTGAATCTAAATTTGGTGGAGGCGGGGGGAATTGAACCCCCGTCCGCAAGTACTCCGCCATAAGGTCTACATGCTTATCTCGTCTTTAGTTTAGCTGATGACTACCCGTCGAGCCAAGAAAATCACCAGCGATTCCGTAAGGTTTTAGCGCATCCACACCGGACAGGCTTCAGCGCGATCTTATGTAGATGACCTCTGAGCGACTAGCGAACTAATCTCCACCCGCATAAGCACAGATGGTCAAAGGAATGGTGCTGTTATTAAGCAGCTAGAGCCATTGAGTAGTTTTCGTCATTTGCGAATACTTAGTTTCTGTAGGATTTACGAGGTGTACAGTCCTCGGCATGCACTCAAGGTTTTGCTACCCACGTCGAAGCCATGTCGCCCCCTTGTGGTTTACAGGCTATAAGATATAGCCTTTACAAAAAAGTTCAAGCCCCGGATTAAAAGTTTTAATGCGGGGCTTGAGGCTTGTTTGTGTTTCAGCGCCTTTGCCTTTAACGGGCAGGGTGCTGAAGGTGTTGCTTTAGATAACGGTTACGTTTTCAGCTTGTGGGCCTTTTTGGCCTTGGGTAACGCTGAATTGTACTTTTTTGCCTTCATCTAACGATTTGTAACCGCCAGAATTGTTGATTTGTTGAAAATGGACAAAGACATCAGGACCTGATGCTTGTTCGATAAAGCCGAAGCCTTTATCAGAGTTAAACCATTTTACAGTGCCAGTAGTAAGAGTAGACATAATGAATCCTTAAGATTAAGTAATAAAGCCATAAAGGCGGGTAGAGCCGGGAAATTTAGAAATTACTTAATGAAACAAGGACGAGCTACTACTAGGAGAAAGATCGAAACGGTAAACAGAGGGTAAGTCAGATTTTCAAGCTAGAGCCAATTATAAGCATTTTCTAATTAATGTCAATTTATATTTTATGGTTTGTGCATTGGCTTTGCCGTGCCACTTAAATGCGAGCGGTAAAATGCAGATAAGTTACAATGGCAGAAAACAGACTAGAGCCCCGCGATGTTCCGAATTAGCCAATACATGCGCGAGTTGATCGCGCCAACCCCCATAACGCCTACCCGCAAGCCCGCAGCTCCCGTGGTGATCTGGAATTTGATCCGCCGCTGTAATTTGGCCTGCAAGCATTGTTATACAACCTCGGCGGACATTGATTTTCCGGGTGAGCTGACTACGCCGGAAATTTATGCGGTGATGGATGATTTAAAAGCCTTTAAGGTGCCTGTGCTGATTTTATCGGGCGGTGAACCTTTGCTGCATCCTGATATTTTTGCTATTTCCCGACGCGCCAAAGCCATGGGTTTTTATGTGGCTTTGTCCAGTAATGGCACTAAAATCACCGCCAATAATATTGATGAACTGGCCAGCATTGGCTATCAGTATGTGGGTGTGAGTTTGGATGGCATTAAAGATACCCATGACAAGTTTCGGCGAGTCCAAGGTTCTTTTGACGAGGCTATGCGCGGTGTGCATTTGTGTTTGGATCGTGGTATTAAAGTCGGCATACGCTTTACGTTGACCCAAGATAATGCCCAGGATTTTCCGGCGCTGTTGCAGTTGATGGACGACAATGATATCGACAAGTTTTATTTGTCGCATTTGAATTACGGGGGCCGTGGCAATAGGAACCGTAAGGACGATGCGTTTTTTGACATGACCCGCGAGGTCATGGATTTGTTGTTTGACACCTGCTATGAGTGGCTTAAGGCAGGTAAGGACAGGGAGTTTGTGACGGGCAATAATGATGCGGACGCGGTGTATTTTTTACATTGGGTGGGTCGGCGTTTTCCTGATCAAGCTGCACATATCAAGGCCAAGCTGGCCCAATGGGGCGGTAACGCGTCGGGGGTTAATGTCGCCAATATTGATAATTTAGGCAATGTGCATCCGGATACGTTTTGGTGGCATTATGATTTGGGCAATGTCAGGCAGCGCCCGTTTTCAGAAATATGGCTAGACACCAGCGACCCTTTAATGGCGGGGCTTAAGCAGTCCCCCAGGCCGCTGGAAGGCCGTTGCGGCAGTTGTTATTATCAAGCGATTTGTAATGGCAACACACGGGTTAGGGCCGCACAAACCGCCGCTAATTATTGGGCGGAAGATCCGGGGTGTTATTTGTCTGATGCTGAGTGTGCCGCGCCAGTTTAATGGTGGTGGCCGTGATGGTGGTGATGGCATTGGTCGTGCTTTAAGGGCACAGTTAATGAACAGGCATGGGTGTTGGTGCCCAATTCAATTTGCAAGGTGCTATGGTGGACTGCATAGCGGTCTTTGAGTGTCAGTACACAGGCGTCAACGAAATCATCGCCCGGATGTCCCGCAGGCATCACCAGATGGACGGTCAGGGCATTTTCGGTGGTGCTTAAGCCCCAGATATGTAAATCATGGATACCCGTTACCCCCTCCAATTCGCAAAGATAATCGTTGATGGCCTGTGCGTCTATATGCGCTGGAACGGCGCTTAAGGCCAGTTGCAAAGAATCCCGTAGCAAGCCCCAGGTACCAACTAATATTACCGCGACAATCACTAGGCTCATGACCGGGTCTAACCAATACCAGCCCGTGTAAAACATCGTGATGCCAGCAACCACCACGGCCATAGAGACGGCGGTGTCCGCGAGCATGTGCAGATAAGCGCCACGTATGTTTAGGTCGCCTTTGCTGCCTTTCATCAATAACAATGCTGACATGCCATTGATGGCAATGCCTACCCCCGCCACCACGGATAGGGTTAGGCCAGCGATGGCTGGTGCTTGGTTAAGGCGTAACACGGCTTCCCACGCTATTGCCCCGCAGGCCACCATCAACATCATGGCATTGGCGAGCGCGGCAAGTATGGAGCTGCTGCGCAAGCCGTAAGTGTAGCGTTTGCTGGGTTGCTTACGCGCCAAAACAATGGCACTTAAGGCCAGCAGCAAGCCCAGTACATCTGAAGCATTATGTCCGGCATCGGCAATTAATGCGGTTGAGTTGGCCAAAAACCCGTAACTGAATTCCACGGCCACAAAGGCCATATTCAGGGCGATAGCAAGCACAAAAATCCGGCCTTGCTTATCAGGGGCAGGGTGATTGTGTTCTTTGGAATGATTGTGCGGATGGTGGTGCGCCATACTATGCTGAGTAATTGTAAGTTGAAGGGCTGTGTTGTTATCGGGTTTTTGCGTTTCAGTATCCGAAATTACTTTATATCATTCCGGGAGTTCTAACAGAAGCAATTAGAGGCCAAAGAACCAATTTTTAATTGTCCATTTTGTATTTATTCAGACCCCTTGGCCACAAGAAGTCTTGGCGCAGGGGTAATTTTGTACCTTTCCCCTTTGAAAAAGGGGGAATCTTGTGAGGGACTGAATTTTCACTACTGGCCAATAATTAAGCCAGCAAGGATTGGTTATTGGAAATTATGGGCAATATTGTGCATGGTGCAGATCACCAATACGCCGGCAGCAATTAAGGTGATTTGTTGCAGCGAGGTTTTCATGTCGGTTTTGGTGTGCAATGACGGTATTAGATCGGCAACTGCAATATAGATAAAGCTGGAAGCCGCTAAAGCCAGAAAATAGGGCAGTTTGTCGTGTAAATCAGCCAGGCTGAAATACGCCAGTACACCGCCCAGCACAGTTGTCAAGCTAGCCAGTATGTTATAAAAAAGTGCCTTGCCTTTGGAATAACCGCTGTCCAGCAAAATGGCGAAGTCGCCGACTTCTTGGGGGATTTCATGGGCCGCCACCGCAAGGCTGGTCACTATGCCCAATTGCACATCCGTTAAAAACGCGGCGGCAATTAATACCCCATCGACAAAATTGTGGATGCTGTCCCCTAAAATAATCAGTGCCCCCGCCGATTTGGCAATACCGTGGCTATGTCCATGGCTATGGTCATGATGGGGGTCATCACCGTGTGCTTCACAGCTGCCGTAATGGCAATGCCGCCAAATCAACAGCTTTTCGAGCACAAAAAAACCGAGTATACCCGCTAAAATGGTTGCCGATAAGGCTTGGAATTGGCTGGGATTGACTTCTGCAAATGCTTCAGGGATTAGTCCCCAAAAGGCCACGGCCAATAAGGCGCCAATGGCAAAGCTAATGCCATGCGGCAAAACGGCATTGCGGTGATGGTCTTTCAACAATAAAAAAACGGCGGCCGCCATCACGCTTAATATGCCACCGATAGCGGTAAAAATGATAATGAACACTAATAAATGCACGTGTTTATTCTCTCCAAATTAAGGTTGCCATGCGTCCGGTTTGGCTATCACGGCGATACGAATAAAAATCTTCCTTTTCAGTCACGGTGCAGTGTGTTCCGCCAAAGACTTGGC
The DNA here is from genome assembly GCA_026399075.1 of Methylococcales bacterium. GTDB lineage: Bacteria > Pseudomonadota > Gammaproteobacteria > Methylococcales > Methylomonadaceae > Methylobacter_C. The sequence continues at coordinate 13,441 of JAPLRR010000096.1, forward strand.
TTATCCCCAGCGAAGCCAATTCAATCTTGGCCAGTTGGTAAATGTCCGCCAAGCACTTGCCATTAGCTTGGGCTTTAAAAGCCGGGCTGTACGTGGCTGATTTTTCTAAAAATGCGTCACGAACTTCCAATCCCACTTCAAAACAATCCGGGCCAATGGCAGGCCCTAACCAAATTAGTAAGTCTGCCATGGCTGTTTCTGTGGGTAGCATGGCAGTCAAGGTGTTGCTGATAACGCCAGCCAACAAACCCCGCCAGCCCGCATGGATGGCTGCCACTCTACTGCCATCGCTGGTGCAGGCCAACAAGGGCAAGCAATCGGCGGTCAACACGGCACAAACTATCCCGGCCTGGTCGGTATAGCTGGCATCGGCTTGTGGTAATGCAACAGTGCTGGCCGCATCAACGGCCTTGTTGCTGTGTATTTGTTCCAGCCACACGGGTTCATGGGGTAATGCCAGCATTTCGGCTATAAGCTGGCGGTTATGGTTGACCTTATTGGGGTCGTCACCCACATGCGTGGCCGGGTTGAGTGTGGCATAAGCAGCTTGGCTTACGCCGCCCGTGCGTAAGGTGGTTGCGGCATGGATATTTGCAGGTGCGGGCCAATCGGGTGTCAGCCAAGGTTTATGTTTATTCATTGTCAGCTAAGGCGGCCAATAGGCGGGTCATGTCATCAGGTAAAGCTTGCTCCCATTCACAATATTCATCTGTCACTGGGTGTTGCAAGCCCAATTTTGCCGCGTGTAAGGCTTGGCGCTTAAAGCTGCGCAGTTCTTTTTCCAGTTGTTCACTGCAATTGGGCGGCATTTGGAAGCGACCACCATAGACTTGGTCGCCTAACAACGGGTAACGGATATGCGCCATGTGCACCCGGATTTGATGGGTGCGCCCGGTTTCCAGCTTAACTTGCACAAGCGTGTGCCGGGCAAAGCGCTGCACCACCCGATAATGGGTGACGGCAAATTTGCCTGATTCTTTTACCGCATAGCGTTTACGGTCGGTTGGATGCCGGGCTATCGGCTCATCCACAGTGCCACCTGCGGTCATACGGCCACGGGTAATGGCCAAGTATTCGCGGGTGATGGCCCGTTCTTGTAACTGTTGTGTCAGGCTATTATGCGCTTGCAAGGTTTTGGCAATCATCAGCAAACCGCTGGTTTCTTTGTCAATGCGGTGGACTATGCCGGCGCGTGGCAGGGTTTCCAAGCTGGCGTCGTGGTTTAGCAAGGCGTTGAGCAAAGTGCCCTGCCAATTCCCCACTGCCGGATGCACCACCAGGCCTGCTGGCTTATTGACGATCAGCAGGCTGTCATCCTCAAAAATAATGTCTAAGGGAATAGCTTGGGCCTCAAAGGTCACCACCACTTCGGCTTCGGCATCAAGTTTTATCTCTTCGCCGCCTTCAAGCTTGTCTTTGGCCTTAAGGCTTAAGCCATTGACCAGCACCCGCCCGTCTTTAACCCAGGTTTGTAATTTACTGCGGGAATAATCCGCAAACAATTCGGCTAGCGCTTGGTCCAAACGCATACCCGCCAATTCGTATGGCACTATAGCTGTTAATCTTGTCATAACAAGTTCTTCTGAATAACCCATTGTTAAGTTATACTCGCAAGGATACCTAGCCCATCAAAAGTATCGCCGTTTATCCTGCGAGAAAACCCCTAATATTACAACGTGTCGTTAGCACTATGCGATTAATTTTCATTAAATTTTTATTTATTTGCTGTTTATGCCTTTATTTGCCGGGTTGTTCAACGCTGAGCGAGATATTTTCTGACGGCTCCAGCTCCTCAGATGAAGACGAATATGCGGGCTGGAATGCCGAAAGGTTCCGCACTGAGGCTAAGGCAGCAGTCGATGCCGGGAGTTATGAAAAAGCGATAAAAATCTATGAGGCGCTACAGTCCCGTTACCCGTTTGGCCAAGATTCGGCGCAGACGGAGTTGGATATTGCGTACGCTTATTTTAAAAATGATGATCCTGATTCGGCAATCGCTGCCGCTGACCGCTTTATCAAAATGAACCCCCGTAGCCCAGGGGTTGATTACGCCTATTATTTAAAAGGCTTGGTCAATTATAACCGGGGCATTGGCTTTGTTGACCGTTTTTTACCGACAGATACCTCTCAACGCGACCCTGGCACAGCCCGGGATGCCCTGAATAATTTTGAAGAGTTGATCCGCCGCTACCCAAGCAGCAAATACATTGCTGATGCACGGTTGCGGATTATTGCCCTCAAGAATAATCTGGCCATGTATGAAGTCCATGTGGCCCGTTATTACATCAAACGTAAAGCCTATGTCGCGGCTATAGATAGGGCTGCGACAGTCATAAGCAAATTTCAGGGTACGCCAGCGGTGCCTTACGCGTTGCTGGTTATGGAGGAGGCCTACGGAAAACTTAATTTATTGGATCTAGCCGCCGATACCAAGCGGGTTTACGACCTTAACTACCCTAGTGGCCCGCCAGTCCCTGAGCAACAAAACACAACCCTATCCCACCGGGTGTGGGATTTTATTGGCCTTGAAAAATAAAGCGAAAGCTGGCCAGCCTAGTCTGTTTGATTTTGTTTTATGGGTTTGGGCAAATTGTGCTGATGCTAGGAAATACGCTAGAATATTATTGAGCAGTTAATCGTAGTTGTTTTAAAGTATTAAGGATTTATTTAACGTGGGAATTAACTTCACATGGTAAATGGATTTGCGCATATTACGTTAGATTGATGTAAAGTGTTAACCCAGACGTTATTTTTGGGGGGTGCGTAATTTTTCGCCGCTTACGACTTTTATTTAATTTTGTGTATGCGCCTTACCCCCGTCATCCAATGGGCTAAGGATCATTTGGTGATGACTTTTATAGGATACTTTTATGAAAACACAGTCCCTGTTAATCTGTTTGTTGGGCATAATGTCGCTCACCAAATTGGCTAGTGCCGAAGATATTAATTTTGGGAAACAAACGCCATCAGCCAACCAGGTGATCGACGCCCTAACGCCAACTGAGCCTAGTCCAGTCGATGCCGACGACCAGAATGCCATTGGCAAGTCTCGCTCCATTGACATGAGTGTCCTTGACGCAACACCTGCAAGCCATAAAAAGAAGGTAAAAAAAGAAATTCATAAGGCGGTGCAAAAAGCTAACAGAGAAGCTGCTTTATCTATGGAAATTCTTTTTGGCTTTAAATCTGCAGAGCTGACGGCTACGGCAAAAGACCAGCTCAAGCCGGTGGGTGAAGCAATGGCCTCCGAAAAGCTACAGCATCTCGATTTTGTTGTGGAAGGGCATACCGATGCAGTTGGCTCAAGTGCTTATAACAAAGTTCTTTCTGAAGAACGTGCGGATGCCGTAAAACGCTTTTTAGTTGACACTTTCCGAATTGATGCTTCCCGTATCCGGATTGTCGGCAAAGGCAAAAGCGACTTGCTTGATCCTAAAAATCCAGGCAGCGAAGTTAATCGGCGGGTCCGCATTATTGCTAAAAAATAACGGCGGCTACTCTTTGATGTGGGAAGGGGCCTTGTGTGACCGCTTTTAATTTTTAGAAGGTTGGGTAAGGCCAATCAGTTTTTTTCCTCACCTATAGCACTTTGGTTATTGCATGATTGAAAAATCGCAACCCCCACTTGATAACGATGTTACCCGTGTCAGGTCAGATTATCCTAATGTGCCTGGGCTGGATTCCGGGCAGCCAGTATCCGTTACCCAAACACCCACCATTCATGAAGAAAAGACGACTTTGCTGGCTGGTAGCCCCGGCGAAGGGGTGTCTGTTGATCAGCACTTGGTGGTAGGAAGCGTAGTCAAAGGAACCTTTGAACTGGTTGCTGTATTGGGTGAAGGCGGCATGGGCATGGTGTTTAAGGCGCTCAATAAAGTTTGGGCTGAAGTGGAAGCCCGCGACCCTTACGTTGCCATCAAGGTGCTGAAACCGGAGTTGTCTGCAAACAAGCAGTTGGTCAGGTCATTGTACAGTGACTTTGACAGGACAAAAATGCTGGCAAATTGCCCGAATATTATTAAAGTCCATGGTTTTGATAGGGATGGGCCACATGTCTACATGACCATGGAATACCTTAGCGGACAAACCTTAGGTGACCACCTTAACCATACTCCGATGGCTATGCCCCAAGCTTGGCCTATTATCGAAGGGGTCGGTAATGCCTTGGCTTATGCGCATTCCCATAATATTGTCCATCGTGACATCAAGCCTGGAAATATTATCATCACTGATGACGGTGTGGTTAAGGTGCTGGATTTTGGTATTGCCTCCAAAATAAATGAAATAGAAGGCGATGAGACAAAATTTGGTGGGCATGAGCTAGGAGCCTTGACGGTTGCGTATGCTTCCCCTGAAATGCAGAGGGATTATCCGCCTGATGCGCGGGATGACATTTATGCATTTGCTTGTGTCATTTACGAAGTGCTGACGGGCAAACAATTTTACAAACAAAAAATCCATAAGGCTGCGCCCATACATGGCTTAAACAGCCGTCAGATGGACATACTGAACAAATCCCTAGCCTTTGAAAGGGATCAGCGAACCACTAGCATTAACGAATTGCTGGATAAATTACGCCCTGTTAAAACGCCTTGGGCTAAATATTTAAGCATCGGAGGTGGATTGTTGCTGGTTTTGGGGCTGGGTATATGGGGGGTAAACGTATTTGTAGCCCCTAAAGATAATGCCCAACAAATACCTCCCGTTGCCGAACAAGAGCTAGCCAACAAGTCAAAGGAGGAGGCTCCTGTTGTCGTGGTGTCACACCTTCCAGCCCCAGTTTATGAACAGCCCCCAATTGTAGGGTCAGAACCACCTCAACCAGCAACGCCCGCAGCCAGTGAAGAACCCCCAATTGTAGAGCCAGAACCAATTCAACCAGTAACGCCCCTAGCCAGTGAAGAATTTGCCCATAGCGCCACCAGTGGCGATGGCATCGTGCATTTGCAAGCTTCCAAACCCGATTATAAGAACGGCGAGTTTTTTCGTTTGAGTTTTAAGTTGGCGCAGGCAAGGTATGTGCGGATCATTGACCGTGATACCAATGGGGTGGAGACGGTATTGCGGCCTAACCCCCGTCAGCCGGATAAATTGTTGCCCGCCAACAAAGAACAGGTGTTTCCGCCTAAAGGCTTCAATGTGCCGGTACAAGGGCCATCTGGCGACAGCACCGTCACTATTGTGGCCAGCCCCCAGCCTTTTCCAAAGGCAGCAACACTGCTTAATGGGGATGGCAGCGTTTCTGGGCTAGTGCAAAATGGGGGCTATTCTTGGGCACAAATCCATTATAAATTGAATCCCTAGCGAGGAAAAATACGGCTAAGTGTTTATTGTCCGGGGAATAGTGTTTGATGATGAATCGGGTGGCTATTAGGCTTGGCGAATTTACTGCACAGCCATTCAAAACAATTTGCTCAATTGAAAATAACCCATAGGGCCTGTTGCAGTAGGGTCGGCAGCGGGTTGTTTATTGGAATCCCGCCAGGCTAAGCTGGTGCGCAAACTGAATCCCCGTGCTTCCAGCCAATTAATGCCGAAACCATAGCCAGTCAAATGGTAGGAGTTATGGGTGTCACCGAATAATGGCTGGGCGTTGACTCGGGCATAACCAGTATCAATGAAGCCAATCAGTTGCAGATAACCGGGCAGGAAAGCGATGGCAGGCAGCCGGTAACGGGTTTCGGCATTAAATTGCCAACCTTCATCAGCACTGCCTTCACCAACCGGATAAGCGCGGATACCATAGGGGCCACCCAGTGAAATTTGTTCGGAACTGTCGAGGTTTTTGCTGGCGACTTGGCCCTGAAAGTTGGCATACACGCTAATTGGGCCCCATACGTTTTGGGTACGGTTAAGCAACCAATTAAATTTGTGGTAACCTCCGCTAGAGTTTAACCGGGTAGCTTGGTCAAATAAATACGCCTGACGGTTAGTGAAATCAACTTGCCCCGCAGAAACATTAATAAAGGCTTGTGTCATCGCCATTTCTGCCAGCCATGAATCTGTCAAAGAACCTGCAAAGGAAAAGCCCATCATATTAATTTCACGGTCGTTATGGGTGCCAAACGCATCAAGGTTATCTTGTAGCCAACGGTGTTCATAATGGGCGATGCCAGTCAGTTGTCCGTTACGTTTAAGCACTAAGGGCTGGGTCAATGTGGCACCGACACTACGGGCCACACCGTTGGCTTGTAAGGGTGTGAAGCTCCGTCCCAAGGTGTAATCCAGTTGGGCAAAATTAACCCCCAAGCGGGTGCCATAGCCATTTATGGCTAAACTGTAGTCTGCCCAACCCGCTACGGAACCGCCAGTTTCTGTCGTCTGGGCGCGTAAGTTTAGCTGGTCACCCAAACCTAAGGGGTCGTTAAGGCTAACGCCACCGTCAAACCGATAATAGCCTGTTGAATATAAACCTTCATTGTCAGTTGACGCAAAGCCAGTTATTAAGGGAACTTCCTTAACCTTGACGGCCAATGATGAAGTGCCTGTTTCCTTGCCAGGGGCTAAGACGATTTTTGCGTTCATACCGGGCAATTGGTTGAGCAGCAAGCTTAGGCGGTTCATCGTGGATTTAGTGATCAGGCTGCCCTTGGGCAAGGTGTCCAGATAGTTTTGTAACACGCGTTTATTGATGCGTGTGTCATTGGGCAAGCTGATGCCTTGCCCATTCAAGTGCTGACCATCCAGATGCCCTTCAATAACCGCCAACTCCAATTGCCCATGCGCCAATGTTTGTTCGGGCAAGTAGGTGTACGCAACCAAAAATCCAGCTTTTCTATAATACCCGGTAATCACATCAGCGGCCTGTTGTAAATCTGCAAAGCTAAGCGGTCTGTTGGTGAACTGGCTAAGCAAGGGCTGTAAAACAGGGCTTGGCAATTGGCTATTGCCGCTAAAAATGAAGTTTTGCACGGTTATATGTAAGTTGCCTGATGCAGCCATCGGTTTTTTTAGTGGCGGTTGTTCTATTTCAGGGGGCTGGGCCTCTGTGGATGGCGTGGGGGTTTTGCTGCTTTCACGCATAATTAACCCGGCATTGGGTAGTTGGAGGACGCCCGCACCTGCATTAGGCAGGGCAGGTGCGGCATTAATGCTGGCTGGCCAAGGGCTGAGTGCGAGTGCGATAACAAGTGGGGAGAAGTTATTAGTGTTCATAAACGGATAGTAATCGGTTGGCTTTGGTTATATTGCAGGTTATTGGGCACTTTGGCCTTGTAGCGTATACCTGAGTGAACCTTACGTTATTCTTTGGATAGGTCAGTCAACAAAAAATCGTTGCCCCGTGTGAAGGCGGAGGGGTCTTGGCTGACCCCCAACATCTTTTTAGAAAATGCCGGCAATGTTTTAACGATGTTTTCCGCGATACCATGCGCAGTAAGCGCTTGGGCTGTATTCTTGTTTTGTAATTCCTGGGTCATTAGATAGGTAAATAAACCATGGCCCAAGCTTTTTAATTCAAAGGCTTCTTGGTCTTTTGCGGCGGCGGCAATCACGGTGATACCCAATGAGCGGCTTAATTGGCGGGTGAAGTGGCGCTGCCCATTTTGTAAGTTACTAAAGGCATCCAATCCAGCGCCGGAATAACACGAGTCTACCATTAGCAGGATGTGCTGTATTCTTGAGTCTTTAAAAATGTCGCTTAATTCCGTGGCGGTAATTCCGGTGGCGGCAATTTTTTCTAGTGTCGGCTGCAATTTTGTTTCATAAGGCAGAAAATACCATTCTTTGCCTAATGCCATGCCATGCCCAGCAAAGTAAATGACCAATACATCCTGTTGTACGCCTTGGCTTAATTCTTTAAGTTCAGCCAGGATTTTGGGTTTGGTTGCTTGTTCGTTATAGAGGGTTTTATCGGTGATGATTTTTGAGTTGCTTTTTATTGCTTGGGTTATTGCATCTGCATCACTGACGCTAAAATCCAAATCCAATTTAGCGTCACTGTATTGGTCAATGCCGATGGTCAGCAGCCTTAGGGTGGCGGCATAGGCTTTAGTTTTGCCGTCGAAACGTAATTCGGTGCTGCTGTTTTCAATGCCCATATTGTTACTGGCGATGACTTTAAGCGTGTTAGCGCCTGCAATAGGCATAACATTTAACTGTAAAACCCTATGTTCAGCCTCGCTTTCTTGCTGGATTTGTTGGCGGGTGACAACATGCTTAAAATCGAGGATTTTGCCATTATGGTAAATGTTGACCTTATCAATACCTCCGCCACGGTCATAAACATCCAATTGCAGTGCGACGCTGTCATCTTTGGTTTGTTGTTGTCCGGCCATTTGCAATATCAGTTTTGGGGGCAGGTTGATCCCCGCCAACACTTTGCTGGGGTTGTTGTTTAAATAATCCCGGTTTTGCATGACATTGCCCAATAGGCCGGGTTCATAATAGTTTTCAGAAAAGTTGTCCAGGGGGATGTTGTCCTCATTCGCTAACCAACTGAAATTTTCCATGGCTTGCTCTGAACCATCAAAACGTCCATAAGCATCCATGACCGTCCAGCCTTGTGCCGTGGAAAACAAACGCAACATTTTTTTCCCGGAACCGATATCCCAGATGGACAGCTCGCCATTTGCCATGACAGTCAGTAATTTTTTATCGCTTTCTAATAGTTTGGCATAGGTAAAGGGATTTTTTTCATTGATAATACTCAGGGCAATATGGCCTTGACCATCGCCCACCCGTACCGTGCCATCTTTTAGGACATAAGCATAAGCCCCTTGGTCGGAATCAACAGCAGTCACTGTTTCTGCAAACATCCCCACTGTTTTTGGCTTGCCGCCGGCAATAGGCCAGTCCAGCACCTCACCATTGGCCAGCCTCAATTGCAAGGTGTCGTTGTCTTTAAAGTGTATTGACAGGACTTGTTCACCGATATGGGGTAGTGCCTTGGCAACTTTGCCTGTCCCCATGTCAATAATGTCAACCGCATCGGTAAGGCTGCCCAAGTGCAAATTGGTAGGTAACACATAAGCCCCGGGTTGGTGGCTAAGCACGGCACCGTAATGGTTATCATCCGCTATGGCCAAGCCATGCACAACACCACGTTTATTAGGGGTTTGCCAGCGTAGTTTGTTTTGTTTACCGTCCCATAAGCTCAATTGATTGTCACCAGCGTTCACCAAAAGCAAGTCGCCATTGTTGGATGTCATGAATTGGTTAACATCTGGTTCATGAATTGCCAGCCTGTCATCAAGGGTCAAACTAATGATGTCGTGGGTATCAATACCTGTTTTGCCGGCAACCGATAACCTATCCCCCTTGCTGTCAACGGCACTGATGTCAGTGAATGCCGAGGCCTTGTCAGGCTGCAATGGTTGACGTTGCACACCCCGCTGAAAATCCCATACACGAACGGAACCATCCTCCAATAACAATGACAAAAATTGTTTATTGGCGCTCAATTGCAAGCGTTTTACCCGGCCAGCGCTGTTTTTTGTTTGGAGTGTCGGCAAAATGGGTGGTTTTTTAGTATCTTGACTAAAAATGGACATGAAAAAAGGGTTGTTGCCCGACCCGTCAGCTGATTGGTCGGTAAAATCATTTGTAAAATCCTGAATGGTTGTTTTGGCCAGTTCAGGGTTAATTTCTGGGGGCTCATCAAACTGGGCGGCGGCTTGCTGTTGCGTGGAGCCAGTATTGTTGTCAGTTACAGAAATTACAAGGGGAATGATGTTGTCGTTTGTTCCGGGTTTTGGCGTATTCGGATTGCCAGCAATAAGGCGGAGGATGCCATTATTAAAAGTAATTGCATAATTGTCAGAAGTTAAACCATACGGCCTTATTGTATAAGTGCCTGGGTCTATAGCCCCTTGGCTAGTGCCTCCGTATTTGAGGAAACCCGTTAGCACAGCTATGGTTTCATTATTAACTAAACCCGTGGTGGTGATGCCATTGCCACCAGAATAAGGCGCACCGTCAAAGTTTTTAAGTGCGTCATTGGCGGTGATCGACAAGGGGGCAGGGGTGATGGTCAATGCGTTGGCGTTGCCCACCGCTTGGGTGAAAACATAGTTGCCATTGTTGGCGGCTAGACCAGAACCAAGAATTGCATAGTTGCCGACATTGCTGGTGCTGGTGGCGTTGCTGGTGAAGCTGGCCGTGCCGGTGGTGGCGCTGGTGAGCGTGTCGGCCACAACGAATCCTGTCACCAAGCCAGTGAATAGGGGAGTAGTTGCGCCATAAAGCCGGTTGCTGGGGTTTGCCGTGTAGGTCAGCGTGGCGGGAGTGATGCCCAAGGCGGTGGCATTGCCTGATGCTTGGATAAGGAGGTAGTTGCCATTGTTGGCGGCTAGACCAGAACCAAGAATTGCGTAGCTGCCGACATTGCTGGTGTTGGTGGCGCTGCTGGTGAAGCTGGCCGTGCCGGTGGTGGCGCTGGTGAGCGTGTCGGCCCCAACGAATCCGGTTACCAAGCCAGTGAATAGGGGGTTAGTTGCGCCATAAAGGCGGTTGCTAATGTCGGCTGTGTAGCTTAGCGGGGCAGGGCTAATGGCTAGTAGGGCATTGACGAAGGAGATGTCATAGCCTTGCTGGTCAGAGTAAAGTCCAGTCGGATTGTAGTTACCAACATTTATTGCGCCGTTATAAGGATTGGCCATATTTAGCAAGTGGCCGCTGCCAGGTGCGTCCATGATGGAGTAACTGGCATTGCTAAGAACGCTGTCGCTTTTGCCATTGTAGGTTTTGCTGGTGTTATCGGCGGTAATCGTCAATGGGCTCAAAAAACTGCGTAACAAGGGGGCGTGGAAACCGTCATAAATACGCCAAACACTAGTGCTGCCGCCTGTGTCGCTGATGCTCCAGTCCGTATTGGTGTTGAAGGTGTTGAGTTGTTTCATTTCGGCGGAAGTTTTGCCGGACATGCCCAAATCTTGCCCGGAACCGTTGCCAATAGGTTGTCCGCTGCTTTCCTTATCCCAAAAGGCATTGCTGATGTTACCTGAACGGTAGTAATAGAGTGAGCCCGTTAAAGGGTTTACAGGTGCATAGCCCACCAGTCCACCGACGGTGTTGTCCCCCTCGCTACTTACTTTGCCTGTGGCATATACGTCGTTGATGACGGCTTCATTATTCCCCACTAAGCCGCCGACATGGCTGCTATTGGTAACAATAGGCCCGTTTGTGGTAATGAAGGTATCGTTGATGCCCGTTACGCTGCCTGTAGAGTAAGCGTTGGTGATGCTGCCAACCTCGTTAAGCCCCACCAATCCGCCAACGTCGATAGTGCCCGTCACATTACCTGTAGCATAGGCATTGCTAATGATACTATTATTTCGGCCGACTAGTCCGCCAGCACTGTTGGGTGCAACGGTTTTGTCCTCATAAGTGATACTATCTTTGCTGGTGACGTTGCCAGTAGCATAAGCGTTGGTGATGTTGCCGGTATTGTAGCCTACCAGTCCGCCAACTTGAGCAGAGCCAGTAACATTGCTTGTGGCGTAGGAATTATTGATGCTACCATTTTCATTGAAACCCACCAACCCGCCAACATCGTTAGTGCCCGCTATATTGCCTGAGGTATAGGCGTTGCTGATGCTGCCGTGGTTTAAGCCTACTATCCCACCCACACTGTCCGCCCCTAGTCCAAGATCCTTACCATCGACGGAAATGGATGTGTAGACATCGCTGATTGTGCCCTCATTTTGACCCACAAGCCCGCCGACAGTGTCATAGCCAATAATGCTGCCGCCCATTAAGCCTAGGTTACGGATTGAGCTGGTGGCGCTAGTAATACCAAAAACACCAACATTACTTACTTTCGGGCGGTTAACCATCAAGTTGCTGATGGTATGCCCCAAGCCATCAAAATGGCCAGTAAAGGGGGTGGGATATGGATAATAACTATAACCTAACGGGGCAAAACCAGCGTTAAGGTTCCAAGTGCTGGTGGCGCTTGCATCAATGTCGGCCCCTAGGACAAAGTTTCCAGACAAATTATTGTTGATGCCTTGCAAGTCGTCTAGGCGGGTGCTGTTTTCTGAGCCTAGGTCAGTAATGACGGTGTAGTCAATTGGGGTGTCCGCACCATTTTTTGTGCTGAAATTAAGCCCTTTTGGTAAGCTGATTTTGGCGCCGTTAGTTAATGAATAGTTGCCAGTGCCGCTGGTTTTCTGTCCATACTCCAGAGTCAGTTGCGCTGTGCCCGAGCCATTCAGGTTGGCATTGATGGAAATATTGCGGTGGGCGCTGAGGGTGAGTTTGTTGGCGGCCCAAGTGACTACCGCATTGATAAAAATATCACCATTGCCTGTCCCGGTATCGTTGGTGGCGATAGTGACATTGCCACCCGCCAAATTGGACGATAGCGTGTTAGCCCCTATGCCAGACGTTGTTTGTGTGCCACTGCCCGTGGCTATGGTGAAATCTTCCGGGTCGATAAGCCAAGTGCCGTTATTGCCATTTTGGGCTTTAGTGCTAACGTGTGCGGAGCCCGCGACCTTAACCTGCGCAGCAGAAGTATCGATAAAGCCGCCATCACCCTTTTTGGGGGCGGAGGCATCCAAGCGCCCTTCGATGTTGACAGCGCCGTTGTCCAGACTAGCGAGTATTTTGATAGTACCCGCTTTGCCATGATCCAGTGTTTGTGCAGTGATGCCAGCGTTTGAATGGACGATGCCCAAACGGGTGCTTTGTTGGTCACCAATAATGACATGCCCACCACCTGCGTTGCCCGATGCGTCCAGTTTAGCACCGTCATTAATGTGTATTTGTTGCCCGCTGACCTTGATGTCACCGCCTTGGGTGTTGTTGGCGGCAGGGCCGCTGGCATCCAGTGTGCCGCTGACTTGCACTACGCCATTATCACCGCCCGACAAGACAATTTGGCCATTTTTTTCCACCAACCCTCGGGCCTCAACGATGCCTTGGTTGTTAATGACGGTCTTTAACAACTGCCCGGCGGCCTTGGCTGTCATCAGCACTTGCCCACCATCCGCTTGGATGATGCCTTGGTTGTTGATTTGTGCGTTAATCGCGGCTTCGGATATTTTAACTTCCACGAAACCATCGCCTTGCATATCAAGGTCGACAGTTTTGCCCGCCGCCAAAACCGTTGTGCCTTTGGGTGTGCTGATGTGGCCCGTGTTTTCGACTTGTTCGCCAATCAAGGCAACTATGCCACCGTCAGGCGTTTTAATTTGTCCGTGGTTAATGACCTTCCCTAGTGCATTGCCCGCCGTGAAATGCGGGTTGCCGTTTAGAAAATCCTTATTGCTGATGGCATGGGTGCTGGCAACTAAGCCGCCGACATCGACTTGTGCGGTTTTGCCAAAAATCACGCCATTAGGGTTGATCAGATACACTTGGCCATTGGCGTTGAGCCTGCCCTGTATGGCTGATGCGTCTTGCCCGACCACACGGTTAAGCAGTGCGGCATTGGTATTGGGCTGTTGGATGTTGACGCTTTCTTGTCCGGCAATTGAAAAGCTTTGCCAGTTGACAATAGCCCGTTGGCTGTTTTGGTTAATTTGCATCTGTACGGTTGAAGGCTTGGTAACGGTTACCACGCCTTCAACCAGTTGATTCCCTGTGGGCAAGGCCAGCCCCGTCGATGCAAAGAGCAACAAGGGGAGCATGAGCGCATTACGTTGCTGAGAACCCGATTTTTTGCCCCGCTTGGCAAGTTCTGAAGCCACAATCCATGTGCCCAAGGTTTTATTCCAGATGGTTTGGTGAATGTGGTTCATAAACTGCTAACCTAAGTTGTTCTTGCCAAGGGATTTAATGAAGGTGCATGAACCTTTAAGGGCTGTTCATAATGGTAGTATAATACACATATCTTGTAGGGGTATTCAATGTAAAATAAGCCAAGGATGAAGGCGGTATAGGCAAGGCAGGCCACTGTATAAAGTGGTGTTTAAAGGCGGCAGCTTTAGCGCTACAAATCTGGTATGCTTTAAAGCTAAATGCGACAGTGAATAAGCCTTAGCAACGTACCCAAGTTGGGGGGTGAAACCTTTACTATCCATTGTAGTCCAAGTTTTGGTTTCTAATTTGCACAGACTTGGCTAGTGCTTGGGCGGAAATGCTGTAGGCCATACAGATAGGGCCTCACAAACAAAATAATTAGCTGGGGAGTTACAACAAAATTAGTATTTATTCAGCTCCCCCTTGAAAAAGTGGGGTGAGGGGGGTATTCAATAAAACCTCCCCTAACCCCTCCTTATTTAAGGAGGGGGCTGAATGTTTACCAAAATTAGAGGAAACGACAGGGTTTCTAAGTGCCGCTTTATCTTTGCGTTCAATACACAGCGTTCTAGTTGAAAGCGTAAAAATTAAGCACAATGCCAATTGTTTTGCGTTATGGCCCAATCGGCGAATCAAGCGAAGCAAATAGTTTACGAGAATCATAGTTGTGTGGACTGCGTAACATCTGCTACAAGTCCACCAAATAAGCTAAGCAATGACTTTATTAAAGGATACTTTTATGAAAACACAATCTTTGTTAATCGGTTTGTTGGGCATAATGGCGTTATCAGAAACCACTTATGCAGAGGAAGTTAATTTTGGCAAGCAAGCGCCATCAGCCAGCCAGGTGATTGAAGCGCTTAGTCCTGCCGTTGTCAATTCAGAACCTGAGGCCGTTGACCCTGATTACGAAGGTGACATAAACCAGAACGGCAGATCTCGATCAATTGATATGAGCAGCCTTGATGGCTCTCCTAAGGCCGTCAAAAAAGCGCAAAATAAAAAAGTTAAAAAGGAGATTCATGGCCATGTAGAACACAAGGCTGATGTGGAAATTGCCATGTCCATGGAAATCCTCTTTGGCTATAAGTCAGCAGAATTGACTGATATGGCAAAGGAACAACTTAAACCAGTGGGGGAAGCATTGGCTTCTGAAAAATTGCAAGGACTTGATTTTATAGTGGAGGGTCACACGGATGCCATTGGTGGGAGTGATTACAACAAAAACCTTTCTAAGGAACGTGCGGAATCAGTCAAACAGTTTTTAGTTGATACCTACCGTATTGATGGCTCCCGTATCCAAGTTGTTGGCAAAGGCAAAAGCAATTTATTAGACCCTACTAATCCAAGCAGTGAAATTAATCGGCGGGTGCGTATAATTGCAACAAAATAATGGCATTATTTTAAGTCGGGTTACCCCTGGCTTTGTGATGGATAATGTCAGTGAGTTTAACTGGCAGATGCAATATGGTGGTTGCCTAATTTATAGCCGACATTCCGCGCCTTTAAAGAATAAGCGAATTACAAAAAGTTAGCTTGTATTTTCCTCTACCAATTTCCGAAAATACACTATCAGAACATTAATGGTATTCATGACGAATTGTTGCTAAGCAATTAAGTGCTTTAAGTGTTTATCTGATAAACACTAGTAATTGAATAGTCCGCCCAAATTAGGGTTGCCGATAAATGTGCTCTCTGATACTCTTACCCATCAAAAATGTAAGGATATTAGGGGCGGTTGATGAAAAATCCATTTCAGAAAAAAACGTTGGTTGTGGCGATTGCAACTATCCTGAGTGCTGGTGCTGCCTTTGTAGTCCAAGCCCAATCCCCAATTACCATGGATAGTACTACAGGGTTTGGGATCGGACAATTTCAGGACTTCTCAACTACCCCTGGCGCTAACCAAACCATTGTAATAGAGGGTGGTGGGCCAATGGCCAATGGCACAACCCTTAACTCCCCCGGCAACACCAACCTTTTTTTTAGCTTTTCCCAATTTGGAATAACTACAGGCGATACCGCCCGGTTTCAATGTTCAGGTTGTGGTGCTATAAATAATGTGATTAGCCGTGTTACCGGGACTCAACCAAGCAGCATTGATGGGACGCTGCAATCCACGATAGCAAATGCAAATTTTTGGTTTTTTAACCCCAAAGGCGTGATTTTTGGCGCGGGCGCAGTAATTGATGTTCCTGCTGCATTTCATATCAGCACAGCTGAGCAAGTGAACTTTAACGGCGGTTCGTATTTTGGGGGGTCAGCAACAGACCCTGGTTCTTCATTAACAGCTGCCGTTCCAGAGTCCTTTGGGTTTGGGGCTAGTAGTACGGGTGATATTACTATCACGGGGACTACTATTTCTAATGCAATTGGCAATGGTTCAACACTTGAATCTGCTAAAGATGTAATAATAAGCGGCGCGCAAATTTTACCGACTGCCGGGACTTTAAAGATCACAGCTCAAGGGGATATATCAACAGATTCCTCTTCTAATGTATCAGCGAACCTAATTGCTGGTATTGATGTGGATAACAATGGAACAATAACTGGTGACGCCGAAGCCACTAGCGGCAACCTGACCAACACCAACATCATCAGCGGCAACGCGATAGCGGGCACTGATCTCAGCAACACAGCCTCAGGCCGCATCGGTGGCAACGCCACCGCAAGCTCGGGAATCCTGTCCAACGACGGCCAGATAACTGGCGATGCTGAAGCCACTATCGGCAACCTGACCAACACCAACATCATCAGCGGCAACGCCAAAGCGGGCGCTGATCTCAGCAACACAGCCTCAGGCCACATCGGTGGCAACGCCACCGCAAGCTCGGGAATCCTGTCCAACGACGGCCAGATAACTGGCGATGCTGAAGCTACCATCGGCAACCTGGCCAACACCAACACCATCAGCGGCAACGCCAAAGCGGGCACCGACCTGACCAATGAAATGGCGGGAAACATCGGCAAAAACGCCGCTGCAGGCGGGACATTGACGAATCGTGGCGGCATAGGTGGCAACGCCTTTGCTAGCGGGGACATCACAAATGAGGTGGGAGGCACTATTTTTGATGGTGCTGATGCTGGTCAAGATATTATTAATAACGGGACCATTAATGGCGCACGTGTAAAAGCAGGAAGGGATATTAAAAATACGGGCATCAACGCCAGTATTAAATTAGATAAAGTTGGGGATGGGGTCAGTGCTGGCAGAAATTTATTAATTGATTCTGGTAACATAACAGCCACAAAAGATGCCAAAAATACGGTTATCAGTGCAAATAATGATTTGTTTGTTAACAATGGCGGACATATCGATTTAGCCAACACAGGTAATGCTGATGTGACAGCAGGGCAAGTGTTAGGTGTTGGGGTTTCTTGGAAGGATGAAGCCGACCACACACAAGGGTATGCGGTTACCAATGGTGCCATTAATGCCACTAACACAGGCAAAGTAAATGTCTTGGCTGGCACGGACTTGAGAGTCCAAGGCCTCGATTCCAACATCACTGCCAACAACACAAGTGGCGATGCGGCCATTAGAGCTACTAATAACAATTTGTTTGTTGACAATGGTGGGCGTATCGACTTGGCCAACATAGGTAATGCTGATGTGACAGCAGGGCAAGTGTTGGGTGTTGGGGTTTCTTGGAAGGATGAGGCCGACCATACTCAAGGGTATGCGGTTACCAAGGGTGCCATTAATGCCACCAACACAGGTAAAGTAAATGTCTTGGCTAGCACGGACTTGAGAGTCCACGGCACCGATTCTAAAATCACCGCCAATAATACAGGTGGCGATGCGGCCATTATAGCCACTAATGATTTGTTTGTTGGCAATGGCGGGCAAATTGCAGCCAACAACACAGGCAGCTTGGACATTTCAGCTGGCACGGATTTGAGCGTGCAAGATGCCGGTTCCGCAATCACCACCAATGACAAGGTTGGCAATACCAGTATCAAAGCCACTAAAAATTTGTTTGTTGGCAATGGCGGGCAAATTTCAGCCAACAACACAGGCAGCTTGGACATTTCGGCTGGCACGGACTTGAGCGTGCAAGATGCCGGTTCTAAAATCACCACCAATGACAAAGTTGGTAATACCAGCCTTAAAGCACTTAACAATAATCTGTTTGTTGGCAATGGCGGGCAAATTTCAGCCAACAACACAGGCAGCTTGGACATTTCAGCCGGCACGGACTTGAGCGTACAAGATGCCGGTTCCGCAATCACCACCAATGACAAAGTTGGCAATACCAGCCTTAAAGCACTTAACAATAATCTGTTTGTTGGCAATGGCGGGCTAGTTGCAACCACCAACACAGGCAGCTCAACCATCTTGGCGGGCACGGACTTGACCGTGCAAGGGGCCGGCTCCAAAATCACCGCCAACAACACGGGCGGCGATACCACAATCAGTGCGGGGGCTATCCACAACGGCACAGCAGTCGTACGTTCAACAATCGGCGGTAATTTAACAGTGGCCAATGGCGGTGAGGTGGCGAAAGCTACTGGAACAGGTGGCCTCACTGTTTCTGCACTAGGCAAAGTAGAAGACGGCAAAGGCAAAATAACCGTTACAGGTAACGGTAGTAAAATCAGCACCGCCATAAACCATATTGGGGTGGCCAACGTGCAGGCAGACAGCACCTTGCTCGTGGACAAGCTTGGCAGCGTCGGCTTGGCCAATACAGGCGGTGCCAACATCTGGTCGGGAACAAGCCTTGACGTGGGCAATACAACGGGACTTGCCGCCGATGCGGGCACAATTAAAGTCACCAACACAGGCAAATTAAATGTGTTGGCTGGCACGGACTTGACCGTGCAAGGAGCCGACTCCAAAATCACCGCCAACAACACAGGAGTCGATGCCACAATCAGTGCAGGGGCTATCCACAACGGGACAACGGTCGATCGCTCACCAACTGGCGGCAATTTAAAACTGGCCAATGGCGGCATCATTGAAAAAAATGCAGGGACAGGAAGCTTTAAAATTGATGCCAAATCTGTAGGCCTTAGCACAGGCAATGTGACGGTGACCGGCAGCAACAGTTTTGCCACTGCTGCCGATGACAAAAATAGCCAAATCCGTATCCAGAATGTATTTACGGGGGAGGCAACCGTAGCCGCAGACAAAGTCTTGCTGGTTGCCGACTCGGGTATAGTTAAGGCCACAAACACAGGCGGTTTTAATGCGTTGGCTAGTACGGATCTGAGAGTCCAAGGTGCTGGCTCCAAAATTACCGCTGATAGTACTGGCAACGCCTTAATTACCGCAGGCGCCTTAGTGGGAGGTACGCCGATGGGGGGCAATTTAACGGTAACTGATGGCGGTATTATTGAAAAAACTACAGGGGTCGGAAGTTTTACTGCTGAGGCCAAATATGGTGGCCTTGGCACCGGTAATGTGACAGTGTCGGGCAGCCACAGTTTAGCTGTTGAGGCTGAGTATACCGCTAGCCAAATTCGTACCCAGTCGGGGCTAAACGGGGTATCTACTGTGTCTGCTGAAAACGCTTTGCTTGTGGATAAGCATGGGGTTATCAGCTTAGCCAATACCGGTGGTGCTAACATCTGGTCTGGTACAACCCTTGAAGTGGGCAATGCCAAGGGGCTTGCCGATGACGCGGGCACAATTACTGCGACCAACACAGGTGCCTTAAACGTCCTTGCTGGCAAAGATTTGACCGTGCAAGGTGTCGATTCCAAAATCACTGCCGACAACGTTGGGCCAGACACGACCCTGAGTGCTGGTGCCAAGCTGGATAATAACAAAGCTTTGGTGGCTTCAGGAATTGGCGGCAACTTCAGCATCCTACATGGGGGCGCGGTGGAAAGGTCAGCTAATCCCAATGGTTCAAGCAAGCTTACCTTAGCCGCTTATAGCGTTGGCAAAACGGTAACTAACGGTGGGCAAATGATTATTGCAGGGGCGGGATCGAAATTAAATGCTGACCACAATGGTGATTTAATTCTTGAAGCAACGGCATTACCTCCTAAGGGTCTAAAACTATCGTCTAAAGAAAACTACGCATTCCGAGTTTCAGATGGCGGGCATATCTACAAGAATAATAGCGGCAATATGAATGTTTCCGCTGCAACAGTTTACTTAGGGGGGAGTGAAGCTATAGTTGGCAAAACTGATGGCAACATCACGTTTAACGGTTTATCGAAAGGGACTAGTAGTCTTCCCCTCTATTTCAAAATGCAAGACGCAACCATGACCAATGTAGGAAGTGTAAACCTGTCAGGCTACACGTTTAAATTAGACCCTTCAGGCATAAAATCTAATACTGTCATCAATTTAAACATTTACAATCCAGCAGAGATTGTTCTTCCAGATGTGCTTGTTAAGCAGGGCTCTTCTGATCATCAAGTTTCAGAGAATAAGAATTTTCTGGATGCACCCAGTATTCTAATTAATGGTTTAAAGCCGAAGACCGATCCACTCCCAAATGTTACTTTAGAGATAGGTGAGCTGATGGCTAGCAGTAACAAGCCACTTACTTTGCCCAAAAACCCATGTAACCATAGCCAAAGCACTTTAAACACGACCGGTACAGCCAATTATATTCCTGATGCCCGTTCGCAAGTGCCATATTCGGTGTTGGATGCGGCTTCAGATACAGCAACCACTAGCCCAAGTTCAGGGGCATCAGCCTCTAAGGCTTCGGTGCACTTAGATGATTCAGTTGATTGCGATTAAGGAACAGAATGAAAACCCCCAATAACAAATTAATAGTAAAGTCAGTTATTGACACCGTTAATAACGTTTGGCCTGTGCGTGTGTTTTCTATATTGTTAGGATGTTTCCCCATCCAGCAAGTCGTTTCTGCACCGGTTGTTCCGTCCGCCATTACTAATTTGCCGCCATCGTTAGTGCAAAATCGGTCAACCGGAGTTATTGCCAACGATCCCACTCGTGCGAGCCAGAAACAATTGGTTAAACCCCAGTTTCGGACGGGTGAGCCTTCGGATAATTTGGTGTTGCCGCCAGTACCTAAGCCAGTGTCTGCTGCAGATAAAGGCAGCTTGGTGCTTAAAAAGATTGAGTTTATCGGTAACACGGTGGTGAGCGACGAAACCTTACAGAAAGTGGCGCAACCATTTTTAAACCGTGTTTTAACTGCCCGGGATTTGGAAGAGTTACGTAGCTTGGTGACCGCTGTTTATGTTGATGGGGGCTATATTAATTCAGGCGCTATCATACCAAGCCAATCTGCCGCCAACGGTGCATTGCAGATTAAGGTGATTGAAGGCGAATTAACGGAAGTGCGCTTGGAAGGCTTGGGGCATTTACGTGAGGCTTATCTTCGTGACCGTTTGATGATAGGCGCGGGCTCACCACTTAACTTGAAAAATTTGCAAAACAAGTACCAGCTGTTGTTAACGGACCCTTTAATTGAACAGTTAAATGGCAGTTTGTTACCGGGTAAGGAACCGGGTGAAAGTATTTTGACCGTCAAAGTAACTAGGGCACGCCCTTACCAGCTTTATGCCGATGCCGACAATTACACTACGCCGTCAATTGGTGGTTACACGGGGCGTATAGGTGGCTGGGTGGATAACCTCAGCGGATTTGGTGAACATTTTGATGCGGAATTTATGGCTACGGGTGGTGCACTGGGTGTCAACACGGGGGTGGAATTACCACTGAATGCTTATGATACCCGCGCCTCTTTCCGTTATAGCAACACCCATTCCTCGATTATTGAATCCCCAGGTGATCAATTAAATATAAAATCAGATGTTGTTGCTTACGAGGGTGGTCTTAGTCAACCCCTTTACCGTAGCCCTGGCCTTAATTTAATGGCGGGCATCAATTTTGCCGTTCGCGAAAGCAAATCCAGTTTGTTGGGTGTACCTTATTCGTTTACCGAAGGTCTGCCTTTTGGCGAGGGAACTACCCAAGCGACTGTGTTACGCTTATGGCAACAAATTAGTCAACAAGGGGCTAATAACGCTTTTGTGGCGCGTTCGACTTTCAACAAAGGATTGGATGCTTTGGGGGCAACCATCCAGACGGGAGGGATGTTGCCTAGTGGTGAATTTTTTAGTTGGTTAGGGCAAACGCAATACCTGCATCGGGTTATGGATAATGGTGCACAGATCGTATTTAGAGGTGCAGTTCAAGTGGCGGCTAATCCGCTGCTGCCGATTGAGCGGTTTTCAGTGGGGGGGGTGTACAGCGTCCGGGGTTATAGGGAAAATTTTTATGTTACGGACAACGGCTTTAATACGGGCTTAGATTTTCGATATCCGTTATTTGGCGGTGAGCAGGGTGCCAAACATAGCCTATTCTTAATTCCCTTTATGGATTACGGTGGTGCTTGGAATAACCCTAGTGAATCCAATTTAAACCCAAGATTGAATAGTCTGCACTCAGTCGGACTCGGTTTTAACTGGCATTATAAGCTGGTAAACACTGAGTTTTACTGGGCTCATGATATAGCGGATGTTAAACACCCGTGGAAGGATATTCAAGATGATGGTGTTCATTTTAAGGTGAGCTTTTTTGCATTCTAATTAAGGGGGACATTGTTATGGAAAAATTTTTGCCTGTGCTAACACTTGCGTTTTTGACGTTATCCATGTCGCCTGCGATGGCAACGCCCCCAGGACTTCCCAACGGTAATCATTCTAGTCAGGTTTCTGGACTTGCAAGACAGCTGGCCTTGGGTGAAGCCTATCGGGATAGTGGTAGTTATGAATTGGCGGCGACAGAGTTTAAGGGGGTGTTGGCCGAAGCGACGGCGAAAGGGGATGCCTTAACGCAAGCGATGGCCGCCGCCGCCTTAGGTTATAACTATTATTTAGACAGCAAAAATGTTAAGGCTGAGGATAGTTTAGGGCAGGCATTGAGGTTGGCTGCCCCCCTTAAATCCCCGGGGCTTTCAGCACTTATTGAAGATTATTTGGGTATGTTGTATTTGTCTATGCAAATGCCTGAAAAAGCCGCAGCCAAGTTCGACAATGCTTTAAAAAATGCCCAGATCGCCAAAAATAAGGAATTGATCGCAGACATCCATGTCAATCAGCTTGGATTGGAGTTAGATGCCAATGAGCGGTTAAAGCAGCTTGAAAATAGCCGCATTGAGGTGCTTGGGCTCAATGACGGGCCATTTAAAATCAATTTGATGCTCAATCTAGGCGAACAGTTGCTGGCATTGGACCCTGAGGATTTGGAAGGCGCACAAATACAACAACAGCTTAACAGCACTTACCAAACGCTAAATAACGCCTATCTGTTAGCCGATTCAACAGGGCAAGTCCGCTTACGGTCGCAAGCCGAAGGCAATTTGGCCAAGTTGTATGTACAACAAAAACGCAACAAAGATGCCTTGTTGTGGTTGGATAAGGCAATTGCGGATGCGCAACAAACCAACGCGACCGATTTATCCCTACAATGGGAGACCCAAAGTGCAAGCCTTTTACATGCTGAAAACAACCATGATGGCTCTTTAAAGGCCTATCAGCGTGCTGCTAAGCACTTGGCGGATATTCGTTATGGCTTGCCTGTTACCTTGCATAACGGAACGTCCTCAATTAAGGGGATCATTGAGCCGGTTTATCGGGGAATGGCTGATGTCCTGTTGTCACAAGCAGATAAAGAAACCTCGAATGAGGCTAAACAAGGCTTGTTGAAAGCTGCTGTAGAGGCCATGGAAACCATAAAAAAGACGGAACTGGAAGATTACTTTAAAGACCGTTGCATTGTAGATGAAGATGTTTCCAGCCATTTAATGGACGAACAACTGCCTGGCGTTGGGATAATCTACCCTATTATTTTGCCGGACCGTTTGGTGGTGGTGTTACGTGCAGGTGAAGACAGCCATTTGGTGCAAAAATCAGTGCCTGTGCCTGCCGATGAAGTGGTTGATACAACTTCATCGATGGCGCTGCTATTGCGTCACGGTGAAAACTACCGAAAAGCTTCCCATAAGCTGTATGACTGGTTATTTAGGGCTTACGATGATGACTTAAAGGCCCGTGGCATTTCAAACCTCATTTATGTACCTGATGGCATATTGCGCCAAGTACCCTTTTCTGCCTTATTAAACGGCAACAGATTTGTTGTCGAGGATTATACGCTTGTCACTTTACCGGGGTTAACACTGAAAAAAACAGCCCCTAATGCCGATCAGAAACCGCGCGCCTTGATTGCCGCGCTTAGTAAGCCGGATGGTGCTTCGGTCACAGAATTAATGCAAGGCTTTGATTTTGGCAATAGTGGAAGAGGGTTAATCGATAGTAATGGATCATCGTCCAGCAAAGTTAGTGATATGGGGCGTTCGGAGTTGGTCGAACGGTTAAGCCTCCCCGGAGTTGATGATGAGGTTTTGTCCTTACAAAAAAACATCGACAATACGACTTTAAAAAACAAGGCATTTACTTATGATGAGTTTAAGGGTCAGGTAAAGTCAGGGGAATATTCAAATATTCATATCGCTTCACATGGCTATTTTGGGAAAAGTGCCGAGGACAGCTTTGTGATGACTTACGACAGAAACCTTAAGCTGGTCGATTTTCAGGCACTTTTGGGTAGTGATGCCATCAAAAAGAAACCAATTGATTTGCTGACATTAAGCGCGTGTGAAACAGCTGAAGGAGATGACCGCGCTTTACTAGGGTTTAGTGGTATTGCTGTAAAAACAAATGCCCGTAGCGCCGTTGGAACGCTTTGGTCTGTTGACGATACGGCAACTGCTAAGTTTATGGAAGCCTTTTACGGAAATTTGGCCAAATTCCCTAAAGCCCAAGCCCTGAGGCAAGCACAACTTGCATTGCTTCGCGACCCCAAATTAAAACATCCCCATTACTGGTCTCCGTTTATACTTGTCGGCAATTGGTGATGAGTGTAATCCCATACTTTTGTGAATTACTTTGATTTGATATGAGCCTGACACTCACCGTCCTATCGTTTAAAAACCAGCCTTTACCTGATAGCAAGGCAGTTTCGATAGGTGTTGGCGGCGGCAGCATTGGTCGGTCTGATGATAATACTTTAGTGCTTCCCGACCCTGAAAAATTCGTGTCCAGGCATCACGCGAGTATTAGCATGGACAACGGCTGTTATTATTTATCAGACACCAGTTTGGGTGGCATCCAGTTGAACGGGCAGCCAACCCCCTTGAATAATGCAACCATCCGTATTGATGATGGCACAAAATTAAAGGTTGGCGAGTATGAAATTGCCGTGGCCATCACCAAAGACCCAATAATTGAGGGTTTCCCTTTTGATTGGGGTGATGCTGCACCCGAACCATCAACATTTCTTCAAGTTGAAGAGACCTGGCTAGAGCGGGAGGAACTGGGGGCCAATCCTTTGATGTCGGATGATTTTGCCCGCCATGACGATTTGGTGCAAGCCAATGGAGGGCAACAAACGCCCGTTTTTGAAAGTGTCTTGCAAGGCAATCAGTCGCCGTTATCTGACAGTTATATTGCACCTGAAATTGTTAAACCTGCTGCTGTTGAAGAAATTCCCGATAACTTAAGTTTTGACGACTTTTTTTCTACTAGTGTCGTGGCTCCGCCTAGTGGCAATGAATTATCCGGTGGGCAGGAACATGGCGCGGTTGCTCCGCCAGCCCATTTAGATGCCAAGGTGGTGCCGCCAATGACTGGGCCTTCTTTTTTAGATGGCGGCCGCCCATCAGTCATCCCACAGGCCGAAGCCGTTAATGGGGCTAATCAATTCAATCCTGAGTCTGGGCAAGGCGGGGCAGGGGTTCTGTGGCAAGCATTTTTGCAGGGTGCAGGTGTTCCCGATGTTGAAATTCAGCCTGGGGAACAAGCAGAAACTTTACGTAGAATTGGTAAGATGTTTAGGAAGTTGGTGGATGGCACTGTGGCGGTGCTAAGAAGTCGTGCGGAGTTTAAAAGTTTATGTCGCGTGAATATGACGGTAATAAAGGCTGCCAACAATAATCCTTTAAAGTTTACGGTATCGACAGAGGATGTTTTACAGCAACTAATTGAAAATAAGAGCGGCGGCTTTCTTGCATCAACAGCCGCCATTGAAGAAGCTTTTGAGGACATTATGGATCATCAGTTGGCGATGCAGGCAGGTATACAGGCTTCTTTGACTGGTTTGTTGAAAACCTTGGATCCTGGCATCATTGAAAGACAGTTTGAACAAGGCATTGTGCTACAAAAAAAGTCCAAGTGTTGGGACAAGTATGAAGCAAGCTACCACAACACGATTGACGAGGCGGTCGAAAATTTTTATGGCGAGGCGTTTGTAAAGGCCTATGAAAAACAAATGGGGCAGCTCAAAAATAGCCGCCGCAAGTGATGGGGGCATGGGGCGCGTAACTAACATGGCCGATCAAACACAGAATGGGAGTGCTTACTAACAATGGCAGAAAATAACAAAACGGTGTGGTCTGAGGGGATGTTCCTTAGGCCACAGCATTTTCAGCAGCACGACCGCTATCTTGAAACCTTGGTTCGTCAGCGTTGTAGTGGTTTGCAGCCTTATGACTGGGGGTTTAAAACCCTTAAAATTGATACCCGGCACTTGGGTATGGGCAAATTTTCATTGGCTGGGTGTAGCGGCATTTTTCCAGATGGCACACCCTTCAACCTACCAGGGGATGATGATTTGCCGTTGCCTATCGACATTCCCACCGATGTGCAACAGGCCATCATTTATTTGTCTTTACCCACGTTACGCCCCGGTTCGGTAGAAACCGACACTGATGAAAACCCAAGCAATCTGGCTAGGTACCATGCGGATGAACAGCAAGTCAGGGATGCCAATGTGGCTACAAATGCCACTTCTGCCGTTGTCGTTGCCAAGCTGCATACACGCTTGATGCTGGAAAAACAAGAGCGGGCCGGGTATGTATGTATCGGTGTTGCCAGGGTTGTTGAATCCCGGTTAGATAAAAACATTATCCTTGATGATAACTATATCCCACCTAACTTGGATTGCAATGCCATTGCCCATACCAAGGGTTATATCAAAGAACTCAGCGGTTTGTTGCATACGCGCGGTGAGGCCTTGGGTGGACGGGCGTCCGAGGCGGGCAGGGGCGGTGTTGCGGAAATCTCAGATTATATGCTGTTGCAACTGGTCAACCGGATGGAACCGTTGTTTGGTCATTTGCAAAACATTCCCAACTTGCATCCAGAAAGCTTTTATCGTTTGGCGGTGCAATTGGCTGGTGAGTTGTCAACGTTTTGTAAGGCCAACAAAAGGCCGGTCAGTTTTTCTGCCTATAACCACGACGACTTACAGCAAACGTTTAAACAAGTGATGGATGAACTGAGGAGTTTACTTAGTTCTGTTTTGGAACAAAATGCAATTTTTATCCCCTTGACAGCTCCCAAGTTCGGGATACGAGGCGCAAAAATTCCCGATCCCAACCTACTTAAAGATGCCATTTTTGTGCTGGCGGTGAATGCCCAAGTTTCGCCAGAGCAACTGCGCAGTGGTTTTGCAAGCCAAGTTAAAATCGGCCCAGTTGAGCAAATTAACCAGCTGATACGCAATGTGCTGCCGGGCATCACCATCCACGCCTTGCCTGTTGCACCCCGGCAAATTCCTTATCATGCGGGTTTTACTTATTTTGAATTGAACAAACAAAGTGAGTTGTGGAAACAAATGCAGCAGTCAGGTGGGTTTGCCATTCATATAGCCGGCGAGTTTCCTGGGCTTGAATTAGAATTCTGGGCAATTAAAAACGGATGAGACTATGAATAAAGATGACCCTTTTGGCAATAGTTACATTGATGATGACAAAACCATCCTTAGGCCAATGCCAGGTGGTGGCCGTCGGTCACAAGCCCAAGTGCCCCCCGTATCAGCGCCATCGGCTGCCCAACCAGCCGATGGTAAAACCGGGTCTACTGACGATCTGCATCTCGTGGGTGAAAACGCGGGCAATAATCCATTCATCGGTGCGGCGATGGCATTGTTGTCATTGGTTGCCCAATTGCGCAATACCGCAATCCACGCTGATGTTGCAGGGCTTAGGGCGGGCATTATTGAAGAAGTGAAGCGGTTTGACAGCAAAATTAGAACCCAGAACATCCCTGGCGATCAAGCCCAAGCCGCAAGGTATGCCTTATGCACCTTGCTGGATGAAACAGTGCTTAATACGCCGTGGGGTTGCAATAGCATTTGGAGCACACAAAGCCTGCTGATTTATTTTCATAAAGAAGCTGTAGGCGGTGAGAAGTTTTTCCTGATCTTAAAAAACTGTTTGCAACAACCCGGCAGCCATTTGGATTTACTGGAGTTGTTGTATTTTTGCTTATGCCTAGGCTTTGAAGGCCGCTATCGGAATGAAGATCATGGCTTGAGCAAGCTGGAGGAAATCAGGGAAAATGCCTATCAAACTCTCCAAAGGCAACGGGGCGATGTGGATAGGGAATTATCATTACACTGGCAGGGCACTAAAGACAAGCGCAATGTGCTGGCGAGGTTGGTGCCGTTATGGGTTATAGCGTCGGTTGCCGCTTTGGTGTTGATGCTAAGTTTTATTGGGTTTTTGTATGGGGTCAATACTGCTGCAAACCCTGTGCTTTCAAGGATATATCTATTGAAAGACAGTTTTGATGTCCCTCCTCCCGCCGCAGTAGGTGTGGCACCGGCATCCGAGCCAGTTGCCGTTGACCAGGCTGGGGATATTAGGGGTTTCCTAAAGCCAGAGGTTGATAGTGGGCAGGTTGCGATTCTTAACCGTAATGGCAAGACGGTTGTGCGTATTATGAGCAATGGTTTTTTTGCTTCAGCCAGCGACAAAATAAAGATCCAATATTATCCCTTATTGGATAAAATCAGCCAGGCCCTTAGCAAAATAACTGAGCGTATTACCATCGTGGGCCATACTGACAGCGATCAGATTATCTCAGCAAAATTCCCGTCAAATTGGGAATTGTCCAAAGCCCGGGCCATATCGGTTGCCGAGGTGTTAATCAATAACAATAAAATTACCGCCACCCTCGTTACTGAAGGCAGGGCCGATACCCAACCAATGGTGGCTAACGATAGTCCTGGGCATAAAGCCATGAACCGCCGCGTAGAAATTATATTTTAGCCTGCCAAGGATTAGCCATGAAAACAGTGATAGGATTTTTTACAAACAAATGGGTAGTCCAGCTGCTGGGTATCATTGCCCTATGTGTGTTGCTTTGGTTTTTTGGCCCGTATATCCCTTGGCTGGAAACAGAACTTAGCCGGTTAATAGCAATCCTGATTATTGTGGTGTTGTGGGGCTTAAATAATCTGCGTATCCAATTGGCGGCCAATCGGGCCAATGCGCTTATGGCAACGGATTTGGCTTCTGTGGCCACTGAAAACGACCAGTTGGCAGAGGCTGCCCATGCCGATGTGGCGGCGATTTCCAAAAACTTTGATGAAGCGTTGTTGACCTTAAAGAATGGCCCAAAAAACGCTTCGGGTAAAAACTACCTTTACGATTTGCCTTGGTACATCATTATTGGCCCGCCAGGATCCGGTAAAACTACGGCGTTGATCAACTCAGGGCTGAATTTTCCGCTGGCCGACAAATTTGGTAAGGGCGCTGTGCGGGGTATTGGCGGAACGCGCAACTGCGATTGGTGGTTTACTGATCAGGCCGTGTTATTGGACACCGCCGGGCGTTATGTCACCCAAGACAGCCATGAAGCAGTCGATAAGGCCGCATGGTTAGGTTTTTTGGACTTGCTTAAAAAACATCGCCCCAGAAGGCCCGTCAATGGTGTGCTAATCACCATGAGTTTGTCGGATTTAGTTAAGCAAACCGAAGCGGAAAGAAATCTTCATGCCCAAACCATCAGGCAGCGGATTGAAGAATTGCATAGCCATTTTGGAATCCGTTTCCCCATTTACATGGTGTTTACCAAAGCCGATTTAATCGCGGGTTTCAATGATTTTTTTGCCCATTTAAGCAAAGAAGAAACCGCCCAGGTGTGGGGTGTCACATTTCCCGCAGAAGACCCTGATAACCCACAGGATGTGGTCAGCCGCATTGGCCACGATTTTGACGAATTGTTGGCCCGTTTAAATGGGCAACTGCCCAGACGTTTACAAGAAGAGCGTGATTTACAACGGCGCAATCTGATTTTTGGCTTTCCACAACGCATGGCCTTACTGCGGGAAAGCTTGTTGGGCTTTTTACAAACTTGTTATGGGGTCAACCGCTATCAAAGTGCCCCTAATTTACGGGGAGTCTATTTTACTAGCGGCACCCAAGAAGGGACACCCATAGACCGCTTAATGGGGGTGCTTGCCAATACCTTTAAACTTGACCGATTTGCTACGCCATTATTTAGCGGCAAAGGCAAAAGTTATTTTATTACCCGGCTGTTGAAAGAGGTGGTTTTTGAAGAGGCACTGCTAGTTGGGGTCAATCCCCGCCTTGAAAGGTTGCAATCCCTATTGAGGCTCGGTGTTTACGGTACGGGGGCTTTGGCCATTGTGCTGATGTCGGTGCTATGGTTGACCAGTTTTAATAAAAATCAAACGGCAATCACTGAGCTTACAAATAAAATTGACACCTATAATGCAGCTGCCATGGCTAGCCCTGATTGGCAAAGCGATTTTTCGGCACTGTTAAAACGTCTGGATGCCGTGCAGGGAATGACTGAAATTTATGGGGATGATGTGCCTGTGTTGATGACCTTTGGGCTATATCAAGGCGATAAGTTACAGCCCGTCATTAATGAAAGTTATCAGACATTATTGCAAAAAGGGTTATTGCCGCTTATCAAAACCCGCTTGGAACAACGTATCCGGGCAAAAATTGGCAATCCAGATGATATGTTGTATTCCTTGTTAGAAGTGTACTTGATGTTGGGTGACAACAAACGCTTTAAGGCGGAATCCGTAAGCCCTTGGGTTAAAGTGGATTGGGAAACCATATACCCCACCGACACCGAAACCCAAGCAAAACTCATTGGGCATCTGGCGGCATTGCTTAAGCTTCCGCCAGAACCACAGGCGCTAGACCAGCGCCTTATTGCCGCAACACGGCAAGTGCTTAACCGCATACCCCCTGCACAACAAATATACCTGCGGATTAAAAGCGAGGCCCTGCAAGCCCAAAGCCAAAACTTTAAGTTGGTGGATGCCCTAGGGGCAAATGCTGACCGGGTATTTGCCTCAAAAAAAGGTGAGCTTAACCAATTAAGTATCCCTTATTTATTTACTTACGATGGTTTTTACCAGTATTTTTTAAAACAAAGCAAAGCCCAGGCAGAAGCGTTGGCAACAGGCAGTTGGGTGCTAGGTGATGCGGCTAAAGCCCAGGTTGCCGATAGCGGCCAACTGGAGGAAGAAATCCGTAGTTTTTATTATCAAGATTACATCGAAAACTGGGATAGTTTATTAAGGGCGCTAATAATTAAACCTACAGCGAATGCCGGGCAAGCCGTTGAAGTGTTGGAATTTGCCTCAGCCCCCGATTCCCCCTTACGCAAATTGCTGGTGGTTTTAAACCAAGAAACCTCTTTGACAAAACCGCCGCAGTCGTCTGCCGATGTCGCCGGACAACTGCAAGCCGCCGGTGTGGTGAAGCCAGTTGATGAGCGTACCGCCAAATTGCTGGCTGTGGCTAAATCCCAAGGTTTGGCTGGCCAAATGGCACAACCCTTGGGCCGTGTTGTTGAGGAGCACTTCAAACCGTTAACGGATTTGGTCAGGGGCACGGGTTTGGATCATACCCTGGAGATTTTGGCGCAGCTCTATGGTTACATGATAGATTTAAGCGGTACTTCAAATGTATCAGGGGTGGCGATAGAAAAAGCCAAGGGCGGTGGTGGCGGTGATCCGGTCGCTAGAATGAAGGCGGAGTCTGCCCATTTGCCCGAGCCATTAAAAAGTATGGCCCAGACCTTAGCGGCGGGTAACCAAGATTTAATTATGGACAGCAGTAAGTCCCAATTAAACCGGCTTTGGCAAAGCGAGGTCATGCCTTTATACCAATCGGGCATTCAAGGCCGTTATCCATTTTCTAGGGCTAGCCGTAATGAAGTGACCTTGGATGATTTTGGCCGATTTTTTGCCCAAGGTGGTATTTTGGAGCAATTCTTTAATAACAATTTAAAAGCGTTTGTAGATACCAGTGGTAAAAATTGGCGTATGATTAGCCAAAATAACCAAGCGATTGCCGTGTCGTCTGGGGCATTGGCACAATTGCAGGCGGCCACCAAAATACGGCAAAAGTTTTTTGCAGGTGGCGGACAGTCCCCGTTAGTGAAATTTAACCTGAAACCAATCTCCTTGGACGCCAAGGCCACGGCGTTTTGGTTAAACCTTGAAGGGCAACAAATCCGCTATAACGCTAATGAACCAGGAAAAAGCGCCCCATTGCAATGGCCTGGGACAGATGGTAGCCGTTTGGTCAGTTTTGGTTTTGATACGCTGGACGGAAAAAAGCCTCAAAGGGATGTTGAAGGTCAATGGGCGTGGTTTAAGGTGTTGGACATGGCGCATATCCAAAAAATTGATCCGAGCAAATACTTGCTAACGTTTGAAATAGACGGATTGCAAGCACGCTATGAACTCAACGCCAGCAGCGTTGACAATCCCTTTTTATTAAGGGAGGCAACTAATATCAGTCTTCCACCGGGATTGTAACCATGAACCAAAAAAACGTTGTAGGCTTTTACGGAAAATTGCCCGTTGTAGGGGACTTTGTTTCCAGGCACTTACCCCATGAGTTTATAAAACCTTGGGATGGCTGGCTGCAATCCTCTATTGCCGCCAGCCGGGAGACACTAGGCGATGCTTGGTTAAGGAGTTATTTGCCCAGCCCGATATGGCGGTTTTTGTTAAGCCCTGGGCTGTGTGGTGATAAAGCGGTGGCGGGTGTCATGATGCCCAGTGTCGATAATGTGGGGCGTTATTTCCCGCTGACTATTGCCGTTGTCTTTGACCAGCCGCCTGAATTACCGCTCTTCTTTACTCGGGGTAATGTTTGGTTTGAACAGCTAGAAGATGTTGCCTTGGCGGGTTTAAATGACAATTTGGACATCAACGGCTTCGATCAATTGCTGCAATCGATCCCCGTATTTTCTTTGGCCAATGGGGCGGGCGCAGCCCAAATGCCGACGGATGGAAAAAAATATTTTTATACTGCCATGGACAATATCAGCCAAATCGGCGATGCCTTTGTTAGTCTCAATGCCCAGTTATTGGCCAGTTTTATGCCTGGGTACAGCCTTTGGGGCAATGAGGGGTCAAATCAAGTTATCCCAGCACTTATAGCCTGTGAAGGTTTGCCTGCTATCAGCCGATTTGTGGATTTTCTAAACAGTAAAGTTCACCCTGATGAGGCACCTATGCAAGGGTCTCTGGTGGTTAATGCCGACAAACCAAGCGATATGCCTGATTTAAACCAGCAAAGCTTAAGCAGTATTTTGAGTGTGGGTGAACCAAGCAAAGCACGGACAGGCTGGTGCTCATGGGCGATCACCCATGTCGGCAAGCGCCGCAAACATAATGAAGATTCCGTGCTAGATAGGCCAGAAGCGGGTTTGTGGGTGGTGGCCGATGGTATGGGGGGGCATAAGGCGGGTGATGTCGCCAGCCAGTTGATAGTCAACACCCTTAAAAACATCCCAGCAACCACGCCTTTGGAAGATTATGTCAGGGACATTGAAAGCAGCTTGCAATCTGTGAATACCCAGTTACGGCAGTTGTCTGCGAAAGAATACGGCAACCAACTGGTGGGCAGCACGGTAGTCGCTTTAGTCTGTGAGTTGCAATATTGTGCATTCTTGTGGGCGGGAGACAGTCGCTTATACCGCTTGCGTGACAATAAACTCCAGCAGCTTACGCAAGACCACTGCATTGATGATGGACAGATGCCCTCAGATTTGGCGTTTAAAAGCACTAATGTCATTACCCGTGCGATAGGTGCGGAAGATGGGCTGGACTTGGCTATAGAAATGGTTGAAGTGCTTGCGGGGGATGTTTTTTTGCTCTGTTCTGACGGGTTGGATAAAGAAATGAACTTTAAAGAAATTGAGCATATAATGAAATGCAAGTCTCCTCAAGATATTGCGGAAGCCTTGATTACTGAGGTTTTGGCCCGTGGTGCGCGGGATAATGTCAGTGTTATTGTGGTCGCAGAAAAGGGCTTTTTATAACTTTTTAAAGGTTGGAGGAAACGGCATTGGCTATGAACTTTGATGATCTGGTAAACGGCATTGGACCCGATAATGCCTGTGGTGATGATTTGCAATACGACCCGCAGTTTATTGGGCTGGAACAGGCGATTAAAGGCAAGCCGGAACAGCAAATTGGGGACACCATTACTGAAGCTGAACCACCTAATTGGCGGGAAGTCAAAAAGCAATCCGAAGCACTGTTGCTACGGACGATAGATTTACGGGTGTTAATTTGTTATCTAAGGGCGCTTTTGGCGCTTGAAGGCTTTTCAGGATTTGAAGAAGGGCTGGCGCTGATTAGGGGGGTTGTAGAAAAACAATGGCAGTGCCTTCATCCGCAACTTGACCCAGACGATGACAACGATCCGACTGAAAGGATTAATGCCCTGCTTTCCTTGTGTGACCATGATGCCTTGCTGTGGCCGCTACAACAAACCCCGCTGCTTGAATCCCACGCCTTAGGGCGCTTTAGTTTCCGCCAAATTAGCATAGCCTCAGGAAAATCCACTGCAACCAACCGTGAACAAGAAGTCGATCAAACAACTATTGATGCAGCGATACAAGACAGTGGGCTTGCCCCGATGCAACAGACATTTCAAGCCATAACAACAAGCTTGGACAACCTCAGTCAATTAGAAAACCTGATCACCGGGTATGTCGGGTCTAATGATGCGCCGAGTTTTGAAGTTTTGCGCAGCTTTTTAAAAGAGTGCCTGGCTTTTTTGCGTGCTGGCTTGGAAGCAAAAGGTGGAAGCATGGTTGATGAATCCGATGTTGGGTTGCCTGCAATGATATCCGAAGCCGATAGTGGCAAACTACCTGCCAGCACCCATGCCGCCGTAAATAATTCGGTGGTAGGTATTATCCACAATAACCAAGATGTAATTAAAATGCTAAACTTAGTTTGTGACTATTACCGAAAAAATGAACCCTCAAGCCCCGTCCCTTTCTTTATTGACCGGGCAATAAAAATGGTGGGGAAAGATTTTATGGACGTGTTAAAGGATATTGCCCCCAGTGGCTTGGAAGAGGCGAAAGTGATTTTGGGCAAGCAGCTTGAAGAAGACAACAGTTGAAACTGGACGAAACAATAACTAGAAGAGGTGTTAAATGGCACAAAGCAGTCAAAAATTTATAGCCCGTAACCGCGCACCCAGAGTGCAGATTGAATATGATGTTGAGTTATACGGCGCCCAAAAAAAAATCCAATTGCCTTTTGTGATGGGCGTGTTGGCTGACTTGTCAGGCAACCCCACCGAACCCTTGGCGCCTATTGGTGAACGCAAATTGCTGGAAATTGATGTGGATAATTTTGACGACCGCCTGAAGGCCATGAAACCCAGGGTCGCTTTTAACGTCCCAAATGCACTGACTGGCGAAGGCAATCTTAATGTAGATATCACGTTCCAAAGCATGGATGATTTTTCCCCAGCGGCTATCGCTAAAAAAGTGGCGGGGCTGGACAAGTTAATGGCCGCAAGGACGCAATTGGCAAATCTGCTGACTTATATGGATGGCAAGGAAGGAGCCGAGGAGTTAATCGCCAAAGTCCTGAATGACCCGACATTATTACAGTCCTTGGTTGCGGCGCCTAAGCCTGCCGAGACTAGCCCAAGCCAAGAAGGCGGGGAGTAAGCCATGGCCGAGTTAGAAAATGCCACAGCAACAGTAGCCGATGCCACAGTACAAGAAGCGGGTGTCAGCGAATTTTCCTTGCTCTTAAACAAAGAGTTTAAACCCAAGTCAGATCGTGCCAAGGCTGAGGTTGAAAATGCGGTGCAAACGCTGGCCGAATATGTCCTCAAAGATGTTACGGTGGTTTCCGATAGCGCCGTCGTTTCAATTGAATCAATCATTGCACAACTTGACAAAAAATTGACCGAACAAGTAAACCTTATCCTACATCATGAAGACTTCCAAAAATTGGAAGGGACATGGCGGGGGCTGCATTATATGGTCAACAATACCGAGACCGATGAGATGCTGAAAATACGGGTCATGAACATATCCAAAAAGGATTTGGGCAAGACGCTTAAAAGATTCAAGGGGACTGCTTGGGATCAAAGCCCCTTGTTTAAAAAACTGTATGAAGAAGAATATGGCCAATTTGGTGGCCAACCCTTCGGTTGTTTAATGGGGGATTATCACTTTGACCACTCACCCCAAGATGTAGAATTGTTGGCACAAATCGCCCAAATTTCAGCGGCTTCGCACGCACCGTTTATTGCTGGGGTCGCCCCGTCCACTTTGCAGATGGATTCGTGGAGTGAATTGGCCAATCCCCGTGACCTGTCAAAAATATTCTCCACGCCTGATTACGCGGCTTGGCGTACACTCCGCGAGTCTGACGATGCAAAATATATCGGTTTGGCCATGCCACGGTTTTTATCCAGGCTCCCTTATGGCGCAAAGACCGATCCCGTTGACGAGTTTGATTTTGAAGAGGACACCGAAGCGGCCAACAGTAAAAATTATACGTGGAGCAATGCCGCTTACGCGATGGCAACCAATATCAACCGATCCTTTAAACTGTATGGTTGGTGTTCAAGGATACGGGGCATTGAATCAGGCGGTGCGGTGGAAAACCTACCGGTGCATTCTTTCCCTACCGATGATGGCGGCGTGGATATGAAATGCCCAACCGAAATTGCCATCAGCGACCGCCGCGAAGCAGAGCTGGCCAAAGCCGGGTTTATGCCGTTGGTGCACAAAAAGAATTCTGATTTTGCCGCGTTTATCGGTGCCCAATCTTTACAGAAACCTGCTGAATATAATGACCCCGATGCCACTGCCAACGCCAACTTGGCTGCCAGGCTGCCTTATCTGTTTGCAACCTGTCGGTTTGCACATTATCTGAAATGTATAGTCCGTGACAAAGTTGGGTCGTTTAAGAGCCGTACAGAAATGGAACGCTGGCTTAATGAGTGGGTGTTGAATTATGTGGACGGGGATCCGGAACATTCCAGTGAATCTACTAAAGCCACTAAACCGTTGGCGGCGGCTGAAGTGGTTGTTGAGGAAGTGGAAGGCAACCCCGGCTATTACACCTCCAAGTTTTTTTTAAAACCGCATTATCAATTGGAAGGCTTGACCGTCTCATTAAGGCTGATTTCAAAATTGCCGTCGGCAAAGGCCGGTTGACCAGCCAATAATTTTGCCTAGGCCCTAACAGTGGTTAGTGCTTGGGGTTTCGCAGTACAACTTAACACAGATAGGAGAATAACATGGCCGTAGATATGTTTATCAAAATTGGCGACCTTAAAGGTGAAGCCAAAGACAGCAAGCACAAAGATGAGATCGACGTGTTGGCGTGGAGTTGGGGTTTTTCCCAAAGCGGCACCACGCAAACTGGCGGCGGTGGTGGTTCTGGGAAAGTTAGCGTCCAGGATATCAACTTCACCAAGTATATTGATGCCTCATCAAACATGCTGATATCAAGCTGTTGCCGGGGTACGCATCACAAAGAAGCAACCTTGGTCGTCCGTAAAGCTGGGCAAAACCCCGTTGAATACATCATCATCAAGATGAAAGAAGTCATTGTGACTTCAGTCAATATGGGTGGCAGTGGTGGTGAAGATAGGTTGACGGAAAATATCAGCCTTAATTTTGCTGAATTTGAATATGCTTACCAACCACAAAAAACCGATGGTTCGCCTGATGGTGGTAAAAAAGAATATAAATTTAGCATTCAAGAAAATATCACCAAGTAAGACGGTGGGTGAAGGGGCTTTATGCCCCTTCACGCACTAAAGTGGTCTGCGCAACTACGCTTAAATTTAATGGTGGCATCTTAACTGGCCGCAAGGATTCTTATGACCTTAGCAGAGCAGCATTTACAAGCGGGTAATCTTGGCGAAGCCTTGATCCAACTACAAAATCAAATAAAAAAAGACCCAGCCAATGCAAAGCTCAGGACATTTTTGTTCCAACTGTTGGCGGTACTGGGCGATTGGGGCAGGGCTTTAAACCAACTAAATATCGCGGGTGATCTGGATGAGGCAAATCTCGCCATGGTGCAAACTTACCGTGAAGCTATTGCTTGTGAGCTATTGCGCAAAAAAATTTTTGAAGGCACCAAATCACCTTTAGTGTTTGGTGAACCGACGCAATGGATTGCTTTGTTACAACAGGCCGTTAAGCTTGACACTGAGACGCGTTATAAAGAAGCCTATGCCTTGCGGGAGCAAGCCTTTCAACTTGCCCCGGTCAACCCTGGCACTATCAATGGTGAAGCTTTTGATTGGCTGGCCGATGCCGATATGCGTTTAGGGCCAATGCTGGAAGCCATCATTAATGGCCGTTATTTCTGGATACCGTTCGGGCAAATCCAAGCAATTCAAATTGAAGAACCCGCTGATTTGCGTGACGTGGTGTGGATGCCTGCGCATTTTGTTTGGGCCAATGGCGGTGAAGCCTTTGGTTTAATCCCTACCCGTTACCCCAGATCAGAAACCGCCGAAGAAGGCCTGATACGCCTGGCGCGAAAAACCGACTGGATAGAATTGGATGAAGGCACTTTTATCGGCTTGGGGCAACGCCTGTTCAGCACCAATGCAAATGATTACGCACTGATGGATGTGCGTGAGATCAGCTTTTCGGCAAAGACAGAATGCCATGGCTGAACTGACCCAAAAAGAGCGTCTGCAACCCTCGCTATTGGATCGCTTGGTCGATGATGCGCCTGATAAGTTGCAAGAGTCACGCGAGCAACGGGTTTTATCATTAAGCAAACTGCGTTTATGTGTTTTAAGGGACTTGGCATGGTTGTTAAACACCAGCTCGCTGGATACCCACCAAGATTTGGAAGATTATCCTTTGGTCAGCCATTCCGTTGTCAATTACGGTATTAAAGACTTGGTGGGCACAACTTTATCCAGTGCTGATGTCCCTGAAATTCAGCGGCAAATACGCCAGGCGATATGGGATTTTGAACCCAGAATATTTCCTGAGTCCGTCACGGTGAAAGTGTCGGTTGCGGGCCATCAAATGAATAAAAATGCCATGACCTTTGATATTGAGGGGGATCTTTGGGCACAGCCACTGCCTTTAAGGTTGTATCTAAGGACAGAGTTGGATCTAGAAACAGGCACTTTGGATATTATTGATAAGGGCTAAAATTATGGATCCACGGTTACTCAACTATTATAAACATGAGTTGCAGCATATCCGCGAAATGGCTGGGGAATTTGCGCTGGAGTATCCAAAAATTGCAGGCCGACTAGGCTTGGATGGTTTCGATTGTGCCGACCCTTATGTGGAGCGCTTACTCGAAGGGTTTGCTTATCTTGCCGCGCGGGTGCAGCTTAAAGTCGATGCGGAGTTTCCGCGTTTTACCCAGCATTTGCTGGACATGGTTTATCCCCATTTTTTGTCGCCCACACCATCAATGACAGTGGTGCAATGCCAGCCTGATTTAATGGAAGGCTCATTAAATGAAGGGTTTCTTATCCCAAAACAAACGGCCTTACGCAGCCAATTCGGCAAAGGCGAGCAAACTGCCTGTGAATACCGCACAGCCCACGATTTGACGCTGTGGCCTATTGAGTTAATTGACGCTGAGTATCTTAACGGTGTCGGCGCAGTAGCCAATATAGGCGTCCCTAGTTTGCCAGGGCTTAAAGCTGGCATACGCTTACGCTTAAGGGCCTCCGCAGGGCTAACATTTAACCAGCTCAAATTGGACACTTTGCCGGTTTATTTGCGCGGAACTGATGCAGTGCCAATACTGTGCTATGAACAATGTCTGGCCAATGGCATCGCTGTGGTAGTCCAACCCACTAGCCGCCCGTTGGCTTGGCAACATATCATTACCCAATCCGCCGTATTACCTAAAGGTTTTACCCAAGACGAAGCCTTATTACCTTATACGCCCAGATCATTCCAGGGCTATCGGCTCTTGCAAGAATACTTTGCTTTTCCAGAGCGTTATCTGTTTATCGAGTTGACCCAACTGCAAGCTGCCATGCAACAATGCGCCGATAATGAGGTTGATATTATTGTTCTGCTGAATAAAAGCAATCCAAAGTTGATAAACGAAATTAATGCGTCACGCTTTGCCTTATTTTGTACCCCCGCAGTAAATATCTTCCCCAAGCATGCCGACCGCATCCATATAACTGAGCAAACCAATGAATACCATATTGTCCCAGACCGTGCCCGGCCTTTAGACTACGAAGTCTATCAAATCCGGGAAGTGACTGGCTATGGCGCGACTAGCGATGAGCAACAAACTTTTCTGCCGTTTTATCAGGCGAGCAGTGATATTAGCCATCAGCAACGGGCTTACTATTCGGTTATGCGCCTGCCGCGTGTTAAATCTGCAAAACAAAAATTGCAAGGGCCACGTTCCAGTTATGTGGGCAATGAAGTGTATATCGCCCTTGTGGATAGCAATGAAGCGCCCTTTCGTAGCGGATTAAGGCAACTGGGCTTGGACGTGCTTTGTACTAACCGTGACCTGCCTTTGCAGCTGCCTATCGGTAGCGGTGAAACTGATTTTACCCTACAAACTGGCGCACCAGTTAAATCGGTGCGTTGTTTATCCGGCCCCACTAAGCCTCGTCCTTCAAAAGCCCATAAAGACATTGCCTGGCAGCTAATAAACCATCTGTCCCTCAATTATTTGACACTGGTTAATACCAATGAAACTGAAGGTGCTGTGGCTTTGCGCAGCTTGTTATCATTATACGGAGACAATGGTGATCCGAATTTTCGCAAGCAAATAGAAGGCTTGTTATCTATCCAATCAAAGCCCATAGTTAGGCGCATGGGTATCAACGGCCCCATTGTTTTTGGACGTGGGTTGGAACTGACCATTACCGTTGATGAATCGGCATTTGAGGGCAGCGGTGCGTTTTTGTTAGGCAGTGTGTTGGAGCAGTTTTTTGCCCAGTACGTGTCGCTTAATTCATTTACGGAAACCGTTTTAAAATCCAGCGAGCGTGGGGAAATAATGAGATGGCAAGCGAGACTAGGGCAACGGCAGCTGATTTAGAA
The DNA here is from genome assembly GCA_026399075.1 of Methylococcales bacterium. Classification (GTDB taxonomy): domain Bacteria; phylum Pseudomonadota; class Gammaproteobacteria; order Methylococcales; family Methylomonadaceae; genus Methylobacter_C. The sequence continues at coordinate 54,250 of JAPLRR010000096.1, forward strand.
GCATCCTTGCAAAAAGCCCCGCACCGTTACGGCTTTTTCCAAGTGATGCGTTTGTTGGAGTGCGCTTATAAGGATAAGGCGCGGTTTGGTCTATCGAACCGTCCGAGTTTAGAGCCGCCAATCAGATTCGGCCAAGACGTGTCCTTAGCTTTTGAAGCGGCCACACTCACGGCATTTATAAGGCGCAAAGCAGGCTTGGTGCCTGTCCTCAAGCAGCGTTTTTTGGGTTTATTTGGCCCCAACGGCCCCATGCCGCTACATTTGACCGAATATCTGCACGAACGGATACATTTTTATCGCGACCAGACCTTGTCAGGTTTTGCCGATATGTTCCATCATCGTATGGTCAGCTTATTTTATCGGGCATGGGCGAACACCGAGCCTACCGTTAGTTTTGACCGCCCCGAAAGTGACCGCTTTTCAACTTATGTAGGTTCATTGGCGGGTTTTGGCGCAGATGCTATGCAAGGGCGTGATGCCATGCCTGACCTTGCCAAGTTGTACTACACCGGTTTTTTGGCTAAGCAAAGTAAATCAGCTGAAGCCTTGAGGGCTTTATTGGCGGATTATTTCCGCTTAACCGTCAGCATTGAACAGTTTGTTGGGGAATGGCTGTTTATTCAGGATACAGATTTGACCAGGTTGGGCATCAGCCCACTAACAGGCGAATTAGGTTGTTCGGCGATACTGGGTTCCCAGGTATGGTCATGCCAGCATAAATTCCGCATCCGTTTTGGGCCTTTACATCTACCCGAATACTTAAGCCTATTGCCGACTGGGGATAGGCTAGAGCAACTGGTTGCCATTATCCGCAATTATATCGGCGATGAATTGAGTTGGGATGTCAATTTAGTGCTAACAAAAGACCAAGTGCCTTGTGCGCAGTTGGGCGGGAATACACACCTAGGCTGGACATCATGGTTAGGGGAGCGCCATACCGACAAAGATGCCGATGATCTTAGACTGAATCCGTTTTGGGGTAAGTTTTAAAATGAGTGGGGTTAGTTATGAATTTTAATAACGCAATTATTATTAATTTTTTTCGTACAATAATACTGATTATTTTTTTCTTTAGTTCATCTGTATTTTGCCAAAATAGGACAGTTGATGATATATCAAACTGGAATCATCCTGTTCACAAGGTACTTGAAAAAAATAATGTGACTTTACATAAAGTTTCATTTTTCAACAATGGCGTTTATCCTGTTTTTTTTGTGGATTTTCCTTATGACCCATTAGCATCGCCCAATAATACTTTTTTTAATAAGTTATACTTTGATGTTTTAAGGGCTAACGGTTATTGGGATTATTCCTTTGATGACAAGACTGATAAGGTTGTTATCTCTATTAGCTGGGATAAAAAATTAAAAAAAATGCAAATTTCTTATGCAAAAAAAGATAATAAATAAATCGCTTATATTTATACAACTAATTTATTTTAGATGCAATAATTTGAATTTCAATAGATTACAAATAAGTGCTTAGCAACAAGCTGTCATATATACCATCTTATTTTGATAGCGTATTTTCTGCAATTGGTAGGGGGAAAATACATGCTAACTTTTTGCAATTCGCCTAATACGCTAGAAAATTTACCAAATCTTAGTTTAAATAAAAAGATTTTGAATAATTATAAAAACACAATTAACTTTACTCTTTGAGGTCAATTATGTCAAAGACAGATGATTTTATCAAAAAATGTACCATTCCCGCTCAAGAATCTGAACGTGATGCCGGTGTACCTACTGCTATTACCATTGCACAAGCTTGCGTGGAATCAGGGTGGGGAGAGCATCACATTGGTGAGGCTAATAATTATTTTGGTGTTAAAGCCCAAAAGGGTGAAGACTCCGTTAGCGTAGAAACTAAGGAGTTTGTACACGGAAAATATATAACCATTGCCGCGTCTTTCAAGAAATATAAAAGTATGCAAGATTCTTTTGTTGATCACGGTAGATTCTTAAAAAACAATGCTCGCTACGCTTCAATACTTTTTGAATATGCTAAAACAGGAAATTCTGACGATTTTGCCCGAGGGTTGCAAAAAGCAGGTTATGCAACCGATCCTAAATATGCAGAATTGCTAATTAATATTATGACATCTCACAAGTTATATGCCCTTAATATTAAACAAGGAGCTAATATCAAAACCGCTAAAGATTTTCAAGCAAAAAATGACGCAGTTAATACGATGAATTTAACTGCATCGGTAGGTCAAGATGGTGTCAATCACAAACCTGATGTAGAAAGGGTTCAAGCTATGCTTTTGTTGCATAGATTTACCCCAGGGCCTGTGGATGGTTTGTGCGGAAAAAAAACAATTAATGCGATTATTGCTTTTCAAAAAACCTTTTTACCGCATCCTGATGGGCTTATCGATGTTAAAGGTAAAACATGGCAAATGCTTTCATTAAAACCATTAGCTCATAAATCTCCACAAGAAGCTTCTGCCTATAAGTGGTCTGGTGATTCTTCACAGTGGTCGCAGGAACAAAAATTGGAAAGTCTAAATCCTATTTTTCGAGAAAAAGTTAAAACATTGCTTGAAAAAATGAAAGGACGTGGATTTCTACCAAAAATATTTTATGGATGGCGATCAGTCGCTGTTCAATTAGATCTTTATAATAAAAAAAGAACAAAGGTGAAATTTAGCTTTCATAACGCTCAGTTACCAAATAAAACTCCAAATTCTTATGCTGCTGATATTGTAGATAAACGGTGGGGATGGGGTAATGATGCAGAAAAAAATGGTTATTGGAAGGCAATTGGAGAAGAAGCTAACAAGCTAGGACTCGTATGGGGCGGAGATTGGAAGGGCTTTAGGGATGTTGCCCATGTTCAAGGCCGCAAAAATAGTGAGTTGTCTGTGGTGAAAAAGGAAAGCGGTTTATGAGTTACAAGCTGCCTTTTATAGCATGTATTTTGTTTTTTTCTATCGTTCAAGCTTATGGCAATGAATTTTGGTTGCCTATCGTAGCATCAGAAAAGAATTTGACGAAAGGCATGGAGAAGTTCAAGTCGTTAGATGGAAAAAAGACGGGGCTTAGCTTTATGAGCAGCGATGATTGTTCAAATTTGAAAAAAGGTTACTTTCTTTTGGTTTCTGGCTATAAAAAAATCGAGAAAGAGGCTCAAGTTAATTTGGCTGAATGGAAAAATAATGGAATTTCAGATGCCTATATTAGAAAATGCGAAGTGGTGCGGAATAGTCGATTAGATTTAGATATTAGTCTAATCGATGATTCCCTGTACGAACGACCTGATACGATTGTTAATTGGAATTATGAAGATGCATTATCATACACCAAAGAATTAAACGATTCGATTGTTGCAGTGGTTCAACCAAATTATCATACAGATCCTGAGGATATTCGTGAAGGTTTGCGAATCAAGGTGAATGTATTTTTGATAAAAACCCGACAAATTATTGAACTGGAAGAAGATTGCATGAATCCAGAATTTTCTGCTAAAGCTGATGTTGTAGCGGTAAGTTGTGTAAGGGCCACTATGGCTGAAAACTTATTGCACACAATAAATATTTATAAAATGCCTTATACAAAATCATTATTAACAATTGATCAATGCTCGTCACCACGCATTGTTAAGGATCATTCAATTCTTTGTGATAAGGAAATTTTGAGTAAAGACGGTAAACTTTCAATGAGTGCGGTTGAGTTTTTATATTGATACTGAGCAGAGTTATAGGATGGGTTGAGGTGTAAAGCCCATCCTATAGTTAGCAATAACTTTTCTTGTTCTCTCGAACGGAGTGGGAACAAGCCATGTAGGCAGGGTTAGCGTTAGTTTAACCAGACATTTTTTGTTGCCACATGCTGGGTTACGGCCACACCTAACCAGACCAAATTAAACCAATATTTTTGAAATAACCATGTAGTGCCATTATGTATCAAGCAAAACTAAACGTACTTATTCACCTCCCCCATTGAAAAAGGGGGGGGTTGAGGGCTTACACGTGTAGGTTTTTAATAAAAAGTATGACGAGACAGTGCGTTGAGGTAAATTGATGAGAGTCATCAACATCTATTTACCGAAGGTACCGCCATGTCTCGCCACCCAGAACTATACCAATGGATCGACACCG